>NZ_JBSICG010000014.1:0-133716 GCF_056156645.1 Enterobacter sp. Li2LvB3 | reverse complement strand
CAAAAAGGAGAGGGAGCCGTCCGTGCTCGTATTTTTGTGGGGATTCCTCAACCCACAGGGAGAGGGCTGGGTGAGGGCATCAACCCGCACCGTTATTGCATTTTCATCGTCGCAATCGGTTTTGGCGTGATGCCAAAATCTTCTTTTAGCTCGCGCTTGCTCTTCATCACCATCTGACCCTGGGTGTCGATGGTCATGTGCTGGGCGTCAGTGTTGTTACGTGCCTGCCACAACATCACCAGTTGCAAACTGTTCTCTTTTTGATCCGGGGTAAGGGCTACACCATCAGGCCATTTTCCCAGTTCAACCGCCGTCACCAGACGCTGATAAACTTCCGGTGTCATGCCACTTATCATGTCATCAATATTCATGATGTCTCCCTTTCAAAGGAATAATTTGCTGAATCGTTTTTTCAGCCTTTAGTCTGGTCGCCATTTTCGTCATCAGTGAAGCTTAATGACGCTGAATTGACGCAGAAGCGTTCGCCCGTTGGCTGAGGGCCGTCCGGGAAAACATGCCCCAGGTGGGCATCACATTTGCCGCAACGAATTTCAATACGTTGCATCCCATGTGATGAGTCATCAATGTAGCGGATCGCGTCATCGCTGACAGGCTCGTAAAAGCTCGGCCAACCACAGCCAGAATCGTATTTAGTCTGGGAGTTGAACAGTGGCGCATCGCACACCAGGCAGTGATAGACACCGTCTCGCTTATTGTGTAGCAAGCGCCCGGTAAATGGGGGCTCAGTCCCGTGATTCTGGGTCACGTAAAACTGCATTTCTGTCAGGTTATTTTTCAGTTCATCAGGGTTACGTTGATTCGACATATGCTTACATCTCGCTGTAGAAACAGGCATCTTTACCCCGGATTCTAACAAAACATTAACACCCACGCGTGCACTTTTGTTCTAAACTTATGTGTCGCAAAAAGGTGGTCGGCCAAATGTGATCAATTTCACATTTTTATACAGGCAGGCCTTTAAAATTCCGGGCGCAGCCCCCATGTGGTTGCTAGCTCAAAGGGAAAGTGAGGCGAGTCAGTCGCACAAACGTTAGTCACAGGATTGATTTGTCGCAATGATTGACACGATTCCGCTTGACGCTGCGTAAGGTTTTTGTAATTTTACACGCAACCTTTTATTCACTAACAAATAGCTGGTGGAATATATGACTATCAAAGTAGGTATCAACGGTTTTGGCCGTATCGGCCGTATTGTTTTCCGTGCTGCTCAGAAACGTTCTGACATCGAAATCGTTGGTATCAACGATCTCCTGGACGCTGAATACATGGCGTACATGCTGAAGTACGACTCAACTCACGGTCGTTTCGACGGCACCGTTGAAGTGAAAGACGGCCACCTGGTTGTTAACGGCAAAACCATCCGCGTTACTGCTGAGAAAGACCCAGCTAACCTGAAATGGAACGAAATCGGTGTTGACGTTGTAGCTGAAGCTACCGGTATCTTCCTGACCGACGAAACCGCGCGTAAACACATCACCGCTGGTGCGAAAAAAGTTGTTCTGACTGGTCCATCCAAAGACAACACCCCAATGTTCGTACGTGGTGCTAACTTCGAAAAATATGCTGGCCAGGACATCGTTTCTAACGCATCCTGCACCACCAACTGCCTGGCCCCACTGGCTAAAGTTATCAACGACAACTTCGGTATCGTTGAAGGCCTGATGACCACCGTTCACGCAACTACCGCTACTCAGAAAACCGTTGATGGCCCGTCTCACAAAGACTGGCGCGGCGGCCGTGGCGCAGCTCAGAACATCATCCCATCTTCTACCGGTGCTGCTAAAGCTGTAGGCGTTGTACTGCCAGAGCTGAACGGTAAACTGACTGGTATGGCGTTCCGCGTTCCAACTCCTAACGTTTCCGTAGTTGACCTGACCGTTCGTCTGGAAAAAGCTGCTTCTTATGAAGAAATTAAGAAAGCAATCAAAGCTGCTTCCGAAGGCGCAATGAAAGGCGTTCTGGGTTACACCGAAGACGACGTTGTTTCTACCGATTTCAACGGCGAAATCTGCACCTCTGTGTTCGATGCTAAAGCTGGTATCGCACTGAACGACAACTTCGTTAAACTGGTATCCTGGTACGACAACGAAACCGGCTACTCTAACAAAGTACTGGACCTGATCGCTCACATCTCCAAATAAGTTGAGATGAGAAACTGATCCAAAAAGGCGACTTCGGTCGCCTTTTTTATTGCTTTAAAGACAGAGGATTGCGTAATGATTAATAAAATTTTTGCACTTCCGGTAGTCGAACAACTTACCCCTGTGCTCTCCCACCGCAAAATCGATGATGCCGATATTATCGTTGTTGATCACCCACGCGTTAAAGCGTCAGTTGCACTCAACGGTGCTCATCTGCTCTCCTGGAAACCAGAAGGTGAAGCAGAAGGTCTGTGGCTGAGCGATATTACCTCGTTTAAAAAAGGCGCTGCGATCCGTGGTGGTGTACCGATCTGCTGGCCGTGGTTTGGCCCTGCCGCTGAACAAGGCCTGCCTGCTCACGGTTTTGCACGCAATCAGCAGTGGACGCTGAAAGCGCACAATGTAGATGACAACGGTGCGGTATTGACCTTTGAGCTGCACAGCAACGATGACACCCGCAAACTCTGGCCACACGACTTCACGCTGTATGCGCGCTTCAAACTGGGTAAAACCTGTGAAATTGAGCTGGAAGCCCACGGTGAGTTCGAAACATCTTCTGCCCTGCACACCTATTTCAACGTGGGTGACATCAGCGCAGTAAAAGTCAGCGGACTTGGCGATACCTTTATCGACAAAGTCGACAACGCGAGAGAAGGGAAACTGAGCGGTGGCGTGCAGACATTCCCGGATCGTACAGACCGTGTTTACCTGCACCCGGAAGCGTGCAGCGTGATCCACGATGCAAACCTCAATCGCCGGATTGAGGTTATCCATCACCACAACAGCAACGTTGTGGGCTGGAACCCGGGCCCTGCGCTCTCTGTGAGCATGGGTGACGTGCCGGATGACGGCTATAAAACCTTTGTGTGTGTCGAAACCGCCTGCGTTTCACCTCTGCAAAAAGCCAGTGCCGAGAAGCCTTCTCGTCTGGCGCAGACCATTAGCATTGTTAAAGGCTAATGGTCTCGAGCAGCCTCTCTCCCCATTGGGGGGAGAGGAAACCCCACACCGTTAAACCACATCTAATGGCGTTTTATGAGCGGGTGCCGGGAATGCACGCTCCAGTTTGAGCAGATCCTGCGCGGTAAGCGTAATGTCTAACGCCCCTGCATTTTCTTTTACATGCTCCGCTGATGCCGCTTTCGGTATCGCAATCACGCCCTGATGGCTAATCACCCATGCCAGCAGAATTTGTGCGGCGGTGGCGTGATGGTCGCGGGCAATCTCATTAACCACCGGATGATTCATTAACCCGCTGCGTAAGCGTCCGGCCTGGGCTAACGGGCAGTAAGCCATCACCGGCATTGCCTGTTGCTGACACCAGGGCAGTAAATCATATTCAATTCCGCGTGAAGCAAGGTGATACAGCACCTGATTAGTGGCACAGGCAGGACCGCCCTCTTCGCGCCACAACTCTTGCATGTCGTCATAATCCAGATTCGACACGCCCCAGCGGCCTATCTTTCCCTCCCGCTGGAGTTTCTCCATCAGTTCAATCGTGTCTTCCAGGCTAAATCCGCCTCGCCAGTGCAGCAGATACAGGTCGATGTGATCGGTGCCAAGTCGTTGCAGGCTGGCTTCACATGCCGCCATCCCCTTCTGCCCTCCGGCATTCCACGGATAGACTTTAGACACCAGATACACGTTATCGCGCAGGCCTTTGATTGCTTCGCCGACAACCTCTTCAGCCCCGCCTTCAGCATACATCTCTGCGGTATCAATCAACGTGAGTCCAAGGTCGATGCCCGCTCGCAGCGCATCCGCTTCGGTTTTACGCAGGCTTGCCTTTTCGCCCATATACCAGGTGCCCTGCCCGATTGCCGGAAGGGTACGTGCACCGGAAAATGTCACCGTTTTTGCGTTCATATCACTCTCCTGTTATCTGCACCACCGTAAAGCAAACGGGGCGCAAGCGCCCCGTTATGATGCATAGATTGCACTGTGAAAATGCACAATCAGAATTTGTAGCTCACACCGACTGAGAAGATACCGGACCAGGATTTGTCGACCATTGGGCTATCTTTCACTTCATCGCTCAGGCGCACATAGCGGCCAGTGCCGAATACGCTCCAGTCGCCGAGGAAGTTATAGCTTGCGGTGAGTTCCAGGTACGGATCCCAGCCGTCATCAGCACCGTAGGTTTTCAGGCCGCTACGACGAGACTCGTTTTTGGACACGCCATAATAGTAGTCGTTGTAGTTCTCACTGCTGTATTGCACGCCGATACCTGGCGTCAGGGTCAGCCCACCGTTGGTATAGCGGTACAGCCAGGCCAGATCCCAGATAAAGCCGTTGCTATTATCCAGCGTATCGCCTGCCAGCGCTGTACGCAGGAAACCATACTGGGTGTTATGCACGTAAGAAAGCCCGGCCATCATGGAGCTTTTACGTTTGTCGAGGCGGCGCAGTTGGTTGTTATCGCTATCGCCTGGTTTGAAGTGCTTCGGATCGTAGTACGCCATGACAGAGAGTTTGTCGGCATTATCGTTCCACAAATAGTAACCGCCGCCCAGGCCGCGGAACCAGAAGTTATCGCCTTCATAGGTCACAACCGGAACCGGATAAATCTCGCGGTCATACTGTTTGTATGGGCTGTTAATCACGCCTACGCCAGCACCAACAGTCCACTGATCCTCTGCCTGTGCGGCGCTAACTGAAGTGGCGGCAAGTACGCCTAATGCCAGAAGTTTGAGTTTGGTCACAATCCATTCTTTCCTGTAGTCAAATAATCAGCGGGTGAAGTGTAACCGCCCTTCCCCTACAACCCAAAGTTTTTTGCCTGCTAATGAGTTTGATAAACCCGGTATTTTCCATTTTTCAAATGACCGCCAGCTTTCATTTATGTGACGACAAGATGAAAAGCGCAAAAATGCCTTATAACAAAGGCGGAAATTTTTGGATGAGTTATTGATATGTCATTGAAATTAGATTTTCCCAACATGCAAGTTTTGCAAATGCCATCTACGCTTTAATTTAAGAGGAGAAATTCCTGAGCGCCCTGTGATCCCTGGCGACCGACCTGGCACACAGGTTGCTGCTCTGGCATTACGGTGCGAGAAATTCTCTTCCGGGAGCCTCCACTACTCATACGAACGGCTCTTATCATGTGCTAAAAAACGAAAGGACGGCATGCCATGAATATATTCGATCACTATCGCCAGCGCTATGAAGCTGCCAAGGACGAAGAGTTCACACTGCAGGAGTTTCTTACCATCTGTCGGCAAGATCGCAGTGCCTATGCCAATGCGGCAGAACGGCTATTGATGGCTATTGGTGAGCCAAACATGGTTGATACTGCACTGGAGCCACGGCTTTCCCGTCTATTTTCGAATCGGGTTGTCGCCCGATACCCGGCGTTTGAAGAGTTCTATGGTATGGAAGATGCCATTGAACAAATCGTCTCCTATCTGAAACATGCGGCTCAGGGTCTGGAAGAGAAGAAACAGATCCTCTATTTATTAGGCCCTGTGGGTGGCGGTAAATCATCGCTTGCCGAACGTCTTAAAGCGCTGATGCAGCGCGTACCTATTTATGTGCTGAGCGCCAACGGTGAACGCAGCCCGGTTAACGACCATCCGCTGTGCCTGTTCAACCCGCAGGAAGATGCGCAGATTCTGGATAAAGAGTTTGGCATCCCACACCGCTATCTCGGCACCATCATGTCGCCGTGGGCCGCAAAACGTCTGCATGAGTTTGGTGGGGATATCACCAAATTCCGCGTCGTCAAAGTATGGCCGTCCATTCTGGAACAGATTGCCATCGCCAAAACGGAACCGGGCGATGAGAACAACCAGGATATTTCAGCTCTGGTGGGTAAAGTCGATATCCGTAAGCTGGAACATCACGCGCAAAACGACCCGGATGCCTATGGCTATTCTGGTGCGCTGTGCCGTTCGAACCAGGGGATTATGGAATTCGTCGAGATGTTTAAAGCACCGATCAAAGTGCTGCATCCGCTGCTGACCGCAACCCAGGAAGGGAACTACAACGGGACAGAAGGTATCTCCGCCCTGCCGTTCAACGGGATTATCCTGGCTCACTCGAACGAATCCGAATGGGTCACTTTCCGTAATAACAAAAACAATGAGGCGTTCCTTGACCGTGTGTACATCGTCAAAGTGCCTTATTGCCTGCGGATCTCTGAAGAGATCAAAATTTACGAAAAACTGCTCAACCACAGTGAGCTGGTTCATGCACCTTGCGCCCCGGGTACGCTGGAAACGCTGTCGCGCTTCTCTATCCTGTCGCGCCTGAAAGAACCGGAAAACTCCAGCATTTACTCGAAAATGCGTGTCTATGATGGCGAAAGCCTGAAAGACACCGACCCAAAAGCGAAGTCGTACCAGGAATACCGGGACTACGCCGGGGTCGACGAAGGGATGAACGGTCTGTCCACGCGTTTCGCGTTTAAGATCCTCTCCCGCGTGTTTAACTTCGACCATGCTGAAGTGGCCGCGAACCCGGTTCATCTGTTCTATGTGCTGGAACAGCAGATTGAACGTGAACAGTTCCCGCAAGAGCAAGCTGAACGTTACCTTGAGTTCCTTAAAGGCTATCTGATCCCGAAATACGCCGAGTTCATTGGCAAAGAGATCCAGACGGCTTATCTGGAATCTTACTCGGAATACGGTCAGAACATTTTCGACCGTTATGTGACCTATGCTGACTTCTGGATCCAGGATCAGGAGTATCGCGATCCGGATACCGGCCAGCTGTTTGACCGTGAATCCCTGAACGCTGAACTGGAAAAAATCGAGAAGCCGGCGGGCATCAGCAACCCGAAAGATTTCCGTAATGAGATAGTCAACTTCGTGCTGCGTGCAAGAGCGCACAACAGCGGGCGGAATCCGAACTGGACCAGCTATGAAAAACTGCGCACGGTTATCGAGAAGAAAATGTTCTCTAATACCGAAGAGCTGTTGCCGGTCATTTCGTTTAACGCCAAAACCTCAACCGATGAGCAGAAAAAACACGACGACTTTGTCGACCGTATGATGGAGAAAGGCTATACCCGCAAACAGGTTCGCCTGCTGTGTGAATGGTATCTGCGCGTACGCAAATCGTCTTAACACAAGTGCCCGGTGGCGCCTGCGCCTACCGGGCCTACAAAAAATGTCCGGCATTTCAGGACACTGCAAGTTGGCAAATGCAGTACGGGGGGTATATGACCTGGTTTATTGACCGGCGTCTTAACGGCAAAAACAAGAGCACGGTGAATCGCCAGCGGTTCTTGCGCCGTTATAAAGCGCAAATTAAACAGTCGATCTCCGAAGCCATCAACAAGCGTTCGGTGACTGACGTCGATAGCGGTGAATCCGTTTCTATCCCGACGGATGACATTAGCGAACCGATGTTCCATCAGGGACGCGGCGGCCTGCGCCATCGTGTCCATCCAGGTAATGACCACTTCGTTCAGAACGACAGAATCGAACGCCCACAAGGTGGTGGTGGTTCGGGAAGCGGTCAGGGACAGGCCAGCCAGGACGGTGAAGGACAGGATGAATTTGTTTTCCAGATTTCGAAAGATGAGTATCTCGATCTGCTCTTTGAAGATTTGGCGTTGCCGAACCTGAAAAAGAACCAGCACCGTCAATTGAACGAGTATAAAACCCATCGTGCGGGATACACCGCCAACGGTGTGCCTGCCAATATCAGCGTCGTGCGTTCATTGCAGAACTCACTGGCGCGGCGTACGGCGATGACGGCAGGGAAACGTCGTGAACTGCGCGAACTGGAAACCAGCCTGAAAGTGGTTGAGAACACAGAGCCCGCGCAACTTCTGGAAGAGGAACGCCTGCGTAAAGAGATTGCTGAGTTACGTGCGAAGATCGACCGGGTGCCGTTTATCGACACCTTTGACCTGCGTTACAAGAACTATGAGAAGCGCCCCGAGCCGTCCAGCCAGGCGGTGATGTTCTGTCTGATGGACGTTTCAGGTTCAATGGATCAAGCCACGAAGGACATGGCTAAACGTTTTTATATCCTGCTCTATCTGTTCCTGAGCAGAACCTATAAGAACGTGGAAGTGGTTTATATTCGCCACCATACGCAGGCAAAAGAGGTGGATGAGCACGAGTTCTTCTACTCGCAGGAAACCGGGGGCACAATTGTATCAAGCGCCCTGAAACTGATGGATGAAGTCGTGAAAGAACGCTATGACCCGGCGCAGTGGAACATTTATGCGGCGCAGGCGTCCGATGGCGATAACTGGGCAGATGACTCACCGCTGTGTCATGAAATTCTGGCGAAGAAAATTCTGCCTGTAGTGCGGTACTACAGCTATATCGAAATTACCCGTCGCGCCCACCAGACGCTGTGGCGTGAATATGAACACTTACAGTCGATGTTTGATAATTTTGCCATGCAGCACATCCGAGATCAGGATGATATCTACCCGGTGTTCAGGGAGCTGTTCCACAAACAAAGCTCAACCAGCAATGCATAATCCAACAGCCAGCGACATCGCTGGCTGTTTTCTTTATTCGCCCACATTAAGACAATCCAGCCGCCGGTTAATCAGAATGGTGCAGTTGCGGCCGCTCTTTTTGCCTTTATACAGAGCCATATCCGCTCGCTCCAGCACTTCCCGGAGTGGTTCATCAAGATGAACACGCGTTAAACCCGCCGAGAATGTAATGCGAATACGGTGCTCGCCCGCGACGGTTTCCACTGCAGCAATGACCCGGCGAAGCCGTTCTGCCACGATGGTTGCCGCACGATCGTTTTCGGCCTTAAGCAGAATAATAAACTCTTCGCCTCCATAGCGATAAACGGACTCATCGCGGCGAATATTGTCTTCCAGATTAATCGCCAGCGATCGCAACACCATGTCACCCGCCAGGTGGCCGTGGGTATCATTTATCTTTTTAAAATGATCGACATCGAGCAGCATCAGATATAACCCATTCTCACTGTACTGAGCATTCATGCTGTCAAAAGACTCATCCAGAATACGGCGCAGGGGCTGACCTGTCAGCGCATCGTAGCTGGTTCGCAATTGCAGCAAATGCACTTTATAGCGCGTCAGCGAATCGGTGAATGACAGCAGCGCAGTTTCAAACAGCCCGAAATTGAGCTGCTGCTGCGACTCACATTCCAGAGACGTAATAAGCTGACGACAGGCCCGATGAACCACGATATGTTTTTTATTAATATCGAGAAGGTAATTTCTGTCCCCGCCTTCCGATGCGAGCTGTTCATTCAACCAGCTCCCGAACTCGCAGTGATTATGCGCCTCACCGCAGGTGATTTCTGGCAGGTCAACATCACGGCTGGCCACAAAACGCAGCACCTTCACCAGCCATTTGAAGTGGGCATCGGTCGCGTGATTTAGCCCCCGAATAATCGTGTCTATCTCCTTGTATTTCCTGTTCATTACTTCACAACCCCTGTGATAATACCGGAGATTGATAATAACAAACCGAATTTCAACTTTTGTCACCCTGCGTATATAACCGCCAATTCTGAGGTGCGCATCGGCTAAAAGAATTGTGTTAATGTACAACGCTGCGATTGGCATAAAACAGGTAAAACGCGATGTCTGATGAAGGAAAAGGTACCGACACCCACCAGCAACTTATCGCATTGTTAACCCAACAACAGGCGCAGTTTCGCGTGGTGGAACATGACGCGGTGGGAAAATGCGAAGCAGTAAGCGAGATCCGCGGCACTGATCCTGGACAGGGTGCAAAAGCGCTGGTCTGCAAAGTGAAGGGAAACGGCGTTAAAAAACATGTTCTGGCGATCCTGGCTGCCGATCAGCAGGCCGACCTCAGCCAACTTGCCAGTCATTTTGGCGGGCTTAAAGCTTCACTTGCCAGCCCTGCGGAAGTGGATAATCTGACAGCCTGCGTCTTCGGCGCTATACCGCCTTTTAGCTTCCACCCGGACCTGACGCTGGTCGCCGACCCGCTGCTGTTCGAGCGTTTTGACGAAATCGCGTTTAACGCGGGTTTGCTCGAGAAGTCCGTCATTATGGACACCCAGGATTACCTGCGCATCGCCCGGCCTGAGCTGGTTGCTTTTCGAAAAGTATAACGACTGCGGCTGGCTAATCAGTCAGCCATGTTTTTCCAGAAAAATAACTGACGCCACCAGAATGATTGCAATAGTAAAAAACGAAGACGAGATAATCAGCGTTTCGATAAACATTTGATCGTTCATCATGCATACCCTTTTGCTGTGACTGGTACTTTTTTATCCTCCGCAAATGACAGTGACATGACAGCAATAAGATCTTTTTATAAAGGCTGTTTGCCGAAATTTTTACGCGTAAAGTAAGCAGGCTTACTTTTTTTAGCAAGGATGACACATGTTCGACCCTACCCTGTTAATTCTTATGGGGCTCGCTGCACTGGGCTTTATTAGCCATAACACCACGGTTGCCGTCTCAATACTGGTACTTATTATCGTGCGCGTCACCCCGCTAAATACCTTTTTCCCCTGGATTGAAAAACAAGGCCTGACGGTCGGGATTATCATTCTGACGATTGGAGTGATGGCACCGATTGCCAGCGGCACGCTCCCGGCGTCGACGCTGCTTCACTCTTTTGTGAACTGGAAATCGCTGGTTGCCATTGCCGTTGGTATTTTTGTCTCCTGGCTTGGCGGGCGCGGGGTAACGCTGATGAGTTCCCAGCCATCGCTGGTTGCCGGGCTTCTGGTGGGCACCGTTCTGGGCGTGGCCCTGTTCCGCGGTGTGCCAGTTGGCCCACTGATTGCCGCAGGCCTGGTTTCACTCTTTATTGGGAAGTCTTAGAAAGACCTGCCACATAGCGGGCGGGGGTTTGCCCTAACCCTTTTCTGAACATCGTGATAAACGCGGTGGTGGAGTCATAGCCAAGCGATTGCGCCACCTGTTGCACGGAACGCCCGCTAATCAGCAGCTGTAGCGCCACAATGAGCTGCAACTGATGCCGCCAGCGTCGAAAGTTCAGCCCGGTTTCTTTTACCACCAGCCGCGCCAGATTGCGTTCGCTCATCGCAAAATGGTGTGCCCATTGCGCCAGGGTCTGCCATTCGGCGGGCTCCTCGGCCATTCGTTCACTCATAAAGCGGATTTTAGGATGGGGCGATACCGGCAGTTGCAGGTGTTCCTGCGGCTGTTGCAGCAGTTCGTCAAACAGCACATCGATAAGCCTTGAGGTGGCCGGCAGCTGAAGTTCTTCGCGGGTTCTGGACGCAAGGGACAGGATAAGCTCCCGCACCAGCGGTGATATCTTGAGCGTGCAGCAGCGATCCGGCAGGCTGACCGCACCGGGTTCGATAAACAAAAAACAGAGCTGGGCGCTTGGCGTGGCTTTATTGCTGTGGGGAACCTGGCCCGGGATCCACACGGCATATTGCGGTGGTACCATCAGCATGGCGTTTTCAACTTCGCAGGTAATTGCACCACCTAACGCCAGAATCAGCTGCCCTTTGCGGTGCTGGTGTCGCGGTATGTGTTGTTCTTCTGCTACCACACGGATTCGAAACGCCACCGCAGCATCATGCTGGCTGTCAGGGTCGTAACCATCAAGTCCCAGGCCGATCATTAAGTTGTCCGATATTAGCGATAAACTGTCATTTTAGCTTGATTTCAACTCGCATAAATATCGGTATTGTGTGCCCTCGCCTCAACGTTAGAGAAAATAATGACGACTGCTGATATTCGACCTTCAGGGAAACAGGGAACACTGCTGATTGCAGGTATCCTCATGATTGCCACCACGCTGCGCGTGACCTTTACCGGCGCGGCCCCCTTGCTTGACACTATTCGCCATGATTACGGGCTCAGCACCGCGCAAACCGGCCTGCTCACCACGCTCCCGCTGCTGGCGTTTGCGTTAATCTCCCCGCTGGCCGCGGGTCTTGCCCGGCGTATTGGCATGGAGCGGAGTCTTTTTGTCGCACTGCTACTGATTTGTGCCGGTATTGGCATTCGCTCTTTGCCTTCTGCTGCGCTGCTGTTTAGCGGCACCGCAATTATTGGTTGCGGTATTGCGCTCGGAAACGTGCTGCTGCCCGGGCTTATCAAACGTGATTTCCCCGGCCAGGTCGCCGGATTAACCGGCGCTTACTCCCTGACCATGGGCGCATCGGCAGCACTTGGCTCCGCGCTGATTGTTCCCCTGGCTCTGGGAGACGCAGGCTGGCACGGCGCGTTACTCATGCTGATGACCTTCCCGTTGGTGGCCTTGCTGCTCTGGCTGCCACAGTGGCGACGCACTCCCGTCGCCACGGTGACCGCCGCGGGGGCTCTGCATAACCGCGCGATCTGGCGCTCTGCCCTCGCCTGGCAGGTAACCTCATTCCTTGGCATCAACTCACTGATTTATTATGTGATTATTGGCTGGCTGCCTGCCATTTTGCAAAGTCACGGCTACAGCGAAACGCAGGCAGGCTCCATGCATGGCGTGTTACAACTTGCCACCGCAGTGCCGGGGCTGGCCGTGCCGCTGATCCTTCATCGACTGAAAGATCAGCGAGGGATCGCAGGATGCGTAGCGTTGATGTGCGCTGTCAGCGCGGCGGGTTTCTGGTTTGCACCCGGACTTGCCCTCATATGGACAGTGATATTTGGCTTTGGCTCAGGAGCCACAATGATCCTCGGCCTGACGTTTATCGGCCTGCGCGCCAGCTCGGCGCACCAGGCAGCAGCATTGTCGGGGATGGCGCAGTCGATTGGTTATCTGCTGGCAGCGTGCGGGCCGCCGCTGATGGGGAAAATTCACGATTCGGCGGGCGACTGGCGAATTCCCTTGATGGCCTGTGCGCTCGCCTCCATCGTGATGGCCGGATGCGGTGTACTTGCCGGGCGCGATCGGGAAATCACACCCCGCTAAGCATAAGGCAGACCGGGAGGCCTGCCTTATTTATCCACGCGCTGCGCGCAGCATGGCCTGCGCCAGCACCACAGGGCGGCCATCCAGTGCCGCGCGTTCATGCTGGAACAGGGTGATCACGAAGAACGGATGCGTGACCAGCTCTGCCGCGCGAATTTCACCCTGTTCGTCCCAGCCCGTTACACGCATATCGCCACTTTCAAGCTCATGGGCAAATTCTGGCGAGACGCCGTAGTTGCAGTGATACCCTTCTTCAATCTCAGGTTTTCCGTAGGCTTTTGCAATAATTGTATTGTTGCGCAGTTCAATAGCGTCGGTTTTTTCCACCAGCGAGCAGGTTAATGGTGCAATCACCATCGTACCTTCGGTATCGGTTTCCGCATGTCCGGCGTCATCCCAACCCAGGACGTTGCGGGCATACTCAATCAGCGCGTGCTGGAATCCACCGCATGTCCCGAGGAAAGGTACGCTGTTTTCGCGCGCATAACGCGCGGCAATAAAGGCGGCTTCGGCATTTTTATACGGACTTGCAGGTACCAGCCAGATGGCATCGTAGCCCACCAGGTCTTCCGGACTGGTCAAATCCGTTGTGGCAAGCCAGTCGTAATCGGCGGTGAGTTCAAGTACAGCGGCAGCGTCATCAATTGCCAGCGGGATCGCCTGATGCGCAATCACGTCGGGATTGTAGTCGCCGACCAGGGCAATACGTAGCGTGGTTTTAACCGGGGAGTGTTCCATGAGAGGTTCCTTATGCCAGAGTATTATCAGATAACATAAGGAACCTCAGACTACCGATCTTTTGCAATAATCACAATACCTTAAAATTAGTTGGTAAAAACCCTAGTGCTATAGTGTGTAGGCCTACACATCATGGAGAGAGACGATGATTCAATGCAAACGTGTTTACGCCGAGGCAAGTTCAGAGGACGGTTATCGGGTTCTGGTAGACAGATTATGGCCGCGCGGGATCAAAAAATCAGACCTCGACTGCGATGAATGGTGTAAAACGCTGACGCCATCCAGCGAGCTGCGCAAAGCGTTTCACAGCGAGAACATTGATTTTGCTGCCTTTAGCCAGGCGTATCGGGAAGAGCTGGCGCAGCATCAGGACGAAGGACTCCGCCTTGCCGAACGGGCAAAAAAACAGACCGTCACGCTGCTGTATGGCGCTAAAAATACTGAACAGAATCACGCCCTGGTGTTAGCCGACTGGCTGCGCCATCTGAAAATCAGCTGATTGCCAGCTCGCTATGGGTTTGCGGCGCTTCGTCAGGCTGAAGTGGCATCAGGTGTTCGGGGCGCACGAACGCAAAACCATGCTGATTGTCGAAAGCGTAGACATCACCCGTCACCAGCCAAAGCGCGCGGTCTGCTGTTGACGGCAACTGGGTCATTACACCGTTTACCGGATTCACAAAACGTAAGCCAGGCTGGCACAGACCAAACAGCTCAACAGATTTACCGATATTACGACGACCAGCGGTGGTGCGCGCGCCAATGATCATGGCCAGGCTGCCCGGTTTTAACTGAAACATACTTCTCTCGCAGTGAGTATTGTTAGGTAAGAATAATCCTAAAGAGAAGTGTATCTCAGTCCTTATACTGCTGTCACCTGGCAGGTTGCGGGTGGTCGCGACGATACAGATCCCATTCATCAATCACTTCGCCGCCCGGTAATTTGCACTCCGTGCGTACCCCTTGCGGGCTTTGCACCGGAACCTGAACGCCCCCTTTTTGCAGGCAGTAAACCGAGGCAGGATTAGCCATCCCCGCCTGCGGCGGTTTTGGGGCGTCTGGTGGCGTTGCTGTTGAGCAGGCCGCAAGCGGCAGCATCAGCGCAAGTAACAGATATCTCATTCTTTATCCTTTTTTTATTTACGAAACCTTAGCCTAATCAACTGGAGCTACTTTCTCCATGATTTCTCCATTAAACCTGCACTTTTCAGCTTTATAGTGTGCTGGTTCTCGATATGACCAGAGAACATCATTCCGTAATCAAGATGTCTTTGCCCCGGTCTCAACAACGGGGCTTTTTTTCGCCTTTTCGCTAGCTCGCCACCTTAATTGCAAAGCTATTATCGCCTTTATCGACCTGGATAACTTTAAACTCATTAATAACCGCTATGGCCATGAAACGAGCGATCAAATCCTGGCGTGGTGGAAGTTGACCCCAGTAGCCCGGATGCCAACAGCATACTGCGTGCCGCAGACGTCGAGATGTACCAGGAAAAAAAGGAAAAAGCAAAACTCGCTTTCTCACTATGGATTAAGCCCGTACACTCTACGGCGTTATGTAAACCGAGACAGGTGATGGTATGAGAATTGGAATACTCTTTCCGGTCGTTATTTTTATAACGGCAGTGGTTTTTTTAGCATGGTTTTTTGTCGGTGGTTATGCCGCGCCAGGGGCTTAAATGAGAAAAACAACCATCATTATGTTGCTCATTGCCATCGTCGCCGTCGCCGGGACGCACTTTGGCTGGTGGTAATACCGCGCAGTAAAAAGGCCGCCATCAGGCAGCCTTTTTTTAACGCATGTCAGGTTTAGCTTTTGACTTTTCTGTAGATAAACAGAACAACCAGCGCACCAATCACCGCAACGGCAAAGCTGCCAAAATTGAAACCATCAACTTTACCAAAACCGAAGAAGGTACTGATCCAGCCCCCTACGACCGCGCCCACTATCCCCAGGACTATGGTTACGATAAAACCACCACCATCTTTGCCTGGCATAATCCACTTCGCCAGAATCCCCGCAATCAGCCCAAAGATAATCCAGGATATGATTCCCATAGCTTTCCTCTCTGTATGGTTTTTTGTCATTAAATCAACGACACAGAAAAGGATAGCACAGGATGAGAGAAAGGAAATTTGTGATAAGCATCACGAATGGCATTTTAGTGGGTAAACCCTTCTTTACATGCCAGCCACAAGACGAGGGATAACATCTCTTCTGGCAAACACACAATAAACGCGGGGTTGCATCTTTTGTTGAGAAAGATTATCTTTCTCAACACTGAATAGTTGAGCAAAACACTCAGGTATTCAGTACGACATTGCTCACATTGCTTCCAGTATTTCTTGCCCACTTTTGAGTGGGCTTTTTTTTTTGCGTTCAGCCCCCCCTTCCCTGGCAGGCCTGCGCAAAACCAATGCGGTTAACCGTTTATTCTCGCGGAGTTTGGCGCTATCCTTAGCGACCTGTGCACAAAGGAATGTCTTTGATAACATGAATGTATCAAGCAAGTTTGTGATTTGCCTTAACCTTGTTTCTGCCAGCACGCTACTGCTGTTGCTGTCTGCAAGGTTTGAGTGGTTCTGAGCCGTCAACGCCCGGGCTGATCTCCGGCCCGGCGTTCAGACTTGTTCTTCCTCATACACCCTGATCTCCTCTTTAGGTTTCGAGAGCAGGAATTTAATGAACTCAATATACGATACGGGTTTACCGAAATAGTACCCTTGCAACAGGTTGATTTGATTGCGGTTCAGATACTCTAACTGCTCTTTTGTTTCAACACCTTCCGCCACAATGCTTAACGACATTTTCTTCGCTATCTCAATGACACAGTCCAGCAGAATGGTCGAATCTTTCTGTTCCGATACCCGGCTGACAAAACTTTTATCGATTTTGATGTAGTCAATGGCCAGCGCATCAAGGCATGAAAGCCCTGAATAACCGGTACCAAAATCGTCCAGGGCAATTACAAATCCCGAATTATGCAGCGTATTAAGATTTTCGATAAGTTCAGGGTTATCAAGCAAGGGTTCCCGCTCTGTCACTTCCAGAACCAGCTTGATCTTTTTCCCCTTGAATCCCTGGCCAAAGGTGTTGCAGTCCCCGATAAATGTCGGGGAATTGATATGCCGGGCGCTAATATTCACCCCAATATGAAATCCATCCGGTAATTTAGGTAACAGCGGTTTGAGCTGGCTGACCACTTTTTGCATCAGCCCTTTCGTCAGCGGAATAATTAAACCACTGCGTTCAGCAATAGGGATAAATACGTCAGGGGGAATATTGCCTGATTTCGGGTGTTTCCACCTGGCCAGTACCTCCACACCGTATAGCCCACCGGTCTTACCATTTATAATCGGTTGATAGAAAGGAACAATATCGCCTTTGATGATGGCTTTACGCAGGTCCTCTTCAAAGGATGTGCTTTTACCCATATAGCGACGCCACAAAATACCCACCGCGACGGAGAGGAAAAAGACCAACAGCATAAGGCTCCACCCCTGCTGGACCAGTCGCGTTATGTTGAAGAAAACCGGTGCCTGCCAGGCCATGCTGAAGGGAAAGCGCGCAGATGGCGCAAGCATTGTCGACGGTTGCGATGACGGGAACGGGCTAACATCACCCGCGCGCTCAAGCCGCTGTTGATTCACCACCAGCGCCAGGTTTTCGGAAGTCCCCGCGATCACATCACGTACATGCGCATCGCTGACGCTAATGATGACCCGTCCGCCAGGTATCGGACGCTGAAAAACAAGCACCGGGATACCATTAATTAATCGGTTCCCGGGCAGCAGCATTAATTTTTCATCCAGTAAGGTTTCGGGGTGAATAATTAACACCCCATTGCCCGGCAAAGAGCTACACATAATAGTGTCACCCTGCTGGATCATAATTGCACGCAGATGGGGTTTAAGCGCAGCCTCAGTGCCTAACTCCAGTTGCCCACCGCTGGTACAACCCTGCGCTGCAACACGTTGCGCAGTATCGGCCGCACTCACCGCTTCATTAAGGATGGTATCTATTTTAAGGGAGCTGGATTTGGCTGCCCCGGCGACATTCAACGTCGCCATGTGCCACAGCTGCCAGTTTATAATCAGCATCCCCGCCAGAAAGAGGAATACTGCACTCAGGATTGGAATAACAGCGTTGCGCACGATTTTTCCTTAAAAAAAGAAAAAACAAGCAGTTAGTTATGTTGAATTAGAGGATTAGGCTAACTCAGCGCCGCTTATGAAGATGAATACAGCATAGCTGAGATCTCACGAGTGAGCCGCAGACCAACAGGAAAACTGATAGCGCCATCGCGAAACAAAAACGCCATCGCATAAAGTAACCTACCGTTATTACCAGGCTTGTGCCTTTTACTGCCTGTGTTAAAATTCGGGAAATCAGGAGGCAGAAGGGACGCAGAAAAATGAAAAAGATCATTGCGCTTGCGCTCATTTCAACCTTTCTGGTGCTTCTGTCTTTTTATGCTATCAATGCCATTATTCTGGAGCAACAGAAAAACAAGCAGTTTGAGATATCAGAGACACTCCTGCAATACTCCGAAGGTTTATCCCAAAGTTTAGCAACTGCACTAAAAAGCGTGACCACACAGGGATGTGATAAAGCAAGCCTGGATAATTACCGAAAGTTAAAAATTGAAAGCCTCTACTTCGGTGATATTGGTTTTATTGAGAACGGTAAAATTGCCTGCACAGCATTCTGGGGAAAGCTGGCCACTCCAATTAACCTTCCCTCTGAATTACATAAAACATCCAATGGTTTTATCCTGGCACAATTTTCGCAAAAGGATTTCTTTACCGGCAACGCGGCGATTTACAACAACATTATTATATTCACCTCGCGATACGCCTACGATAAATTTACCCCTGTTACCGCAAGTTACTCATTAAGTTCAACCACCAAAGACTTTGGCAGAACATTTTTCACTGCCAATCCGGTAATTGATAAAAGCAGTTGGCTGCCCTCCCGATTCTTTACTCTGTCGGTGACTCAGTGCAGTTCACGGTGGGATTTATGTGTGATTGTCAAGCACCATGATGCAGGTCTGGCGTCGTTATCCATTGCAATATTTATCCTGCTTACCATTGTCTTATACTTTATCTGGATATCCATTTCGCTCTATTCGTTCAGGCTTTACGAAGACCGTTTCTCACTGGAAAAGACGCTAATCAAAGCCGTGAAAGCAAACACCATCGGCGTTCATTACCAGCCCATCGTACGCCCGGGCGATAAAAAAATCGTCGGTGTAGAGGTTCTTTCCCGCTGGCGAGACAGTAACTATATGGATGTCTCACCCGAACTCTTCATCCCTCTCATTGAAAAGTTCGGGCTTTATGATAATTATTATACCAATATCATTAAGAAATCTTTCGCAGAGATATCCAGCCTCGTGAACGAACATCAGTTATTAATTTCATTGAACGTCGGGCGTATCGAAATTGAAAACGGGATGTTCAGTAAAATTTTGCGTCGCGAGTGTCTGCTCAACAACATTCCGTTGTCGCTGATCAAAATCGAGCTTTCTGAAAAAGCGGTTGCCCATCACGGTATTCTTATTGATTTTTGCAAAGAATTAAAATCAATGGGGGTTAAAATATCTATCGATGATTTCGGTGTACAGAACTCGAACATTGCAAGGTTAGCCAACCTCGAATATGACGAAATTAAAATAGACAAATCTCTCGTAGACGGCATCAGTGAAAGCCATAAAAGAGATATCTTCGTTATCTTTTGCGATGCACTTTTAAAGCTGAACAAAACGCTTGTTTTTGAAGGGGTGGAGAATGAAACACAATATGCGTTTATCTCTTCACGCTACCGTGATTCGCTGATCCAGGGCTGGTATTTTTCAAAATCACTCAGCCGAAACGAACTGTCGAAAATCCTCACAGGCTCAGTCAACTCCCCCAGTCGCTAGCGTAACGGGATAACAACGCGTCCAGTTGTTATTGATGCGCACTGCAACCTCTCCGTAACGCTGTGATCCGTGCTCAAGAAAGAACAACCTCAGGGACACAGGTAAACGTTCCGCCCCATAGCGCAGCAAAGTCGTATGCAAGAATGGCGCGGGTAACGGTGTGTGCGTGGCGCAACAGTAGCTCGTCTTTCCTGGGGGGTTAAGGACTTCTTCGCAAAAAGTCTGGCGAAGGGCTGGAGCAGGATTTTCGGGTCCAAGACTGTCGTTCACTGAACAGCAATTCAATGCCCCCGGACATCTGCGGCTGAAAACCTGTCGCCAGAGCAAACTTCTGAGGTGCATAATACGCTTGTATCAGGTTACCCGTATCTATACTCTCACGCCAAATCGCCAGCGCTTCTAAGTTGGTTGAGCTGTAGAGGTTGTCTAACTCAGGCGTTTGTATTTCATATTCCAACAATAAAGCCGTCATATTCAGGCTGTAGATTAGCCTGGCAAAATCACTCATTTGGTAAAAACGTGAAACTATCTTCAGCGGTTCCCTTGATACTCTTTTTCCTGACGCTTATGTTCGCCCTGTTCGTCGAACAGCCCTCTTCGCACGTGGTACGAAAAAAATGCCTGTGGTCCGATAGCGTCATGCTGAGCTGCATAGCAAAACATCAGGGCAAAACGTTTTAAGAGTACGGCACGGCGCTTTTGCCGTTACTCGTTACCCCATTGATTCAGGAAGTTGGCGATATCATCAATGCGCAACGCATTAATGCCAGCTTCACTGGCCATCTCTTGCTGCGCTTCTTCGCTGATTTCTTCGTTGTTCATTAAACGGGTGAGCAGCAGCTGGAAATAGTTAGCAAGCGAATCGCGCTCTGCCTCGCTCACCGTCTCAGCGGCTTCAGTCGAATACTCGTCTACGATGTCGTAGTATTTCAGGGGGATGTCGTTGTTCATCTTGTCTCTCGTCTGGCGATTAGCGGGTTCTGCAGTGCGCATCTTAAGGGTAAACGCCTGCTTCTTACAGATAAACGACACGAAAAAAAACGGGAACCCATCGGCTCCCGTTCTTGTTTAACCCAGAGTCTGGATTACATGTTCGCGATAATCGCATCGCCAAACTCTGAACATTTCAGCAGCTTAGCGCCTTCCATACCTTTAACAATCAGGTCTGCGGCTTCGAACCATTCCATATGGCGCAGCAGTAGTTTTAGTAATCAAGATTAGTCGATTGGATTTAATGGTTCACAGGCAACTATCTCAATGATTTTTACCTTCTTCATAACTAGCTGATTTTGTATGGTTTACGTAGAGTTTTGATAACCACTTTGCTGCTAAATGGAGGTAACTTTGAAAACTTCGGTCCTCATTCAGAAATTACCCAGGCAGGGTGCTCTTTGCATTCGAGATGTGCTACTGTCGATATAACAATAATCTTTAATAACTTCCCAATATGTCTCAACTACACTATCGCCTGATACCGCTAGCTATTTTATTAGGATACGGTTTACAAGGTCATGCCGAAGTTCCGCTGCCAGGCAGTGTACTCAAAGATAATGCCGAAACTTTTGAGATAGCTTGCCCTGACAATCCCCAGCAGACCACCATTGATATGAATGATTGTATGGGCACAAAACGTGATGCAGTTAAGTCTGTCGAAGCGAAGTATGTAAGCGCAGCACGTCAGCGCATTTTGGCAACACGGGATGAGCAGACCCTTAATGCCTTTGAGGCAGAAAATAAGGCGTGGGACATTCTGATTGATACGGCATCAAATGCTACTGGTGTAGAGTGGCAGGGAGGTAGCATTCAGGGGGTTAAAGCTGCTGATCGTGAAATAGCTCTGATTGAATTAAGGATTCATAACCAGTGGCAGAACTGGCTGCGCTATGAAGACTCTACCCCGCCGATACTACCGGAGCCACTATTCCAGAACGTAGAATGAGGTACTAAAAACTGCGCATGATACACCAATGTACTGTGGGTACTCTTCGGCGCTTTCACACTCTTACCCGCTCCCTGTTGAATAACACAGTTTGTTGTTAGTCACTTCAGCTTCTGGCACACTGCCGCCCTAACCGAAAAATCTCCAGCTCGTTCATCCGCTTACATCACCCCCCCCTGCATTTAAGATATCATCAAAAACAGTAATGATAATTATTTGCATCTGTATGGTATGTTGATTGCGCTTATAACAAGACATATTTCTCATAGCGGAAGGTAAGACTCAGTGCGTGGGGAATAACGTCTGGCTGCATTGAGATGCAGCATCAATACAGTTTATGGAGATAAGATGAGAAGAATTTCAGTCCGTTCAATGTTGCTGGCCTCCACTATTGCGATGTCAACCGCCACAACGGCATACGCCGATAGCCAATGGGTAGCCGCCAGCACCACCTTTCCGGGAAGTGTCCGTGCCGGATCACGGGAAGTTCCTGTTAAGCCCGGAGATAAAACGGTTATAACGATTAAGAGCCTGCAGGCGGGGGCGACCGTCACCGTGCTGAATGGCGCTGAAGTCCTGACACCGAAACCACTGACCGCTGACGAGAAGGGAAACCTTACTATTCCACTAAACGTTCCGGCCGATGCTGCTACAGGTCTTCATCCACTCACTGTGATCACGCAAAATCCCGCGAGCGTTTCGCAGGTCATGCTGAAATTATCCCAGGTTGTTCCCCCGAAAAACACCGAGGCTTTCAGGCTGCAACACGTTTCCGTCGGCGAGCGGGCTTATCAGTCGGCAGTTTCGGCCGACGGGAAGTTGTTCGTGACCTCTGCACGCGGCCCGAAGGATGGTAGCCGCCTGATGAGGATGAATGCCGCAACGCTGGCTGTCGAAGCGGAGGCTACGCTGCCTAAAGACAAAAAGGGTGGGCAGATTGGCGTCTTCGGCGTCGGTGTTGATAATGTCCATCATCATGTCTGGACGACGAACACGCTTGCCGAGACGGTGACCGTCTATGACGCCAAGACCCTTTCCGTTGTGAAAGTCTTTCCCGAGGGATCTGTCGCACATCCACGCGATGTGATTGTTGATGAAGCCCACAATCGGGCCTATGTCAGCGCGGCGTTGACCGGTTTTATCGAGGTATATGACACAAAAACGCTGGAACACATCGGTCAACTTGAGTTCGTGGTGGAGCGTGGCAAAAACCTCTTTAACAATACCGATCTTGCCCTCGATAGTGCTGGTGGGAAACTCTATGGCGTCAGCCGCGATACGCCATGGGTAGGTTGGATTGATCTTAAAACGGGCAAGAGCACGACGGTGAAGGTACCTGAGGCGCAAGGCGCAACCGACATCGCTCGCGATCCGGAGAGCGGCCGTCTTTACGTCGTTTCCCAGGAGACGAACAATGTCGTGGTTCTTGATGCGGAAGGCAAGGTTCTCGCTGATACTTACATTGGTGCCGGGGGCGTATCTGTCGTCTGGGATCCTGTGACGTCGCAGGTTTTCGCCGCCACCCGTGCAGGCGGAACCGTTGCTGTTCTGGACAAGGACGGTAAACTGGTCGCTAATATCCCGATGGACGAAACGCCAAACCACCTCACCGCCGCGACTGATGGTGCCGTTTATCTGGTGTCCATGTATGGAACTGCCGGGGATAAAGCTCAAACAGGTTCAGTGACGAAAATCACTCCTAAAAAATAGCGACATGAGTCCGCTATGTTATTCGCGGGCAGACCGGCTGACATTATTATTAGCCCCTGCCCCCTATATGGTGGGGGTATGTTCCCGATGTATCTGACCGAGATTCATATCCTCTTACTTGACACTGGCTGACGTGTATCGCTATCCATAAACACTTATTTTCAATAATACCCGGCATTGGTAAGCTCCCCACCAAGGACGTAGGGTAAAAATTAGTTTACAGAGAGGGTGACGTTCCATGGCAGTAACTCTTTCAGCCGGTTGGCGGACCAGATGTTGATGACGTGACGTAGCCACGTTTCCGGCTCGATGCCGTTGAGATCAGACTGTACATCGCTGCCGCACTGCCACCACCATCAGAGCCGAAGAACATGTAGTTACGGCATCCCAACGTAACCACACGGAGCGCGTTTTCACACAGGCTATTGTCGTTCCCCAATTCGATAGCATACAGCACCCCGATACGGCTGAGCGCCTCTGTTGTTACTGCCGTTGGATGGCGAACATGTACATCGTGGATCTTGCGTCGGACATGCCCATGCAGGCCGCTTCGGTTACCCGCCCAATTTCATAGAGGGCGTTGTAACCCGCGTACGCATCGGCCTGCAGGATACCGTTGTAGTCCGCCAGATGTCGCTGCGGGTGGATACCTTTGCGGTCGGGAGAGTAGGAGAACCACACCGCTGCTGGCACGGAGCGGACGTCGAGAATTATCAGACCTACCTGTGCCGCCTCTAACGGCCTAATGAACTTCTTCTGGTATTTAATCTACACTGTGGGTTATGACTGGCTGGCAGGAGATCTGGAAATTCAGTGAGTTGGCAATAAAACAAAGTTCATGCGCACGGTGATGAAGATGCAAAGCACGTTCAATATCATCACCTTTTCGGAGAGTTATTTCAGGTTTAAGACAAATTCCAGTGAAGCACCCTTTTTCCCCTTCAAGCATTGTGCCTTCAGCCCGGTCAATATACGAATAGACGCTTATCCCCGCTTCGGCGCATAAGTGCAGATACCATAGTTTGTGGCAGGCTGATGCCGAGGCAACAAGAAGATCTTCCGGATTCCAGCGAGCGGCATCGCCAAGAAAAGCCGGATCTGATGATCCCAAAATGACAGATTTTGAACCTGATGTTATTTCATAATTGCGATCATAGGCTTTATAGGATTCAGTACCTCTCCCTGTATTTCCTTTCCACTCAATATTCACCTGATAATGATGCTCACGCTTGCCCATGCCCGATCTCCTGATGAGTAAAACTTATTGATTTTCTTGATGTTAAGGAATTTAACTCCCGATTAACTAGACTCAATATATCAAATGGTATACCATTATTCCATGAGTTTATGGAGTAAATGATGAACCTGACCAGCCAATCCACTGCAGACCTGCTCGCTATTGAGCTAAGAAAGTTGATTAATAACGGAACCCTTCGTGACGGCGACAGACTTGTCGAAAGGGATCTTGCTGCCCATTTTTCTGTAAGCCGCATACCCATGAGAGAGGCCATCAGACAGCTGGAGCATGATGGCCTGGTTGATATTTATAGAAATCGTGGTGCAGTAGTCAGGACCCTTTCCGTAGACGATCTGGACGAGATATACCAACTTCGGGCATTACTGGAAGGTGAGGCTATTTTTCACGCTGTAAAGGCTCTGAATGAGGATACTCTGGCAAGAGCTGAACTGGCGCACTCCTTGCTTGCTTCTACGGCCGATTTTGAAAACCAGGGTGTATTGAACCGTGAATTTCATGACCTTCTTTATAGTGGATGCAAAAATCAACGTTTGCTGACGCTGATTAATGATTCCCGCAATCAGATTGAGCGCTATGAATATCTACAGCGGCAGCTGCTCGCTAAAACCCAGGCGTTTCAGGACGATCATGCTGCCATTTTAGCGGCTTGTCAGGAGCGTAACGCCGGGAAAGCACGAGATGAGGTGATTCGGCACATTCACATAGCAGGGAAGCTTTTGAAAGCATTCGTCAGCAGCAAAACTGCTTAGCGGTCCGAAAAAAAAGAAATACTGAAGGCATTCGTCCGCTCATGGCACGCAACGGACCGCCTGAAGCGCCGCGAAATATGCTATGCGCGACGCTTAAAAGTAACAAATGCGATGGCCGCAAAATAAGCGCATCAGCATGTATGGTGGATTTAACCAAAAACATGCATAGTTTCCAATTGCTTTTTTTTCATTTCATTACAAGAGGATAAAAAATTATCTTTAAAATCTGATGGGGGAGTTCTTAGTTGCTGTACTACCGCTTTATTTACTTCTAACTCCCGTAATTGTGCAATTGTGCTTCTACGAATCGAGGAGAGAAAAAAATCCCCTGCATTTTCTTTATGACTCTCCAAATAATTAGTTAGTATTTGAGACGATGCTTGAATTGCTTTTTCCTCAGAAAAACCCAAAGTAAAGCGAGCGTAGATGACATTGTATTGGTATAGACATGCTGCTTCAGCCATTTGTTTCGCTTGCTCCCCTGGGGAGGGTTGATTTGCCCACGATTGGGAAGTGACGAGCAATATAAGCAGTAACAATTGTTTTTTCATGTGTAGAATCCCTACCATTGTGAATGCAATATTTATAACTTTGAAGCCTGGCATTGACAACAACCGCTGACCTGCTCCCCGTTGACCAATTAAGACTCTTGTTCTCAATGTCCGCTCCTGGCACAGAGCAGAAGGGCTAACATCCCGCAGTCAGTAAGTAACGGATGTTTACAAGCACTCTTACTGCTGACAATGATCGCAGCCAAGATAAGATAGGTGGTGTCACTCAATCTATCCAGGTTACAGGTTCACCAATATAAGTGTGTGTGCAGCAACGGCAAGTCACCTTAACATCATTTCTCGTAATCGAAGGGTTTACCTGTTGCAGAACTCCATTCTTATCAACAAACAAACCCGGGTAAAAACTGCTTTCGCCAATGCAGACTAAATCCCTTCGCTGATGCTCATGTAGCGCGACCAACCAGAATACCGGCTCGGTGGTATCAAGACGTCCACATACTTCACTGAATATTTCATTCCACGGTTTGCCAATCTGTTTGATCAGAAAATAAAACAATGGTGTGTAGTCTCGGCCACGCTTCTGTCTGCCATGCATTGTCTCGCGCTTTACCAGTAGCTCATCTCCGACTTTTTTGCGATTGCGTTCCCACCGATACTCAGCACCTGGATTATTAGAATGATGCCGCGTCGTTGTGTTGACGCTGCGATATAGTTTACGGGACTTATTCTGTTGATGAATACGCATAGCTCGATCTCGTGCATCCTTTCATTTGTGGGTCAGTAGCCCCTTTTGGACCTGGATTCAATAGTGTGTGGTTGTATTAAAAACGGTCATACTTAAAGGCTGTCTCATTCTGCTCAAATATCGTCCTACTGACAACTACCAAAGGGCCGCTCCTGGCACACAGCGGGCATCTCAGCTTTGCCCCATCCCGGATATCTGAACTTAGCTTTGAAAAAATCCCATCACAATACCCTCTCCATGTTGCGCAGGATCCAGTAGCAGTTTTCGCTGCCGTCAATGGTCTTGTCGGCATAGTCTGGCTGATAATGTTCAATCCACTGGTTAGCATCAGCCTGGCTAAAGTGCCAGTTCTTCTCCCTCAGTCTGGCAATGAAGCTTTCCGTGCTGAGATAGAGGTAGCCTTTTGGGTTGAGCTGTATTGCCTCGATGAATGCAGCCCTTATCTCGTGTGGTCTCGGCATATAACACATCACAAAATACTGTATTCATATGGTTCTTCCCCGATCATGGTAGAAAGTCACAGGGTTACTTTATCCTTACCTTACAGAGTGATACCATTTTTAACACCTTCCTTTTACAGGGATTATAAAATGAGCATCATTTATGTTGTTGTTTTAACTTATGTAAAGCCACTAGAAGAAGTTGACTCTCAAATTTCAGAACATGTTGAATGGCTTAAAAAAGGCTACTCAGATGGTGTGTTTTTGGCCTCAGGAAGGAGAGTTCCCCGTAATGGCGGTGTCATTATCGCAAAGTGCGACAGTATTGAATCATTGGAAGAACGCCTCAGCCAGGATCCCTTCCAAAAGTTAAATATCGCTAAAGCTGAAATAATACCATTCGAAGCCACTATGAAGGCCGAGTTTCTGGAAAATATGTTCTGACCATGCATCGGCTCAATAGCTCATATTGAGCCGACCATAATGGAACATTACTGCTACTTTGAAACGTTCTTTGTTCCGGTATCATCTGGACTTGATTCTGAGCAACCGTATTTTCCTGTTCAGCGATTCGGCGCTACCGTTTGAAACCCGGTGCTTCATTGCATTCAAGATCCCATAGAGTCGTTTACGTAACGTCCGTGTAGCGCTTGTCAGTAGGGGAATGCCAACATCTTTTGCCATCGTCATCCATTCCAGCCACAGCCGTCTGCCGTGCTCGTCGTACTGCCGGTTCCAGAGTTCCCGAGTCAGTTCCTTTATTGCCCAGCAACTACTGGTATCAGTATCAATAAGACAATACAAGAAAGTAGAAGCAACATATTCAACCCTCTTTTTAACACTCAATTTAAAATCAACATAAGTTAAAACAGAATGAGTGGCCTGGTAATACGCATAGCAAAATATAGAATTGCAGGTTTTTTTAGCAATACTCAACCAAGGTAAACATTAGTATATAATTCATATATTACGATTAGTTATAACATAAGTTATTAGTATCATACAAAACGCTCAACTAACACAAAACCTACATCCAAACGACTATTAAGAATGATAGGTTGATAATTTTTAACGAACCCGGCACTAACTGTTGTAAATTTAAATAATAAAAAAAACAAATAAATTATGTATAATTACACAAAAACATATTTAAATTTAAACTTGTCATCTCCTAAAAAGATCATATGATTGCCTGACATCAAACTTTAAGAATGAAAATAATAGCAGAGGCATTAAATCATGTTTGACCATATCTTAGAGATTATTGAGGGATCTAACAAATTTATACGCGTTTATGCGTCAAATGGACAACGAATACACAGCACACTTAATAATAAACCACATGTTTACTTTCTCACCGAAGGTAGAGTGGATATCTATAGAAAAACAGACGATATTTTAATTTTCACTGTATATGCACCTTATATTCTAGGGATAGTTTTCATGTTCGAAAAGAATGATTACCATTATTTTCGAGCTTCAACAGATGCAACATTTACAGCAATTCCAACTATAGAACTGAACTGCCTGGCTGATAGTAATAATTTGTGGAAGCATTTTTTCTTAATGACTTGTGAAATAGCTTCAAACTTTTTCAAAAGAGATCAACGATTTTCATCAAAAAATGCCTACGACATTATAAAAAACAACTTAGAAGCTATATGGGAGTTACCAGAGAATGAAAGATCTCAAATTTCAGTTTTCAAATTCATTTTATCCAGAAGTACAATCTCTCGTAGTTCCTTAAATAAAGTTCTAAAAGATCTCAATGATGGTGGATATATTAAAATTCACAGAGGGAAGCTTTTAAACATTAAAAATCTACCGCTAAAATATTAATCATTTAGGGGGCAGGAAAATCTTTCGCCATAATGGTGTTGTTTCTGATGCAATTCTCTTCTTTTCATTTATGCGATAATTAGCATAAAGACAATAAATTGAGAATGGAATCAATACCATTATCGATACAATAGATATTATATTATACATGTTCATACAGCCCTTCCTTTGTTGCCAGAGCATACATATAAAGTTCATGTCTATTCTTTAAATTTAACTTTTGCAAAATATTACGCCGATGAGAGCTTATTGTCTTTTTTGTTATGTTAAGCATAATTGCAATGTTATCATCTGTTGTTCCTTCAGAAAATAAAGTGAACAAAAGAGTCTCTTTTGATGATAGCTTTTTAAAATGAAGCATATCATGAAATTCATTTTGGTTTGTTAAATCATTAAAACACTCAATATATTTATCCAGGTCATAATTACATGGCAAAATCAAAGTTTTTTCTGGTCTGTATTTTGAAACTGCATAACAATGTAAAAAATTATCTGTAATAATAATGTCTTGAGTATGATACTTATGATAAAAAATAAGTGTTGGAAGTTTTGTCGTTTGTTCAACGTTGTATGTATAAGATTCAAACACTTTTGAATCTTCAATGAGTTCCCTGATGCCGTGATATAAAAAATAATTGTCAGTAATAACGTATATTCTTAGTAATTTTTTAGAAATCATTTTATTCACCTTGAAAGTCAGAATAAATATCCTATCCCAATGATGAAAGTATCTATTTCTTTGTTATCAACAATACCCAATTCATATCCTGAATTTAATTGAATGCTGTCTGTTAAGTTGTAAAAAAAACCAGCACCAAAAGCAACTCCGTAAATCTCATGACTTTGATTAGGTTTCATTTTTGAACCAGAAGAAAGACCAGCAAGCCCATATAAGTTTATATCTTGTGTGATGTTAAACGCTATCCCCGGCATAATAGATGCATATTTGTTTTTTAAATATGAATCACCAGAACCGCTGGTACTCTGTATATAAGTACCTGATGCGACAAGTGCAAAATTATTCATATCGTGTTTAAACATCACATTCATTCCATGCATATTTTCTGCCCCATTCTCCTTGCCTATCGCATAATTCATAGACATTGAATTACTAGCAGATACACTCGTGGTAAAAACGCAAATAAAAAGAAACGCAACTGCAAGCTTAATTTTATGCATAGTTCCTCCAAAAATTTCCCTTAAATATACAGAGATAAAATTGTGTTACCAGCATATAAATACGCAAGCAAAAGTTTTAATAGCACAATAAAATGTATATTTTTGCATATTGACTAAGGATGGCAACACGAACCAGCCATTCCCAGATAAAGGAGTATAAGGATATGACAACCAAGCTTGTTTATATTTTTGGTAGTTTGGGAAGTACAACACGCGAATACATACTATATACTTATAGTAACTTATGTGCCGTGCGGTAAATTGTTATGGCAAATGCGGAAATAATAGGGAATAACATCTGATTAAGAGAGGGTTTTGACAATCTGTTTTGATAAATTGTTGATAACCGTTCGAAAACTAATAATAAAAACGGGAACCCATCGGCTCCCGTTCTTGTTTAACCCAGAGTCTGGATTACATGTTCGCGATAATCGCGTCGCCAAACTCTGAACATTTCAGCAGCTTAGCGCCTTCCATCAGACGCTCGAAGTCATAGGTTACGGTTTTCGCGTTGATCGCGCCTTCCATACCTTTAACGATCAGGTCTGCAGCTTCGAACCATTCCATGTGGCGCAGCATCATTTCTGCAGACAGGATGATAGAGCCTGGGTTCACTTTGTCCTGGCCTGCATATTTAGGCGCAGTACCGTGGGTCGCTTCGAACAGTGCGCACTCGTCGCCAATGTTAGCACCAGGGGCGATACCGATACCGCCAACCTGCGCCGCCAGGGCGTCAGAGATGTAGTCGCCGTTCAGGTTCATACAGGCGATCACGTCGTACTCAGCAGGGCGCAGCAGGATCTGTTGCAGGAACGCATCGGCGATCACATCTTTAATGATGATCTCTTTGCCGGTGTTAGGGTTCTTAATCTTCTGCCATGGGCCGCCGTCGATCAGCTCGCCGCCGAACTCTTCAGTCGCCAACTGGTAGCCCCAGTCTTTGAATGCGCCTTCGGTGAACTTCATGATGTTGCCTTTGTGAACCAGAGTCACAGAGTCACGGTCGTTGGTGATAGCGTATTCGATTGCTGCACGCACCAGACGTTTGGTCCCGTCTTCGGAGCACGGCTTAATGCCGATACCGCAATGTTCAGGGAAGCGGATTTTCTTCACGCCCATCTCTTCGCGCAGGAATTTAATCACTTTTTCTGCGTCAGCAGAGTCAGCTTTCCATTCGATACCTGCGTAGATGTCTTCTGAGTTTTCACGGAAGATAACCATGTCGGTCAGTTCCGGGTGTTTCACCGGGCTTGGGGTACCCTGGTAGTAACGCACAGGACGCAGACACACATACAGATCCAGTTCCTGACGCAGAGCCACGTTCAGGGAACGGATACCGCCGCCGACAGGGGTAGTCAGTGGGCCTTTGATAGCAACACGGTAATCGCGGATCAGGTCCAGCGTCTCTGCTGGCAGCCAAACGTCCTGGCCATAAACTTGAGTAGATTTTTCACCGGTGTAAATTTCCATCCAGGAAATTTTACGCTCGCCTTTGTAGGCTTTCTCAACAGCGGCATCAACCACTTTCAGCATTGCCGGGGTAACGTCTACGCCGATACCGTCACCTTCGATGAACGGGATAATCGGATTATGAGGAACGTTAATTTTGCCGTTTTGCAGGGTGATCTTTTTACCTTCCGCCGGAACAACTACTTTGCTTTCCATTAACCTCTCCTTCGAGCGCTTCTGGTTGTTACTGATCTTATGTTAATAAATTGTAATGAGCCTTTCGATAGTACCTGATTGTCCTGCGCCATGAAAGGTCTTCGTTATTAGGCTATAATGCGGCAATTGATAACGCCTGAAAATACCATGAAGAAAACTTCTTTTACAAAACACCGGGTTGAGCGATTCAGCTCGCGACAACCAGCCAGAAGACCACAGGAAAACCAGCCGAAGCGGGTTATTTTGTTCAATAAACCCTACGATGTTTTGCCGCAGTTTACCGATGAAGCCGGGCGCAGCACGTTGAAGGACTACATTCCTGTTCATGGGGTCTACGCGGCCGGACGCCTGGATCGGGACAGTGAAGGTCTTCTGGTCTTAACCAACGACGGCGCGTTGCAGGCGAAACTTACGCAACCCGGGAAACGCACCGGCAAAATTTACTTCGTACAGGTGGAAGGCGAGCCGGATGACGAGACGCTGGCAATATTACGCAGCGGCGTCACGCTGAACGACGGCCCAACCCTGCCGGCAGGTATTGAACGCGTGAATGAACCAGAGTGGCTCTGGCCGCGTAACCCGCCCATCCGCGAACGTAAATCGATTCCGACAAGCTGGCTCAAAATCACCCTCTATGAAGGCCGCAACCGTCAGGTTCGGCGCATGACCGCACACGTCGGCTTCCCTACCCTACGTCTGATTCGCTACGCCATGGGCAACTACACTCTGGAAACGCTGGCGAACGGCGAATGGCGAGACGTTGCCCCTTAAGGAGAAAACATGTTTAAACCTCATGTCACCGTTGCCTGTGTGGTGCACGCGCAGGGTAAATTCCTGGTCGTCGAAGAAACCATCAACGGAAAGGCGCTCTGGAACCAGCCTGCTGGCCATCTTGAAGCGGACGAAACGCTGGTTGAGGCTGCACGCCGCGAGCTGTGGGAAGAGACCGGCATTCATGCAGATCCGCAGCATTTCATTCGTCTGCATCAGTGGATTGCCCCCGACCGCACGCCGTTCCTGCGCTTCTTATTTGCCATTGAGCTTAACGAAACGTGCGCCACTGAACCGCATGATGACGATATCGATCGCTGCCTGTGGGTCACTGCCGACGAGATCCTGAACGCGCCAAACCTGCGTTCACCGCTGGTTGCTGAGAGCATTCGTTGTTATCAGAACGAAAACCGTCTACCGCTAGAGATCGTTGCAGAATTTAACTGGCCGTTTACAGAGGGTGTCAATGGTGGGGGCGCGTGATAGAATATGCCGCCTTGAAGTTCAATGTCGTGAGTATTCCATGTCAGATAACAGCCAGAAAAAAGTGATCGTCGGCATGTCCGGCGGTGTCGATTCCTCCGTTTCCGCCTACCTGTTGCAACAACAGGGCTATAAGGTGGAGGGCCTGTTCATGAAGAACTGGGAGGAAGACGATGGCGAGGAATACTGCACGGCCGCAGCGGATCTTGCCGATGCGCAGGCCGTGTGCGATAAGCTCGGCATCGAACTGCATACCGTTAACTTTGCCGCAGAATACTGGGACAACGTGTTTGAACTCTTCCTTGAAGAGTACAAAGCCGGTCGTACCCCAAACCCGGACATTCTGTGTAACAAAGAGATCAAATTTAAAGCCTTCCTGGAGTTCGCCGCAGAAGATCTGGGCGCAGATTACATTGCGACCGGGCACTACGTGCGTCGCGCAGATGTGAATGGCAAAAGCCAGCTGCTGCGTGGCCTGGATGGCAACAAAGATCAGAGCTACTTCCTTTATACACTTAGCCACGAGCAGATTGCCCAGAGCCTGTTCCCGGTCGGCGAGCTGGAAAAACCAGAAGTGCGTAAAATTGCCGAAGAGCTTGATCTCATCACCGCGAAGAAAAAAGATTCCACCGGCATCTGTTTTATCGGCGAGCGTAAATTCCGCGAGTTCCTCGGTCGTTATCTGCCTGCCCAGCCGGGTAAAATTGTCACCGTTGACGGTGAAGAGATTGGCCAGCATCAGGGCCTGATGTACCACACCCTCGGCCAGCGTAAAGGTCTGGGCATCGGCGGTACCAAAGAAGGTAGCGAAGATCCGTGGTACGTCGTCGACAAAGATGTTGAAAACAATATCCTGATCGTGGCTCAGGGTCATGATCACCCGCGTCTGATGTCTGTAGGTCTTATCGCCCAGCAGCTGCATTGGGTGGATCGTGAGCCGGTAACAGGCACGCTGCGTTGCACCGTAAAAACACGCTACCGTCAGACCGATATTCCTTGCACTGTTACCGCACTGGATGACGATCGCATCGAAGTGCGTTTCGACGAACCTGTTGCTGCCGTCACCCCGGGTCAGTCTGCCGTTTTCTATAGCGGTGAAGTTTGCCTGGGTGGTGGGATCATCGAACAGCGCCTGCCGCTGCCCGCTGTTTAACAGCGATTGCACACATAAAGGAGAACGTGTGGCGAAGAATTATTACGACATCACCCTGGCACTGGCGGGAATTTGCCAGTCAGCCCGTCTGGTGCAACAGCTTGCGCATCAGGGTCATTGCGACGCTGACGCCCTGCACGTTTCACTGAACAGCGTTATTGACCTTAACCCTGGCTCTACACTGGGTGTTTTCGGTGGCAGTGAAACCAATCTTCGCCTCGGTCTTGAAACGCTGCTCGGCGTACTCAACGCCAGCAACCGTCAGGGTTTAAACGCGGAACTGACCCGTTACACGTTAAGCCTGATGGTCCTGGAAAGAAAATTAAATGCCGCCAAAGGGGCTCTGGATACCCTCGGCGACCGCATTGGCGGGTTACAGCGTCAGCTCGATCACTTCGATCTGCAATCTGAAACCCTCCTGAGCGCCATGGCAGGCATCTATGTTGATGTGGTAAGCCCACTAGGGCCGCGCATTCAGGTAACCGGCTCCCCTGCCGTGCTGCAAAGTCCACAAGTGCAGGCGAAGGTTCGTGCCTCGCTGCTGGCAGGCATTCGTGCTGCCGTTCTGTGGCATCAGGTCGGTGGTGGCCGCCTGCAATTAATGTTTTCACGTAATCGCCTGACAACTCAGGCAAAACAAATTCTTGCTCATTGTTAACCTCCCGGAGTTGCGAATTATGGAATTATCCTCACTGACCGCCGTTTCCCCTGTCGACGGACGCTACGGCGATAAAGTCAGCGCGCTGCGCGGGATCTTCAGCGAATATGGCCTGCTGAAGTTCCGTGTACAGGTTGAAGTACGCTGGCTGCAAAAGCTGGCCGCCCAGGCAGCAATCAAGGAAGTTCCTGCTTTTGACGCCCAGGCAAACGATTACCTTGATAAAATCGTTGCTGACTTCAGCGAAGAAGATGCTGCGCGCATTAAAACCATCGAGCGCACCACCAACCATGACGTGAAAGCGGTCGAGTATTTCCTGAAAGAGAAAGTGGCCGCTGTGCCTGCTCTGCACGCGGTGTCTGAATTCATTCACTTCGCCTGCACATCAGAAGATATCAACAACCTGTCTCACGCGCTGATGCTCTCTACCGCACGCAAAGAAGTGGTACTGCCTTACTGGCGTAAAATCATCGATGCGGTGAAAGCCCTGACCGTTGAATATCGTGATATTCCGCTGCTTTCCCGTACCCACGGCCAGCCAGCCACCCCGTCTACCATGGGTAAAGAGATGGCAAACGTGGCGTACCGTATGGAACGCCAGTACCGCCAGCTGGAGCAAGTTGAAATTCTGGGTAAAATCAACGGTGCGGTCGGTAACTACAACGCCCACATCGCCGCCTACCCTGAAGTTGACTGGCACCAGTTCAGCGAAGAGTTCGTGACGTCTCTTGGGATCCAGTGGAACCCGTACACTACCCAGATCGAGCCACACGACTACATCGCCGAGCTGTTTGATTGTATCGCCCGTTTCAACACCATTCTGATCGACTTCGATCGTGACGTGTGGGGTTACATCGCGCTGAACCACTTCAAGCAGAAAACCATCGCGGGTGAAATCGGCTCTTCTACCATGCCGCATAAAGTAAACCCGATTGACTTCGAAAACTCCGAAGGCAACCTGGGCCTGGCAAACGCCGTACTGCAACATATGGCGAGCAAACTGCCGGTTTCTCGCTGGCAGCGTGACCTGACCGACTCCACCGTTCTGCGTAACCTGGGCGTGGGTATCGGCTATGCGCTGATCGCTTACCAGTCCACCCTGAAAGGCGTGAGCAAACTGGAAGTGAACCGCGATCGTCTGCTGGACGAACTGGATCACAACTGGGAAGTACTGGCAGAGCCAATCCAGACCGTAATGCGTCGTTACGGCATTGAGAAGCCATACGAAAAACTGAAAGAGCTGACCCGTGGTAAACGCGTTGATGCTGAAGGTATGAAACAGTTTATCGACAGCCTGGAACTGCCGGAAGAAGAGAAAACACGTCTGAAAGAAATGACTCCGGCGAATTACATCGGTCGCGCCATCACCATGGTTGATGAACTGAAGTAATCCTCCTTCTACCCTCTTTCCGCCCGGAAAGAGGGTTGCTTTTCCCCGGTTTAATAAATGTTTATCCCCACGACAACATAATCGGCGTTAAACTATTCATACCATTAATTTAGGGAGAAGAGATGATGCGCGTATTGGTTGTTGAAGATAATGCATTGCTACGCCATCACCTGAAAGTACAACTTCAGGAGATGGGACATCAGGTGGATGATGCCGAAGATGCAAAAGAAGCCGATTATTATCTCAATGAACACTTGCCTGATATTGCCATCGTCGATTTAGGATTGCCGGATGAAGACGGTCTGTCGCTGATTCGTCGCTGGCGCAGTCATGACGTTTCATTGCCGGTTCTGGTGCTGACCGCCCGCGAAGGCTGGCAGGATAAAGTCGAAGTGCTCAGTGCTGGCGCAGATGACTACGTGACCAAGCCGTTCCATATTGAAGAAGTGGCCGCGCGGATGCAGGCACTGTTGCGTCGTAACAGTGGGCTGGCATCGCAGGTTATCTCTATTCCTCCCTTCCAGGTTGATCTCTCCCGCCGTGAATTCTCCATTGACGACGAAGTCATCAAACTCACTGCATTCGAATACACCATCATGGAAACGCTTATCCGCAATAGCGGCAAAGTGGTGAGCAAAGATTCGCTGATGCTCCAGCTTTACCCAGATGCCGAACTGCGCGAGAGCCACACCATTGATGTGCTGATGGGACGTTTACGTAAAAAAATCCAGGCTCAGTATCCCCAGGATGTGATAACCACCGTTCGTGGCCAGGGTTATCTGTTCGAATTACGCTAAATGAAAAGGATACTCCGCCATATTTTACCTCTCTCGCTGCGGGTTCGTTTTCTGCTGGCGACCGCAGCCGTTGTGCTGGTGCTCTCCTTGTCTTATGGCATGGTCGCCCTGGTCGGGTATAGCGTTAGTTTTGATAAAACCACATTTCGCCTGCTGCGCGGTGAAAGTAACCTGTTTTACACCCTGGCAAAGTGGGAAGATGACCATATCAGCGTGGACATGCCGGAGAACCTGAATCAGCAAAGCCCTACCATGGCATTGATTTACAATGAAAAGGGGAAATTGCTGTGGGCGCAGCGTGATGTTCCCTGGCTTGTCCAGCGCATCCGCCCGGAGTGGCTCAAAACTAACGGTTTTCATGAAATAGAAGCCGATCTTAACGCCTCCAGCACCTTGATCCGTAACGATCTCTCCCTCCAGCAGCGACTGGATGAGATCCGTGCAGATGATAACGAAACGGAGATGACGCACTCCGTCGCCATTAACCTTTATCCTGCGACAACGCACATGCCGCAGTTGACCATCGTGGTGATCGACACTATTCCGGTTGAACTAAAACGTTCCTATAAGGTGTGGAGCTGGTTCATTTACGTTCTGGCAGCCAACCTGTTGCTGGTCATCCCTCTGCTTTGGCTGGCCGCCTGGTGGAGCCTGCGCCCTATAGAGTCGCTGGCGAAAGAGGTGCGCGAACTGGAAGAGCATCACCGTGAGAAGCTCAACCCGGACACCACCCGCGAACTGACGAGCCTGGTACGTAACCTTAACCGCCTGCTCAAAAGCGAGCGCGAACGCTACGATAAATACCGCACCACCCTCACCGACCTGACACACAGCCTGAAAACACCGCTTGCGGTGATGCAAAGCACGTTACGCTCAATGCGCAGCGCGAAGCTCAGCGTCGATGATGCCGAGCCGGTGATGCTTGAGCAGATCAGTCGTATTTCGCAGCAAATAGGCTATTACCTGCATCGCGCCAGTATGCGTTCGGGTAGTGCATTGTTAAGCCGTGAATTGCATCCGGTTGCTCCTCTGCTGGATAACCTCACTTCCGCGCTGAATAAAGTTTATCAACGCAAAGGGGTAAATATCAGCCTCGATATCTCCCCGGAAATCAGCTTTGTGGGTGAGAAAAATGATTTTATGGAAGTGATGGGGAATCTGCTCGATAACGCGTGCAAATATTGCCTGGAGTTTGTGGAGGTGTCTGCCCGACAGACAGAAAACGAGCTGCATATTATTGTTGAGGATGACGGCCCGGGAATTCCGCGCAATAAACGCGATGTCGTTTTTGACCGCGGGCAACGAGCCGACACGCTGCGCCCGGGCCAGGGCGTTGGTTTATCTGTCGCGCTGGAGATTGTTGATCAATACGATGGCAAGATTGAAACTGGCGAAAGCTTGCTGGGTGGCGCACGAATGGAAGCTATTTTTGGTCGTCAACAACCCACATCGAACGATAGTTAATCCATTATGTGAAAAATGCGAGGATCTCGCACCCAGTCTCTGCTGCTTCCGTTATAATCCGTTTCAGTAAGAGCCTGCGGAATAAAAAAATATGGAATATCACTTAACACTTAACTGGCCCGAATTTATTGAACGCTACTGGCAAAAACGCCCGGTCGTTCTGAAGCGCGGGTTCAGCAATTTCGTCGACCCCATCTCGCCTGATGAGCTGGCCGGTCTGGCAATGGAAAACGAAGTGGACAGCCGCCTGGTAAGCCACCAGGACGGGAAATGGCAAGTCAGCCACGGTCCATTCGAAAGCTACGATCACCTGGGTGAAAACAACTGGTCTTTACTGGTTCAGGCGGTCAACAACTGGCATGAACCTACCGCAGCGTTAATGCGTCCGTTCCGCGCCCTGCCCGACTGGCGAATGGACGATCTGATGATCTCCTTCTCCGTGCCCGGCGGTGGCGTTGGCCCGCATCTGGATCAATACGACGTGTTTATCATTCAGGGTACTGGCCGCCGCCGCTGGCGCGTGGGTGAGAAAGTGCCAATGAAACAGCACTGCCCGCATCCTGACCTGCTCCAGGTGGACCCGTTTGAAGGGATTATCGACGAGGAGCTGGAGCCTGGCGACATTCTCTATATTCCACCTGGATTCCCGCATGAAGGTTACTCGCTGGAAAACTCCCTGAACTACTCCGTTGGTTTCCGCGCGCCAAGCGGTCGGGAAATGATCAGCGGTTTTGCCGACTACGTGTTGCAGCGTGAGCTGGGCAGCTATCGTTACAGCGACCCGGATGTACCGGCACGTGAGCATCCGGCCGATATCCTGCCGCAGGAGCTGGATAAGTTGCGCGGGATGATGCTGGATTTGATTAACGAACCTGAACATTTCAGACAGTGGTTTGGTGAGTTTGTCAGCCAGTCCCGTCACGAGCTGGACGTTGCTCCGCCGGAGCCGCCATACCAGGCCGACGAAATTTATGATGCGCTGCAACAGGGCGATAAGCTGGTTCGTCTGGGTGGATTACGCGTGCTGCGCATTGGCGAAGATGTTTTCGTTAACGGCGAGAAGCTGGATTCTCCGCACCGCCCGGCGCTGGGATCCATCGCCAACAATATGGTGCTGACTGCCGATACCTTTGGTGATGCGCTGGAAGACCCGTCATTTCTCGCGATGCTGGCCGCGCTGGTGAACAGCGGGTATTGGTTCTTTGAGGACTGAGTCGTCTTAACGCCCGGTGGCGCCGCGCTTACCGGGCCTAAAATTTGAACGTAGGCCGGGTAAGGCGCAGCCGCCACCCGGCTTAACGTGGCTACCGTTTCGCCGTTAACTCCGCGATCCGCACGATCACTTTCACCGCTTTCTCCATGCCTTCCAGCGTCACGAATTCGTGTTTGCCGTGGTAGTTATACCCGCCGGTAAACAGGTTCGGGCACGGCAGCCCCATGAACGAAAGCTGCGAGCCGTCGGTGCCGCCGCGAATCGGTTTCAACAGGGGTTCAATATCGCAGTCCCGCATCGCCTGCTGGGCGATATCAAGGATATGCGGATGTTCCATCACCTTCTCGCGCATATTGTAATAGCTGTCTTCGATGATCAGCTCAATATAGCAATCAGGATGCAGCCCCTTGCCCACCTTTTTGGCGATTTCCATCATCTTGCGCTTGCGGGCTTCAAAGGCTTTGCGGTCGAAATCGCGGACAATGTAGTGCATCTGCGCGCTGTCCACGGTGCCTTTGATATTGGTCAGGTGGTAGAACCCCTCATACCCTTCGGTCAGTTCCGGGCTCTCTTCTGCCGGGACTTCTGCATGAATGCGTGCCGCCAGCGACAACGCATTCACCATCACCCCTTTTGCCGAACCTGGATGTACGTTGTTGCCCACAATTTTAATGGTGACCGACGCCGCATTGAAGTTTTCATACTCCAGTTCGCCAACGCCGCCGCCGTCAACGGTATAGGCCCATTGCGCGTTAAAGGCTTCAACATCAAAATGCTTCGCGCCCTTACCGACCTCTTCATCTGGCGTGAATGCCACGCGGATATCGCCGTGCGGGATATTTTTGCCTTTCAGTACCGCCAGCGCCGTCATTATCTCGGCAACACCGGCTTTGTCATCCGCACCCAGCAGGGTTTTACCGTCGGTGGTGATCAGCGTTTGCCCCAGCAGCTGATGCAATACCGGGAACATCACCGGAGAGAGCACTTCGTCACCATTGCCCAGCGCAATATCACCGCCGCGGTAGTTTTCGACAATCTGCGGGTTAACATGCTTACCGCTAAAATCCGGTGAGGTATCGACATGGGAAATAAAGCCGATGGCCGGGATATCTGCGTCGACATTCGCAGGCAGCGTCCCCATCACAGTGCCTTTATCGCTGAGTGTGACGTTGACCAGCCCCAACTCCTCGAGTTGCCCTTTCAGAAGGTTTAATAACTTCCACTGGCCTTCGGTGCTCGGCACCTGTCGGACACCCGGTTTAGATTGGGTATCCAGCGAAACGTACTGTAAAAAACGCTCAAGTAATTTATCCATGCAGTCACCCTCACTTTTTGTGACAACATTATCAATAAGCATCAAAACGCAAATATTGCGTCAGGTCACTTTTATCCCGCAAACGAGAATTTTTTCCGTTTATGCTGAGGTGCGATAATAAATGTAGCTTATGAATCAGTGACAAGGATTGGCGATTACAGTGGTTTGCCGTAAAATGTCCGCCCTCATTAAGAGTCACCAAGGTGGTTACACACAAACCCCGCTTCGGAATGCCACCCGGAGCGTCTATATGGGACAGCGCAAAAATTGAATACACAACCCCGTTCCCTTTCGCCGCTGGTGCAACTGGAACGAATTCGTAAAAGCTTTGATGGTAAAGAGGTGATTTCCGATCTCAATCTGACCATCAATGACGGTGAGTTTCTTACGCTGCTTGGCCCTTCAGGCTGCGGCAAAACAACCGTATTGCGCCTTATCGCCGGGCTGGAAAATGTCGATAACGGCCACATCCACCTTGAGAACCTCAATATAACCCAGGTTCCTGCCGAAGAACGTCACGTCAATACCGTCTTTCAGAGCTATGCCCTGTTCCCGCACATGACCGTGTTTGAGAACGTGGCGTTTGGCCTGCGGATGCAAAAAACGCCGGCAAACGAGATCCCACCCCGCGTAACCGACGCGCTGAAAATGGTGCAGCTGGAAGAGTTTGCCCAGCGTAAACCGCATCAGCTTTCTGGTGGCCAACAGCAGCGTGTCGCCATTGCGCGCGCCGTGGTCAACAAGCCGCGCCTGCTGCTGCTGGATGAATCCCTCTCGGCGCTGGATTATAAACTGCGCAAACAGATGCAAAATGAGCTGAAAGCACTGCAACGTAAGCTTGGCATTACGTTTGTCTTCGTGACCCACGATCAGGAAGAAGCGCTCACCATGTCAGACCGCATTGTGGTAATGCGTGACGGCAAAATTGAGCAAGACGGCACGCCCCGCGAAATCTACGAAGAGCCCAAAAACCTGTTTGTGGCAAGCTTCATCGGCGAGATCAATATCTTCAACGCAATGGTGATTGAGCGCCTGGACGAACAGCGGGTGCGGGCAAATGTTGAAGGCCGCGAATGCAATATCTACGTGAACTTTGATGTTCAGCCGGGGCAAAAACTGAATGTGCTGCTGCGCCCAGAAGACTTGCGCGTCGATGAGATCCACCATCAGGCGGATGCCGAGGGGCTTATCGGATATATCCGGGAACGGAACTACAAAGGGATGACCCTGGAGTCCGTGGTTGAGCTGGAAAATGGCAAAATGGTGATGGTCAGCGAATTCTTTAACGAGGACGACCCTGACTTTGACCACTCCCTCAATCAGAAAATGGTTATTAACTGGGTAGAAAGCTGGGAGGTTGTACTGGCTGATGAAGAACACAAGTAAATTCCAGAATGTGGTGATTGCCACTATCGTCGGTTGGCTTGTGTTGTTTGTCTTTTTACCCAACCTGATGATCATTGCGACCAGCTTCTTAACCCGTGATGATGCCAATTTCGTTACGCTGGTCTTTACGCTGGACAACTACTCACGCCTGCTCGACCCGCTCTATTTTGAGGTGCTGCTGCATTCGCTCAATATGGCGCTGATAGCGACCGTCGCCTGTCTGGTATTGGGCTATCCCTTTGCGTGGTTTCTGGCGCGACTGCCGCAGAAAGTGCGTCCCCTGTTGCTGTTTTTACTGATTGTTCCCTTCTGGACCAACTCATTAATCCGTATTTACGGGCTGAAGTTATTCCTCAGTACCAAAGGGTACATGAATGAATTTCTGCTCTGGCTTGGAGTGATCGATACGCCTGTGCGTATCATGTTTACGCCAGGGGCGGTGATCATTGGTCTGGTGTACATATTGCTGCCGTTTATGGTAATGCCGCTCTACTCAAGCATTGAAAAGCTCGACAAGCCGCTGCTGGAAGCCGCGAAGGATCTGGGGGCGAACAGGCTGCAAACCTTTATCCGCATCATTCTTCCACTGACCATGCCGGGGATTATTGCCGGATGTCTGCTGGTGATGCTACCTGCCATGGGGCTGTTCTACGTTTCCGACCTGATGGGCGGGGCGAAAAACCTGCTCATTGGTAACGTCATTAAGAGTCAGTTCCTTAACATCCGTGACTGGCCGTTCGGCTCTGCCACCAGCATTACCCTGACACTGGTAATGGGCCTGATGCTGCTGGTGTACTGGCGCGCCGCACGTTTACTGAACAAGAAGGTGGAACTCGAATGATCGGTCGACTGCTTCGCGGCGGTTTTATGACCGCCATTTATGCCTACTTATATATCCCGATTATCATTTTGATCGTGAACTCGTTTAACAGCTCGCGTTTCGGGATCAACTGGCAAGGCTTCACGACCAACTGGTACAGCCTGTTGATGAACAACGACAGCCTGTTACAGGCGGCTCAGCACTCTCTGACGATGGCTATCTTCTCCGCAACCTTTGCCACACTTATTGGCTCCCTGACTGCCGTGGCGCTTTATCGCTATCGTTTTCGCGGAAAGCCGTTCGTCAGTGGGATGCTGTTTGTGGTGATGATGTCGCCAGATATCGTGATGGCGATTTCACTGCTGGTGCTGTTTATGCTGCTGGGCATACAGCTTGGCTTCTGGTCGTTGCTGTTTTCCCATATCACCTTCTGCCTGCCGTTTGTGGTGGTCACCGTCTACTCGCGTCTGAAAGGGTTTGATGTCAGGATGCTTGAAGCGGCGAAGGATCTGGGTGCCAGCGAGATGACTATCCTGCGCAAAATCATACTACCGCTGGCAATGCCTGCCGTTGCCGCCGGGTGGCTGCTGAGCTTTACCTTGTCGATGGATGACGTTGTGGTCTCCTCTTTCGTGACCGGGCCTGGCTATGAAATTCTGCCGTTGAAGATTTACTCGATGGTGAAAGTTGGCGTTTCGCCTGAGGTGAACGCGCTGGCGACTATTCTGTTGGTGTTATCGCTGGTTATGGTTATTGCCAGCCAGCTTGTTGCGCGTGATAAAACAAAATCTCTGGGGACATCGAAATGAAAAAAATGTTTGCCGCTGCGGCGCTGGTGCTGGGTATGAGCACGGCGCACGCTGATGACAGCAAGACACTCTATTTCTACAACTGGACCGAGTACGTGCCGCCTGGTCTACTGGAACAGTTCACCAAAGAGACCGGCATCAAGGTTATCTATTCCACCTATGAGTCGAATGAAACCATGTACGCCAAGCTCAAAACGTACAAAGATGGCGCATACGACCTGGTGGTTCCATCGACCTATTTCGTCGACAAAATGCGCAAAGAGGGCATGATCCAGAAGATCGATAAAACGAAGTTGTCCCACTTCAATAATCTTGATCCACAGATGCTTAACAAGCCGTTCGACCCGAATAATGACTACTCCATTCCGTATATCTGGGGTGCAACGGCCATTGGGATCAACAGTGACGCCATTGACCCGAAAACCGTCACCAGTTGGGCAGATCTGTGGAAGCCTGAGTATAAAAGCAGCCTGCTGTTGACCGACGATGCGCGCGAAGTGTTCCAGATAGCACTGCGTAAGCTGGGGTATTCCGGTAACACCACCGATCCGAAAGAGATTGAAGCTGCCTATAACGAGCTGAAAAAACTGATGCCAAATGTGGCGGCGTTCAACTCAGATAACCCGGCTAACCCGTATATGGAAGGTGAAGTGAACCTCGGGATGGTCTGGAATGGCTCCGCCTGGGTTGCGCGTCAGGCCGGTACGCCGCTGACAGTGGTCTGGCCAAAAGAGGGCGGGATCTTCTGGATGGACAGCCTCTCTATTCCGTCTAACGCCAAAAACGTTGAGGGTGCACTTAAGCTTATCAACTTCCTGCTGCGCCCGGACGTGGCAAAACAGGTTGCCGAAACCATCGGTTATCCCACGCCAAACCTGGCCGCGCGTAAACTGCTAAGCCCGGAAGTCGCAAACGATAAGTCCCTGTATCCGGATGCCGACACAATCAGTAAAGGCGAATGGCAGAATGATGTTGGCGACGCGAGCCGCCTTTACGAAGACTATTACCAGAAGCTAAAAGCTGGCCGCTAATCGGCGTCACGTTCTTCCGCACTCCGTCTGCACGGAGTGAGGAAGAATTAATTAACAGCATTCTCCCCGGCCCAGAGCGTTGCCATTCGCATGGCCTCGATAACCTCTTCCTCTGACAGCCCCAGCGCATTGCACATTTTGGCCGCATCACTCCACTTCTGCTGTTCGTACAAACGACAAAGCGATACCATTTCGGCCAACACGCCTTCCTGATGACACAGCGCATTGCTCACACTTTGCGGCACCGCAATTTGCTTCATCAGCTCCGTCATCGGCAACTCAAGGATGGTATCGAGTAACGAGAACAGGCCGCAGATAAACGCATTTTCTGCCAGCAGCGGCTCATCCATTTTCGCTGACACCAGCTCGCAGAATTTGCCCCGCATCATGCTCAGAGGGTAAAGTTCGTTGACGGTGTCAGTGCCTGCACTGGCCAGCACCACGACCGCCACAAACCGTTTGAGCTGGTTTTCACCCAGATACATGAGCACTTCGCTCAGGGTTAACTTGCTGAAATTACAGGCACCCGCATATTTAAATGCCGTGTGTTTCATATACCGCATGATCTTATAGGACAACGTGAGGTCAGTTTTAATCAACGACTCAATTATCCTGAAATCGGGTTTATTGCGTCCCACTTCCGCCTGAAGCCGGAAAATCGCCAGCTGGTTTTGCGATAAGCGTTTATATTTAATGATCTCCGGGCGGCAAAAAAAGTATCCCTGAAAAAGCGAAAATCCTGCCTCACGATATTTTTCGAATTCCTCTTTAGTCTCAACTTTTTCAGCAAGATACTTAATATGTCCGGTCAGGTTTTTACGTTGTTGCAAATAATTTTCAATTTGCGCTAAGGTATTATTCCTTACATCAAATTTCAGTATCGAAATATAGGGTAAAAAAGCATCCCATTCCGCCGCCAGAGTAAAATCATCCAGCGCAAAACGATAACCATTAGCATTCATCTCTTTGACTGCCTGAAGAAGTTCCTCTCCGGGTATGGCGTCTTCAAGGATCTCAATGACCACGTTATTTTTATCCAGCGCTTCCCCGCTGCGATTAATGACCATGTGTGACGGGAAATTAATAAACGACGTCAATGCTCCTGCGATCCGCTGGGACGGAACACATAAAAATTGGTCAGAAATCATCCGGGATGTGGCATATTCCGCCGACACATCTGGGAAGCAGTTATTCATCCCATCTCTGAACAACAATTCATACGCAATGGTATTCATGTCCGTATTAAAAATGGGTTGTCTTGCGATAAATGCGTACATATACCGCCCTCCTTATCGGCCTTATTGTTATAAGCATCCTCTTTCTACACGAGTAGATCGACCATTATCGAGCGCTATTTTGATTTATTGCACAAATTAATATCAACCATACTAACCCAAGGGTTTTATGATTTGTAAAATTTAAATTAAATAAACTCTCCGCTATACAGAAAAATGGCGATATATCCGATAAATGATCTGTGCCTGCCTGCCAGGTACAACTTTACGGGAGAAGAGAATGAAAAACGCCATGGTCCAGAAGCAAAGAATAAGAGTCAAGACGTTGATGCTGTTATCTATTTTCGTCACCGTGACGGTGGGTTTTACGGCAACGATTGGTTTTATGATGTGGCAATGGATGGATCAGCAGGAACAGCTGGCTAAAAAACACGTCCAGCAAATTGCCCAGGTTCAGTCGTTACAGGTCAGCAAGCAGATGGATTCCGCGCTTGCTGCCGCCCATGATATTGGCAACAGCGCGCTGGCGCTGCGTGACGCGGGGATCCCCGAGCGCCAGGGGCTGAACCAGTTGCTGGTTCATTATCTTGCGGCTCACCCCAATTTTCTGTCTATGTCGATGGCTTTTGAACCCAACGCTTTTGACGACAAAGATGCCAGCTTTGCCGGTCAGAGCGGTGAGGATGCGGCAGGCCGCTACGCTCGTTACGTCGACCGAGATGCCACAGGTCAACCGGCTTTACACCTGTTGACCGACTTCGAAACGCCGGGCAGCGGCGACTACTATCTGCTGCCAAAGCAGCGCCAGAAGGATGTCATCATCGAGCCCTATATCTACCCCTATAACGGCGTGGATGTGATGCTCACCTCGATTGCGGCACCTGTCATGCACAATGGGCAGTTTCTGGGGTCGGTGACGTCTGATTTCTCGCTCGCCACGCTGCAAAAAATGATTGGGGCCATTAAACCCTGGAACGGCACAGGCTACGCCCTGCTCCTTTCGGCTGGCAATAACGTGGTCTCCAGTCCTGATAAAGGCGCAGTGGGTAAACCTTACTCCGGTAAAGTGACAGGCCGCGAGGTTTCACGCGCCGACGACCCGCTGCTGAAAGAAGAGGCGTTTATTACCTGGCAGACGATTAACATCGGTAACAGCCAGACGCCGTGGAAGCTGGCCATCGTGACGCCGGTGAGTGAAGTGATGTCCGAAGCGCGCCAGTTTTTGCTGAAAGCCATTATTCTGATGGTGTTAAGCATCGTGGTGGTGAGCCTGGTGATGGCGCAAATCTTTACCCGCAAAGTGGATCGGCCGGTTGGCGGAGAGCCTTTAGCGGCCGCAGGGATCGCCCTTGCGGTTGCCCGAGGAGATTTGAACAACGCCATTCCTGTGCGGGCAGGCGATACCAGCAGCATTTTTTACGCACTGCACACCATGCAGATGCAGCTTAAACGCATCGTCGATAACATCAATGAAGCCAGCCATTCTGTGCATGGCGGTACCAGCGAAATTGCGGCCGGTAATCTCGACCTGGCGTCCCGCACCGAAGAACAAGCAGCCGCCATTGTGGAAACCGCGGCCAGCATGGAGGAAATTTCTGTCACGGTGAAAAACAACGCCGACAATGCCCATAAGGCGACGCGCCTCACCGACCAGGCGGCTACCATTGCCGGTCACGGTGAAATGCTGGTGAATGAAGTGGTGGAGGTTATCGGCGAAATCGACGAGAGCGCACGTAAGATTGGTGAGATCAACAGCATCGTGGACGGTATCGCCTTCCAGACCAATATCCTCGCGCTGAATGCCGCCGTGGAAGCAGCCCGGGCAGGCGAACAGGGACGCGGTTTTGCCGTGGTAGCGGGTGAAGTTCGTAACCTTGCCCAGCGCAGCGCCAGTGCGGCCAAAGAGATCTCACAACTGATTGCCGAGTCTTCGGGTCGTGTCAGTAAAGGGGTTGAGCTGGTTAACGAAACCGGTGGAATGATGAAACAGATCATTGAGGCCGTTTCACATGTTCATCTGGTGATTAACGAGATTGTGCAGGCGCTGGACGAGCAGAACCGGGGCATTAGCCAGGTCAGCACAGCAGTCAATCAGATGGACAGCACGACCCAGCAGAATGCGTCGTTGGTTCAGCAGATCTCTGCGGCGGCCATGTCGCTGGACGAACAGGCCAAATCGCTGGAGAAGACGCTGGCGTTCTTTAATTCATAACCAAAAACAAGGCCGGGTAGCTTTTCGCACACCCGGCCTCGCCAATACACCATGCGCAGTTACAGCCCTTTCAGCAGCTTATCGACAAAATCCGGTACAACCTGACTTGCCAGCCCGTAGTGCTTCTCTTCAAACTCGCTACCGACCTGACTCGGTTCCAGATTAAGCTCAACGGTATGCGCCCCCTGTAACCGGGCTTCATGAACAAACCCTGCCGCCGGATAGACATGGCCTGAGGTGCCGATGGCGATAAACACATCCGCCATGGCCAGCGCGCTATAGATTTCATCCATTCCCAGCGGCATCTCACCGAACCAGACCACATGCGGGCGCAGGCGCGAAGGGAACTGGCAGCAATGGCAACGGTCATCGGGCTGCACATCATCTGTCCAGTCGAGCACCTGTCCGCTCCAGGCGCAGCGCACCTTCAGCAGTTCGCCGTGCATATGGATGATATTGCGGTTACCGGCACGCTCGTGCAGATTGTCGATGTTCTGGGTTATCAGCAGAAAACGGTCACCCAGCGTATCTTCCAGCCGGGCCAGCGCCAGATGAGCCGCGTTCGGGGCCACCTCAGGTTGCTGAAGCTGCCGACGGCGCGCGTTATAGAACCCCTGGACTAAATCGGGATCCCTGGCGAAGCCTTCCGGGGTTGCCACATCCTCTACACGATGCTCTTCCCACAGCCCGTCAGCCGCACGAAACGTGCGAATGCCGGACTCGGCAGAGATCCCCGCGCCGGTCAGTACCACCACTCTGGGTTTGTCCATCGCTTCTGGCATCATCCTGTCTCTGAAAAAGATCCGCTGGCGCAAGCGCTCACGCAAACGACGTTTATTTTTACGAAAACGGCTGAGTCGACCTAACCGACGCGACAGCATAGTAACCTCGTAGACTAATCGGAGAGATGAAGGAAAGCGGCTCCGCGCATTCCTCCTGCGTCCCCGTGGCGCGCACGTTCAATACGCGGCACACGGGCAACGGGCAATAAATGTCGGGGCAAACGCCCTGACAACTGTTCTGTTATCGCGGTAAAGTTTGATAACCCGCCGCCAATCACCAGCAGATCGGGGTCGACGATGGTCAGGATATTCCCCAGACACACCGCCAGCAAATCCAGGTAGCGTTCAACATGTTCACGCGCCTGTTCATTACCCTGTTCCCACAACGTAATGATGTGTGGGGCATCAATTTTCTGATGATAGAAGTGTTCGTATAGCCATGCAAACCCACCCCCGGAGAGATAGTTCTCGATGCAGCCATGCTGGCCGCATCCGCATCGGGTGAGCGGAAAATCACGCCCCACGACCTCCAGCGCATCCACTGGCAGGCGAATATGGCCAAACTCACCGGTGATGTAACTGCGCCCGGTAATAGGCTTACCGTTGACAACGATTCCCCCGCCGACGCCCGTGCCGAGGATAAGCCCCATCACCAGCGGATACTGTCGAAACTCGTCATCCCAGGCTTCGGAAAGGGCAAAACAGTTGGCATCGTTGTCTAAACGCACGTCGCGTTCAAGGAGAGCGGAAAGGTCGGCACGCAGCGGTTTGCCGCTGGCCGCAGGCACGTTGGCGGCATACAGCGTGCCGTCGTCGGTTTCGGGCATCCCCGGAATACCAATGCCCACCGTGCCTTTCACGCCAAAACGCGCGTCGGCTTGCGCCACCAGCGTGGCAATAGCGGTTAAGAATTCATCGTAGCTTTCGCGCGGCGTGGGAACGCGGGTTTCCCACTGCAATTTGAGGTTTTCATCAAATACGCCCAGCGCAATTTTGGTGCCGCCAATATCAAATCCATAATACATAACGCATTCCTCTTTCTGATTTGGCGACCCAATAGCCGCTAAATCATGACGAAATTACTGGCCACTTAATACCCTCGCCGGATCAATTCGGCTTGCGCGACGCGCCGGATACCAGCTTGCCAGCAGACTCAGTAAAAGTGCTGTAACCAGCACATAAATAACGTCCAGCCAGTGCAATTCAGACGGCAGGAAGTCAATAAAATAGATATCACCTGACAGGAACTGGTGGCCGATAAGCTTTTCAATCAAGTTAATAATCGGCGTCAGCTGGAGAGAAACCACCACGCCAATCACCACACCGCAGAGGCTGCCAAACAGCCCAGCCAGTAAACCATACCAGACAAAAATGGCGCGAATAAGACCGTCTTTCGCCCCCAGGGTACGCAGCACGGCGATGTCACCGCTCTTGTCTTTAACGGCCATCACCAGGGTCGACACGATATTAAAGCAGGCTACGCCAATCACCAGCACCATGGCCAGGTACATAATGGCGCGGATCATCTGAATATCACGGTACATATAGCCGTACGTGCCAATCCAGCTCTTGATGTAGACGTAATTATTGGTGACCCCACCCGCATCACGGACCAGCTTATTGGCGTTAAAGACGTCGTTGACCTTAATGGCAATGCCCGTCACGCTGTCACCCATGTCCAGATACTGACGCGCATCTCCCATCGGCACCATTGCAAAGCTGTGATCGAGCTGGCCGCTCAGCTGGAGAATTCCCGTGACGTGCAGACGCACACGTTTTGGCTGCTGTAATTTATGGTCCGCACTGGCATTGGGGATCATGATGGAAACCCAGTCACCCTGCTTCACTTTCAGCGCGTCAGCCACGCCTTTACCCATAATGATTTGCTGCTCGCCGGGCTTAAAGTTCGCCCACGCGCCGTTCTGAACATATTTCGGTAATGCGCTTAAACGCTCTTCCTGCTGCGGGTTTACCCCTTTAACCTGAATGGCTCGCAGGTTTACCCCGCTTTCAACCAGCCCGGTAAAGTTGATATACGGCGCAGCAGCAGCAATGCCGGGCACTTTTTCCACTTTACTGAGCGCATCACTCCAGTTCGTCCAGGGTTGGTTAACCGGCTCGATTTCGCCGTGAGGCACCACCGCCAGAATGCGGTTGTTGAGCTCGCGCTCAAAGCCGTTCATGGCGCTCAGCCCCACAATCAGCACGGCAACACCCAACGCAATCCCCACGGTGGAAATCACCGAGATAAGCGACACCATGCCGCCGCGACGGCGACCACGGCTAAAGCGTAAACCGATGAGTAACGATAACGGTGAAGCCATTACTCCGCTCCCATCAGGGTCAGCTCGGCGTTCAGATGACCATCGCGCATCTCAAGCTGACGGCCCATGCGTTTAGCCAGTTGCAGATCGTGGGTCACCACCAGAAATGCGGTTCCCTGGGACGCGTTAAGTTCGCCCAGTAGCTGGAAAATGCTGTCTGCATTACGCGCATCCAGGTTACCGGTTGGTTCATCTGCCAGCACCAGGCGCGGGTTGTTCACCAGCGCACGGGCAATCGCCACACGCTGACGCTCGCCGCCAGACAGCTCAGACGGACGGTGATTACCGCGATGCCCAAGCCCCACTGCTTTCAACATATCGCTGGCGCGGGCGTTAATTTCTGCCGGTTTCTTTTTGCCAATCAGCAGCGGCATCGCCACGTTTTCCAGCGCCGTGAAATCCGGCAGCAGGTGGTGGAACTGGTAGATAAAGCCCAGCTCTCGGTTACGCAATTCAGCTTTCGCCGCAGAAGACATTTTACTCATCGGCTGGCCGGAGAAAATCACGTCGCCCTCCGTCGGCGTATCCAGCCCGCCCAGCAGGTGCAGCAAAGTACTTTTACCGGAGCCGGAGCTGCCGACAATCGCCATCATCTCGCCTTCACCCACGCTAAAGCTCACATTGTGCAGGACATCAGTCTGTACAGTGCCTTCCTGATAGCGTTTGGACAGGTTGTCGCATTGCAACAGGATCTTATTCATAACGTAAAGCCTCAGCGGGTTGAGTGGCGGCAGCGCGCCATGAAGGATAAAGCGTGGAAAGCAACGCAATGGCCATCGCGGCCAGTGCAATGCCAATCACCTGCAACGGCTCAATAGCGACTGGCAGCGCCGCGCCATCGAGAAGTGCACCGATAATTGGCATTAAATTATTGAGCTGACTGGCCAGCAATGCGCCCAGCACTGCACCTAACAGCGCGCCGATAATCCCGGCGCTGGCCCCCTGAACCATAAACACGGCCATGATCTGACGCGGCGTTAGCCCTTGGGTTTGCAGAATGGCGACTTCGCCCTGTTTTTCCATCACCATCAGCCCAAGTGAGGTGATGATGTTAAACGCGGCAACCGCCACGATCAGGCTCAGAAGCAGCCCCATCATGTTTTTTTCCATGCGCACGGCCTGGAACAGCTCGCCTTTGCGTTCACGCCAGTCCTGCCATTTTGTCCCTTCCGGCAGCTTTTGCTGGCTGAGAACATCCACTTTTAACGGCGCATCAAGCCACAGACGCCAGCCGGTGATATTACCCGCCGGATAGCGCATCAGGCGCGATGCATCCTGAATGTTCACCAGCATCTGATAGCCATCGACTTCGCTGTTGGCGGCAAAGGTACCAATAATGTTGAACAGACGCTGGCTTGGCAGACGCCCCATCGGCGTGAACTGGCTGGCTGACGGCACCATCACACGCAGTTGATCGCCACGGTTAACGCCAAGTTGCCCGGCAAGCTGCTCGCCAAGGATCACGTTGTATTGCCCCGCCACGAGATCGGTTTGTTTCACGTTAACCAGATACGGTGTGAGCGGATCGTCCTGTGCCGGGTCGATCCCCAGCATCACTCCAACCGCCACGCTGCGGGCGCTTTGCAGCACCACGTCACCGGTTGTGAGCGGCGCAACGCGCGTCACACCCTGCAATTTCGCGGCACTTTCCGGCAGCTGTTGCGGGTTAACGGAACCGTTTGAAGAAGAGAGTACGGCCTGTGGCATCAGCCCCAGGATGTTGTTTTGCAGCTCGCGCTCGAAGCCATTCATCACGGAGAGAACCGTCACCAGTGCCATCACGCCAAGCGTGATACCAATAGTGGAAAGCCAGGAGACAAAGCGACCGAATCGGTCCGCGGCGCGCCCACGCATGTAACGTAAGCCTATGAAGAGTGCGACAGGTTGGTACATGAAATCCGTCTGTTTGCTGATAGCAGACCCACGAGTATATAAGCGAATCCGTTAAGCGTAAATGACTGAAACCGTAAGCTTTGGTAATCATTTTTCCGAAAAAATCAGATAAATCATAGTGCTACTCGCTGAACGTAGATACTGCGCCCTCCACCTTTTCCGAAAAACGTACTGATACAGACTGTTACTGATTACATCCCCTGCCCCTTCACCCAGGATAAACGGTTCGTTTATGGCAATACAGGTACCGTTTCCCGATGAAACAAAAAGCATTATGGATTAACCAGATAAAAGGGCTGTGCATCTGCCTGGTGGTGATTTATCACTCGGTTATCACCTTTTATCCACATCTCAGCGGGCTACAACATCCTCTGTCCGGCCTCCTCGCCAAATGCTGGGTCTATTTTAACCTCTACCTCGCACCGTTTCGGATGCCGGTATTTTTCTTTATTTCAGGCTATTTGATACGCCGGTATATCGATGAAGTGGGCTGGCGAACCAGCCTCGATAAGCGCATCTGGAGCATTGTCTGGGTGCTGGCCCTGTGGGGTGTCCTGCAATGGCAGGCGCTCAGCCACCTGAATGCCTGGCTGGCCCCAGAGCGCGAATTAGCCACCTCATCCAACGCCGCCTACGCGGATTCGGTCCCGGCGTTTATTCTGGCGATGCTCACCGCCAGCACCAGCCTGTGGTATCTGTACGCCCTGGTGGTCTACTTCACGCTGTGTAAGCTCTTAAGCCGCTGGAAACTGCCGGTGCTGGGGCTTCTGGCGCTGGCGAGCATCGCGATAAACTTCCTGCCGCTGCCGTGGTGGGGGATGAACAGTGTGGTGCGCAATATGGTCTACTACAGCATGGGCGCATGGTATGGTGCTCAGCTCATGGCATGGATGAAAGGACTGTCACTGCGCCGCGCCTGGCTGCCCATTGCCGCGTTCGGTGCGGTATCTGTTGTGCTGTGGTTTGCCAATGCCCCTCTATTGCTCTCCCTGCTGTCCGTACTGCTTATCATGAAACTCTTCTATAGCGTTGAACAACGCTACGCTGTACATCCCAATAATTTGCTTAATGTGATTGGCTCAAACACGATTGCCATTTACACCACGCATCGCATTTTAATCGAGGCATTTAGCCTGTTCCTCATTGGCGAAATGAATGGCGCGTACTGGCCTGTCTGGGCGGAACTGGCGCTGCTGCTCATCTATCCGTTTGCCAGCCTGTTGATCTGTACACTTTTCGGTCTTGGTGCACGCAAGCTTTCTACCGCGCTGTTTGGCGACCTGTTCTTTTCCCCACCTGCTCGTCTTTCTCTGGCGTCAGCCGCCCGCTAACGTCCAACTCGCCCTGATTCAGGGCGAGTTTACCGCCTGTGCGGTTCCAGTTTGCTTATGCAAAACGATCGAGGATAATAAAGACATTGCGTATCAGTGATATGCCCCAATACTGGGTATACCCATAAGAGACTCTGACATAGCCATGCCTGAACACTACCGTTATTCCTTGCCCGGCAAAGCGGGCGACCAACGCCAGCTGGGTGAACTCACGGGCGCGGCGTGCGCCACACTGGTGGCAGAAATCGCAGAGCGGCATCCCGGTCCGGTCGTACTTGTCGCCCCGGATATGCAAAATGCATTACGCCTGCATGACGAAATCCGCCAGTTCACCGATAACCTGATCTTCAGCCTGGCTGACTGGGAAACGCTGCCGTATGACAGCTTCTCCCCGCACCAGGAGATCATCTCCTCTCGCCTGTCCACGCTCTACCAGTTACCGTCCATGCAGCGCGGCGTGCTGATTGTGCCGGTAAATACCCTGATGCAGCGCGTCTGTCCGCACAGCTATTTGCATGGTCATGCGCTGGTGATGAAAAAAGGCCAGCGTCTGTCGCGCGATGCCCTACGCGCGCAGCTTGAAAGCGCCGGATACCGCCATGTTGATCAGGTAATGGAACACGGCGAATACGCCACGCGCGGCGCCCTGCTGGATCTGTACCCGATGGGCAGCGACCAGCCTTACCGTCTGGACTTTTTTGACGACGAAATCGACAGCCTGCGTGTCTTTGATGCCGACACTCAGCGTACGCTGGAAGAAGTTGAATCCATCAACCTGCTGCCTGCTCACGAATTCCCGACCGACAAAACCGCCATCGAGCTTTTCCGCAGCCAGTGGCGCGACAAGTTCGACGTGAAGCGCGATGCGGAGCATATCTATCAGCAGGTCAGCAAAGGCACGCTACCTACCGGGATCGAATACTGGCAGCCCCTGTTCTTTAACGAGCCATTGCCTGCGCTGTTTAGCTATTTCCCGGCCAATACGCTGATTGTTAACACCGGAGATGTCGACGCCAGCGCCAGCCGTTTTGAAGGTGAAACCCGCGCCCGTTATGAGAGCCGTGGGGTTGACCCGATGCGCCCATTGCTGCCACCCGAACAGCTGTGGCTGCGTACCGATGAGTTAAATGCAGAACTTAAGCGCTGGCCGCGTGTGCAGCTCAAAACGGACACCCTTGCCGATAAAGCCGCGAACACCAACCTCGCCTTCCAGAAACTGCCTGATTTGGCCGTACAGGCGCAGCAAAAATCGCCACTGGATAGCCTGCGAAAATTCCTTGAGGCCTTTACCGGGCCAGTGATTTTCTCGGTAGAAAGTGAAGGCCGCCGCGAAGCATTAGGTGAACTGCTCGGGCGCATTAAAGTCGCCCCTAAACGTATATTCCGTCTTGATGAAGCCAACGCTAACGGGCGTTACCTGATGATCGGCGCCGCCGAGCACGGTTTTATCGATACGCTCAACAATCTGGCCCTGATCTGCGAAAGTGACCTGCTTGGCGAACGTGTGGCACGCCGCCGCCAGGATAGCCGCCGCACCATTAACCCGGATACGCTTATCCGCAACCTGGCGGAATTGCACCCGGGCCAGCCCATTGTTCACCTTGAGCACGGTGTTGGTCGTTATCAGGGGATGACCACCCTTGAGGCGGGCGGCATTAAGGGTGAATACCTGATGCTGACCTACGCCAACGACGCCAAACTTTACGTACCAGTTTCGTCACTGCATCTGATTAGCCGTTATGCCGGGGGTGCCGAAGATAACGCACCGCTGCATAAACTGGGCGGTGATGCCTGGGCCCGCGCGCGCCAGAAAGCCGCCGAGAAAGTGCGTGATGTGGCCGCTGAACTGCTGGACATTTACGCCCAGCGCGCAGCAAAAGAAGGTTATGCCTTTAAGCATGATAAAGAGCAGTATCAGCTGTTCTGCGACAGCTTCCCGTTTGAAACCACGCCGGATCAGGCCCAGGCCATCAACGCGGTATTGAGTGATATGTGTCAGCCGCTGGCAATGGACAGGCTGGTCTGCGGAGACGTAGGCTTTGGGAAAACCGAAGTGGCGATGCGCGCAGCGTTTCTGGCCGTGGAGAACAACAAGCAGGTCGCCGTACTGGTGCCGACCACGCTTCTTGCCCAGCAGCATTATGACAACTTCCGCGACCGCTTTGCCAACTGGCCGGTACGTATCGAGATGCTTTCCCGTTTTCGCAGCGCCAAAGAGCAGACGCAAATTCTGGAGCAGGCAAGCGAAGGCAAAATCGATATTCTTATCGGCACCCACAAACTTCTGCAAAGCGATGTGAAGTGGAAAGATTTAGGGCTGCTGATTGTCGATGAAGAGCACCGTTTCGGCGTGCGTCATAAAGAGCGTATCAAAGCGATGCGCTCCGATGTCGACATCCTGACCTTAACCGCCACGCCAATTCCGCGAACCCTGAATATGGCCATGAGTGGAATGCGCGATCTGTCGATTATCGCCACACCACCGGCACGCCGCCTGGCGGTAAAAACCTTCGTACGCGAGTACGATAGCCTGGTCGTACGCGAAGCCATTCTGCGTGAGGTGCTGCGCGGCGGGCAGGTTTACTATCTCTTTAACGATGTCGAAAACATCCAGAAAGCGGCAGATAAACTGGCGGAGCTGGTTCCTGAAGCACGTATCGCCATTGGGCACGGGCAGATGCGTGAACGCGAGCTGGAACGGGTGATGAACGATTTCCACCACCAGCGTTTTAACGTGCTGGTCTGTACCACCATTATTGAAACCGGTATCGACATCCCAACGGCAAATACCATCATCATTGAACGCGCTGATCACTTTGGTCTGGCGCAGTTGCACCAGTTGCGTGGCCGCGTTGGGCGTTCGCACCACCAGGCCTACGCCTGGCTGCTGACGCCGCATCCGAAATCGATGACCACTGATGCACAAAAGCGTCTGGAAGCCATCGCCTCGCTCGAAGATCTGGGTGCAGGGTTTGCCCTGGCAACGCACGACCTGGAGATCCGCGGTGCCGGTGAATTACTGGGTGAAGACCAGAGTGGTTCCATGGAAACCATAGGCTTCTCGCTGTATATGGAGCTGCTGGAAAACGCCGTTGATGCGCTAAAAGCCGGGCGTGAACCGTCACTGGAAGATTTGACCAGCCAGCAAACGGAAGTCGAGCTGCGGATGCCGTCCCTGCTGCCGGACGATTTTATCCCGGATGTGAACACTCGCCTTTCGTTCTACAAACGCATTGCCAGTGCGAAAAGTGAAAACGAACTGGAGGAGATCAAAGTTGAGCTTATTGACCGCTTTGGCCTGCTGCCAGATGCCGCGCGAAACCTGCTGGATATTGCCCGACTGCGTCAGCAGGCACAGAAACTGGGCATTCGTAAGCTGGAAGGTAATGAGAAAGGTGGCGTGATTGAGTTTGCCGAGAAGAATCACGTCAATCCGGTGTGGCTGATTGGTTTACTGCAAAAACAGCCGCAGCATTTCCGCCTGGACGGGCCAACGCGTCTGAAATTCACCCAGGAGTTGGCTGAACGTAAAGCCCGCATGGACTGGGTGCGTAACTTTATGCGCCAGCTGGAAGAAAACGCGATCGCATAACTTGCCCTCACTCCCCGGCAGTATGAACGCTGCCGGGGAGACAATTTACAAACTCTTTGCAAACCCCCTGGATTTCCCGACACATCCATTCGTCATAATTATCATTAACTTCTTGAATAACAATAACCTTATCATTTATATGGATTATGGTAATAATGACCTCTTCGCGTATGACTCGCTGGATAACGTTGTTTGCGCTGGCTGCGGCGGTGGCAATAGCGCTTCCTGCCCGGGCTAACACCTGGCCTCTTCCCCCTGCCGGCAGCCGTGTGGTGGGTGAAAACCGCTTTCATGTGGTTGAAAACAATGGCGGTTCACTTGAGGCGATTGCAAAAAAATATAACGTGGGCTTCCTGGCGCTGTTACAGGCTAACCCGGGCGTTGACCCGTATGTGCCGCGCGCCGGGAGCGTGTTAACCATTCCTCTGCAAACGTTGCTGCCTGATGCGCCGCGCGAAGGGATTGTGATTAACCTCGCCGAATTGCGCCTCTATTACTACCCACCGGGTAAAAATGAAGTGACCGTCTACCCTATTGGCATTGGTCAACTGGGCGGCGATACGCTCACCCCAACCATGGTGACCACAGTGTCGGATAAACGCGCCAATCCGACCTGGACGCCGACCGCCAATATTCGCGCACGCTATAAGGCTCAGGGGATAGATTTACCGGCGGTGGTTCCTGCTGGCCCGGATAACCCGATGGGTCACCATGCTATCCGCCTTGCCGCTTACGGTGGCGTCTATCTTCTGCATGGAACCAATGCTGATTTTGGTATCGGAATGCGGGTTAGCTCCGGCTGTATTCGCCTGCGTGATGACGATATCAAGACCCTGTACAGCGTGATAGCGCCAGGAACAAAAGTGAACATCATCAACACGCCGATCAAGGTGTCTGAAGAGCCTGGCGGCAAACGCCTGGTGGAGATCCATCAGCCTTTATCGAAGAACATCGGTGATGATCCACAAACGCTGCCGATCCCCCTCAATGCAGAGATGTATCGTTTCAAAACCAGCGTCGATACTGACGATACGGTAATAGAGCGAGCAATGGAGGCGCGCGCGGGGATGCCGGTTGACGTTACACGTCATCAGGATATTCCCCAGCAGACGCTGTAAAAGCGCAAAAAAGCAAAACGCCCTGCATATGCAGGGCGTTTTTTTTGCAGTGGCAAGTATGAGGGTTCTGCAAAACTTATTTGTAAATTACCGCAGTACCGTGAAGGGTGTTAGGACCGGTCACAGAGGTGATACGGAAGGATTTAGCACCCATCGCTTCTGCTTTTTGTGCCAGTTGATCTTCCAGAGAACCCAGGTTAGTACCTGCTGTCGCAGAAATCGTACCGGCTTTATGCTGGTCAACCGGAGTAGATTGCACTTCAACAGCCGCAAAGCTTGCGAATGACAGAGAACTCAGTACAGCGGCAGCGATCAGGGTTTTTACGTTTTTCATGATGTTTACCTTTAGGCAGATGAATTTGGAGGTCGTTAGTTATTTACTTAACGATCGATAGGTAAATCATAAGTGTGATCTACATCACGCGTCAACATATTTTTATAACGATCGTTACATTAATTTTAATTTCGTTATTTTTCATACCCATATGAATAATTTATTTTTGCTGAATCAGCGCTGGTCGCGGGCTGCGAATATTTTTATAATGGTCATTCAACAAACCAACAGAGGATCCGCGGCAAATGACAACCGATGTAACGAGTTGCGCAAAGAAAAGCCGTGGCCGACCAAAAGTGTTCGACAGGGAAGCGGCGCTCGATAAGGCCATGACACTCTTCTGGCAGCACGGGTATGAAGCCACCTCGCTCTCCGATCTTGTGGAAGCCACAGGCGCCAAAGCACCTACGCTGTATGCGGAATTTACGAATAAAGAGGGTCTGTTCAGGGCGGTTCTGGACAGATACATTTCCCGCTTTGCGGCGAAACACGAAGCGCAGCTTTTCTGTGAAGAAAAAACGGTTGAGCAGGCGCTGCAGGACTATTTCACCGCCGTCGCCACCTGCTTTACCAGCAAAGATACGCCGGCAGGTTGCTTTATGATCAATACCTCCGCCACCCTTGCGGCCTCCTCTAAAGAGATTGCCAACACGGTGAAATCGCGCCATGCGATGCAGGAGGAGACGCTGTGTACATTTCTGACCGAGCGCCAGCGGCGCGGTGAGCTTCCTGCCCATTGCCATCCACAGGTGCTGTCGCAATACCTGAGCTGTATTTTGCAGGGTATGTCGATAAGCGCCCGTGAAGGCGCAAGCCTGGAAAAACTGCAAAGCATCACCCAGACCACGCTACGCCTGTGGCCTGAACTGCTTAAAGTCTGACCCCCTGGGCGGCCTCCCTTGCCGCCCTCTCTTCCCTTCCCCCCTTTTTTGTTCCTCGCTACGCTTATCCTCTTTTTTGATTGGTTGATAATGAGACTCTTTATCGGCAGTATTCGCATTTGCATTTTTTACATTTGTTACACAATGCAAAATTGTGATGTTGACCTGCCTATAAAAAAGAGCGAACGCTCAACAAGGAATGATGATGAAGAAAAGTCTCTGGGTGCTAAATCCTGTATTGCTGGCCATCGCGATGCCGCTTTACGCCGAACAAACCAATGAAGAAAACCTGATTGTCAGTGCCAGCCGCAGCCATCGTACCGTGGCAGAAATGGCGCAAACCACGTGGATTATCGAAGGACATGAAATTGAACAACAGGTCCAGGGTGGCAAGGAATTCAAGGATATTCTCGGGCAATTGATCCCCGGTATGGATGTCAGCAGCCAGGGACGAACAAACTACGGCATGAACATGCGTGGCCGTGCCATTGTGGTGTTAATTGATGGCGTGCGTCTTAACTCTTCGCGTACCGACAGCCGCCAGCTTGATTCGATTGATCCTTTTAACATCGAACATATTGAAGTTATTTCTGGCTCTACGGCCCTGTACGGCGGCGGCAGCACCGGTGGTCTGATTAACATCGTGACCAAAAAAGGTCAGCCAGAAACGCAGGTTGATCTGGAGCTTGGCAGCAAGACAGGCTTTAACAACAGCAACGACCATGACGAGCGCGTGGCAACAGCCGTCAGCGGAGGGAATGACCATGCATCGGGTCGCCTCTCGGTGGCCTATCAACGTTTTGGCGGCTGGTATGACGGCAACGGGGATGCCCTCACCTTCGATAACACCCAGACAGGATTACAACATTCTGATCGTCTGGATGTGATGGGTACAGGCACAATCGACATCAGCGATACCCGTCAGTTGCAGGTGGTGACGCAGTATTACAAAAGCCAGGGTGACGATGATTACGGGCTTTATCTCGATAAAAACATGAGTGCCGTGACCGGAAGTGGCACCGCCCGGACCCGTAGCGGGTTCAGTTCTGATCGTATTCCGGGTACAGAGCGCCATCTCATCAGCCTGCAATATTCCGATTCCGACTTCTGGGGGCAAGAGCTGGTAGGGCAAATTTACTACCGTGATGAATCCTTGCGTTTCTATCCCTTCCCGACTGTGGATCAAAAAACCAAAACCATCACTAGCTTCGCGGCTTCTGAGCAAAACACCGATCAGTACGGCGCAAAACTGACCCTGAACAGCAGGCTGCTCGACAGCTGGCAGGTGACCTGGGGTATCGATGCCGACCATGAAACATTCGATTCCAACCAGATGTTCTTTGACCTGGCGAAGTCAGTGCCATCAGGCGGGATGAATAACCACTCTGCCTACACCACTGGTCGTTATCCGGGTTACAGCATTACCAACTTCGCGCCCTTCCTGCAAAACAGCTATGACATCAATGACATCTTCACCTTAAGTGGCGGGGTTCGCTATCAATGGACTGAGAACCGCGTTGATGACTTTATTGGCTATTCGCAGCAGCAGGCGATTGCGAATGGCAAAGCTACCTCAGCAGATGCAATCCCGGGCGGTAAAACGGATTACGATAACCTGCTGTTTAACGCCGGCATTCTTGCACACATTACGGAACGCCAGCAGCTCTGGTTTAACTTCTCTCAGGGTGTTGAACTGCCAGATCCGGGCAAATATTACGGGAACGGCGCGTACGCAAAAGCCGATGCACAAGGCCACCTGGCGCTGCTGAAAAGCGTTAACCCGAATGACGCGAAGCTTGAAGGGATCAAAGTCGATTCCTATGAGCTGGGCTGGCGCTATACCGGAGATAACCTGCGCACGCAAATTGCGGCCTATTACTCTCTCTCGGATAAATCCATCGACATCAACCGTAGCGACATGACCATTGACGTTAACCCGCAGGAACGCCGGATCTATGGCGTGGAAGGTGCGGTGGATTACGTTATCCCTGACAGCGTCTGGAGCGTGGGTGGTAATTTCAACATCCTGAAATCAGAGATAAAAACTAACGGTTCATGGGAAAAATGGGATGTGACTCAGGCCTCGCCGTCGAAAGCTACGGCCTATGTAGGCTGGGCGCCTGAACCCTGGTCACTGCGTGTTCAGACTCAGCAAACTTTTGACCTGACGGACGCCGCAGGCAATGAAATTGAGGGTTATAACACCGTCGATTTCCTCAGCAGATATCAGTTGCCGCTGGGTAAACTGTCGTTCAGCATTGAAAACCTGCTGGATAAACAGTACACCACCGTCTGGGGCCAGCGTGCACCGTTGCTCTACAGCCCAACTTACGGCAATGCCGCATTGTACGAGTACAAAGGGCGCGGTCGTACCTTTGGGCTTAACTATGCTCTGACCTTCTGATTGCCAAAAAAAAAGCTCCTCAGCCTGAGCGCTTGAGGAGCTAAATTCAGAGAACGTCTTTTTTACACTTTGTTATTCAGGACCAGCTGACCATTTCCGTCCAGCGGAATTTGGCTGCCAGGGTCTTTATCCATGCGGATTTTGCCCTGCTGGTCACCAATTTTGTACGTCACGTCATAACCCAGCATTTTTTCTGACTTGTCATAGACGGTTTTGCAGCGCTGCTGAGTCGTGGTGTAGGTATCGTTATCCTGCATTGCGCCCTGAACCTGGTTACCGGCATAGCCGCCACCCAGCGCGCCAACCACGGTCGCCACAGATTTACCACGACCGTTACCAAACTGATGACCGAGCACACCACCTGCAACCGCACCCAGGACTGAACCGGCGATACGGTTTTCATCCTGAACCGGACGGCGATGCGTAACGGCCACGTTGCGGCATTCCTGACGCGGTGTTTTTACTGATTCTTTAATAGGGGTAGCAGAAACGACCTGAGCATACTGCGGGCCGCGATCAAGCACGTTGAGACTGGCAACCGCTGCCACACCTAACGCAGCAGCAACACCAATCCCGATACCCGCCAACATTGATTTATTCACGGGACTTCCTCCTTTGTTGCTATTGGTAACAATTCTGCAATTAACGACAGACTTAGCCAATCAGAAAAAGGATTAAAAATGTGGGGATGTAGGCAGAATCGCCCTGTTTAGGAGAACTCCTAAGAGGTGCAGATGGAATGACCAGCATGATATGCTAAAAATCCCTCCGGGGAGCCCGGAGGGAGAGCGGGATTAGTGCAGTTTAAGGCGAGGACGGATCACGCGGTTGATTCTACCCACCAGCATCATCAGGCCGGTTTTGAAGTAACCGTGCAGCGCAATCTGATGCATACGGTACAGCGAGATGTACACGAAGCGTGCAATGCGCCCTTCTACCATCATTGAGCCGCGCATCAGGTTACCCATCAGGCTGCCTACGGTAGAGAAGTTAGAGAGCGACACCAGGGAACCGTGGTCTTTATAAACGTACGATTTCATTGGTTTACCTTTGGTCTGCGCCAGAATATTGTGCAGCACAAGGCTTGCCATCTGGTGCGCTGCCTGAGCACGTGGCGGCACGAAACCACCTTCAGGACGCGCACAGGATGCACAGTCACCAATCGCGTAGATTTCCGGGTCGCGGGTGGTTTGCAGCGTTGGCTCAGTCACCAGCTGGTTAATACGGTTCGTTTCCAGGCCACCGATATCTTTCATGAAATCTGGCGCTTTAATCCCTGCCGCCCAGACCATCAGATCCGCTTCGATGTATTCGCCATCTTTGGTATGCAGACCGCCTTCATCAGCGCTGGTTACCATTGTCTGGGTCATTACGCGAACGCCCAGTTTGGTTAACTCACTGTGCGCCGCACCGGAAATACGCGGAGGCAGAGCAGGCAGAATGCGTTCGCCCGCTTCGACCAGCGTCACGTTCAGCGCTTCGTTGGTCAGCCCTTTGTAGCCGTAGCTGTGCAGTTGTTTGACCGCATTGTGCAGCTCAGCAGAGAGCTCCACGCCCGTAGCACCACCGCCGACAATCGCGATGTTAACCTTGCCGTTGGCACCCATGTTATTGGTGTACTTCAGGAACAGGTTAAGCATTTCCTGATGGAAACGGCGCGCCTGATGCGGGTTATCCAGGAAGATGCAGTGTTCTTTCACGCCAGGCGTGTTGAAATCGTTGGAGGTACTGCCCAGAGCCATCACCAGCGTGTCATAAGGCAGCTTGCGTTCAGGAACCAGCAACTCGCCCTTTTCATCACGCAACTCGGCAAGCGTGATGGTTTTGCTTTCACGGTTGATGTCAACCACGGAACCCAGCTGGAACTGGAAGTGGTGATTACGCGCATGTGCCAGATAGCTCAGCGCATCAACCCCTTCATCCAACGATCCGGTTGCAACTTCGTGCAACAGTGGTTTCCACAGGTGGCTGTGGTTACGATCGACCAGCGTAATTTTAGCTTTTTTACTGCGACCCAGCTTTTTGCCCAGCTGTGTAGCCAGCTCCAGCCCGCCAGCACCACCGCCTACAATCACTATTTTTTTCAATGGCGTAGTCAACGTGACCCCCTCAAATTATTAACCAATTGTTAATTAAAAGTTATAAAAATAACCCTTAATTAACAACAGGTTACAGCACTGAAACCATTCAGGTGCATTGAGAATAACACGCCAGGCGCATTGGTCATACCAAAATTGATATGCATCAAGTTTTGATGGCTGATATTTGTACAGTTTTAGCAAAAAGAAAGCCCGGCAAGCTTACGCCGCCAGGCTTTAGAGAACGTCAGATGCCTTTAACCCAGGGTTTTAAAGGCCTTGATGCGTTGCAGATGCGGGGAGATACTTTTGAACTTGTGGGTCTGTTCTTCGTCCCAGACAATTTCATAGTAATGGTGAAGCAGCTCGGCGGCACGGGTGCTGCTCAGGGCTTCATCATTACGCGACAGGATCACCAGACAACGATCGCGATTCTTTTCACGGAAGTTGCTGACGCACTTGGTTCCGATATCAGCATACTCTTCCGGACGGTCGATCTTCCCTTCCATATTTTCATGCGGGAACAGGTTCGGGTTGAACACCACCTGACGGATATCGCACAAGAATCCAATCCTCTCAGCCCAATATCCGCCCAGACCCACCCCACAAATCAGCGGGCGATCGTCGACATTAAGCTGCAACATTTTGTCCACTTCTTTGAGCAAATGCTGCATATCATGTTTCGGATGGCGCGTGCTGTAGCTAATCAGCCGTACATCCGGATCGATAAACTGCAGTTGCAGCACTTTCTCATGATTACCAGGACTGTTTGAGTCAAAACCGTGTAAATAGATGATCATCGTCTTCTCACCACGCTACGCCTACCAGGAGGGATTAAAGGCCTGCCTTATGTGCCTGCCAGCGCTCATTCAGCGCCTCAAGCTGTGCATTGACCGTCTTCCAGCGCGCCGAGCCCATCAGCTCCTGACGGCTAAATGAACCTTTATGATACAATTGTGTAACACGCTCAGCATTGATCGGCGACAGGTTATCCAACACACTGACTGCGCCTTTACGATTATTGCAGACCAGGATCATATCGCAACCTGCATCCAGCGATGCCTGTCCGCGTTCAGCATAGCTGCCCATAATGGCAGCCCCTTCCATCGACAAATCGTCAGAGAAGATCACGCCGTTAAAACCTAATTCCTGACGCAGCACGGTTTTCAGCCAGTGTGCCGAGCCGCTCGCCGGGCGCGGATCGACATCGCTGTAGATAACATGTGCCGGCATAATGGCATCAAGTTTGTTATCGGTGATAAGCGAACGGAACACCGACATGTCTTTGGCACGGATCTCCGCTTCAGGGCGCGGGTCGCGTGGGGTTTCTTTGTGAGAATCCGCCGTGACCGCCCCGTGGCCCGGGAAGTGTTTGCCGGTAGTTTTCATCCCGGCATCGTGCATCCCGTCGATAAAACGTGTGGCCATCGCCAGTGCGATGCGCGGGTCTTCATGATATGAACGCTCGCCGATAGCCGCGCTGATATGCCCGACATCCAGCACGGGTGCAAAGCTGATATCAATATCCATCGCAATCATTTCGCTTGCCATCAGCCAGCCTGCGTCCTGCGCCAGCTTGCCGCCCTCTTCGGAGCCCAGCAGCGCTGCGAAAGACTGCGCAGCTGGCAGGCGGGTAAAGCCCTCGCGAAAACGCTGCACGCGCCCGCCTTCCTGGTCTACCGCCACCACCAGCTGATTGCGTGACGCCGCGCGAATTTGTCGAACCAGTTCCCGCAGCTGCTCCGGGTCGTGATAGTTGCGGGTAAACAGAATCAGGCCACCAACCAGCGGGTGCGCCAGAATTTCGCGCTCCTCCGCATCCAGCTCAAAGCCTTCTACATCCAACATGACTGGACCCACACGAACCTCTCTTATCCTTTAGTTTGTAACTGGCGCCAGACGTCATCTGCCAGCGCGATAAATTGTTTGTCGGCCGATTGCTGCAAGCGTACTTCAAACCAGCCAGCCATCAGCATCAGGACCCAAGGCCGCCAGCGCCAGACCTGGTGTGCAAGCGTCTGAGGGTCTATATGCGCGCCTCTGGCGTAGGCCTGAATTAACAGCCTGCGCGCAGCATCATCCGCCGTCCAGACTGCCGCAAGCTCCAGCGCAACGTCCCCGTCACCGGCATATTCCCAGTCGATCAGTCTGTCACCCACTGGCGTGTGGACGATATTTCCGGCGTGAACATCCATATGCAAAGGCGCAAGCCGCAGCGGCTGTGGCTCACCCGCTTTACGCAGCCGTTTGAGCTGCGCCAGCCAAAAAGGCGTGCGTCTGGTGGGCGACGCCTGCTGCCAGTATTGTTCAAGCAAGGGTAAAAGCGTGATGCGCCAGCCCAGACGCCGTTGGCGGTGCAGATGATACAACATGGCGGCGAGCGTGGGAGTATCCGGTAATCCGGTTTTGATCTCGCCCGCAAGATATTCCACCGCCATCCAGCCCTGCATAAAAAACCGGGGTTTCGGCACAAGCTCTGCGGGAAGCCGCGTTAATGCGCGGTACTGTCGACGAAAATGGGAAGCCGGAGCGGAGTCATCATGGTGCTGGCGTAACACCAGCCGATGTTCGCCCCGGGCGATAATGCAACTCGCGCCGCCAAGCCCGGAATGGGCCTGCGGCGCGATAAGGCGATACTGCGGAAAATAACGTGTCAGAACGTCATCACGCGTGATGTTATTGTTGCGTAACGGCACCTTTACCCGACCAGATAATTTCGCCTGTCTGAACCAGCATCAGCTGCATCTGCAACGCTGGCGTATTCACGTTACCGCTGGCGTTAGAATAAAGCACATACTGGGCGCCGACGTTACGGGCGATACCAATCGCCTTGCTACGCGAACCGAGACTATCCTGTGCAGACAGCCCCAGTTGCTGTTTTGCAACAGCGAGCTGCTGCGCAGAAACCAGCGTAAATTTACCGTTATTCGCCAGAGCATTACGCAGCGTTTCGGTCGCTTCCCCCGCATTCAGGGAACCGTTAGTGCGGTTATTCACGCTATCCACCAGCAGCACACTGCCAGGGGTAACGCCCTGCGCCTGCAACATTTTACCGACCATTGGCTGCATTGCGCCGTTCCAGTCGTAGTGACGCACGCGCGGTGCAGGCTGTGCCGTTGCATCAGGATGTTCGATTGGGCCAGGCTGCGCCGGGATGGTCGGAACAGAAGGCACGGTTGGCACCGGCTGCGTTGGCTGTACAGGTTGTGCCGTGCCCGGTTTCGCCTCTTCCACAGGAGCAGGTTGTTCCATGCGCGTCATACACCCTGAAAGGAAGAGTGCAAATGCGGTAACGAGCGCAAAACGGCTCATATTTTTAATCAAGGTTCACCCCTTACAAATAAAGATAAAGTCTGACCTTATGCGCACCCAGGTAGTTCGCGCTGCCATACAGCGTGACCGATGACCTCGCCGGAATGATTACCGTGCGCGTCGCTTCAAGGGGGTGCATTTCAAGACCTCGTACGTCGTACCAGTAGAAACGGTAATGCACCGTTACTGGTTCGTGTCTTTCGTTATAAAGCGCAGAGGACGCAGAGGCCTGAATTTCGCTGATGGTCAGCGAAGGTTGTTCTGCCGTGATACCCGCCGCCAGAACAGAGGACTCCATCACCAGCGTCTGTTCATCATTCACCGGGATTGCGGGACGCGCGCTGCACCCGACCATCACCAGCGTCATTACCAGCGCTGCAAAACGCCCTCTTAGCATGTCAAAGACCTTTATGTGCCAGCATCGGCCCCAGCGGGCGGCCACCCAGCAGATGCATGTGAATGTGATAGACTTCCTGCCCGCCATGGCGATTGCAGTTCATGATCAGGCGATAGCCGTCCTGCGCAATGCCTTCCTGCTCAGCAATTTTTGCCGCCACCGTCAGCATACGGCCTAATGCCACTTCGTGCTCGGTTTTCACATCGTTCACGGTAGGAATCAGAATATTGGGAATAATAAGGATGTGTGTCGGCGCCTGAGGTGAAATGTCCCGGAAGGCTGTGACCAGCTCATCCTGATACACGATATCCGACGGTATTTCGCGGCGGATAATTTTACTGAAAATCGTTTCTTCAGCCATGACCTTTTCCTTTTTTGTTTAATCTGGCGTGGTGGGTCTGCCAATAACACACATTGTCTGCATTACTGTGTGACACAACTCAAGAGTATGAGCGAGTTTCTCCTGTCCTTTCAACCTTCTCCCTCGATTTCTTTCCTTATTGCACGACAGCTGCATGAAGAGTGAGCGCTCTTGTGCGTTGATATCCTGAAACAATATTTCACTTCCGTTCGAAACATCTGTTTACAGCATTAATCACAATGAGTATATTTCGCATTTGCATTTTCATGCGCATTTCAAACATAGAAAACGACTTCAGCCCGGTTTCACGGGACTGACGCACACAACTTTCACCATTCATTAAGGGTTTGATGATGTCTTTCATTAATCACACCAGGGATGGGCAACGTCAGCCCGCCACAACACCTTCGTTGCTGGCAGCCTGCATTGCTATGGCATTGATGCCAACCGTAAGTTTCGCTGCTGCCACTTCCACTGAAGACACCGTTGTTGTTGATGGCGGTTTTGATAACGCGCAGGATCCATCTGCCGGCCAGGAGCAGGATTACAGCGTTAAAACCACCACTACCGGTACAAAACTGCTGCTCGTGCCGCGCGATATTCCCCAATCCGTCAGCGTTATCAGCCAGCAACGCATGGCTGACCAGAATCTGCAATCTATCGGGCAGGTATTGACCAATACCACCGGGGTGACGTCGCAGGTTCAGGACAGCGACCGTTCTGTATTTTACTCCCGTGGTTTCTTCGTGAGTAACTATGCATACGATGACCTGCCAACCTCCATCAGTGAAGTGTGGAATTTTGGCGATACGGCGGCCGATACCGCCATTTACGATCGCATTGAAGTGGTTCGTGGCGCAACAGGCCTGATGTCCGGCACGGGTAACCCGGCCGCCTACGTCAACATGGTGCGTAAACATGCTGACAGCAATGAATTCAAGGGCAACGTATCGGCCAGCTATGGCAGCTGGGATAAAGAGCGCTATGTACTCGATTTACAGGCTCCGCTGGTTGAGTCCGGTAAAGTCCGTGGGCGGTTGATCACCGGTTATCAGGACAACGACAGCTTTGTCGATAACTATCACTACCGTAAGAAATTCCTGTACGGTGTGGTGGATGCCGATGTCACCGACAGCACTACCCTCTCTCTGGGATACGAATACCAGGAGAGCAAGACCGAAGATCCTACCTGGGGCGGCCTGCCAACCTGGTACAGTGACGGTAGCAAAACGCATTACAACCATAGCCAGACCGTTGCACCAGACTGGGCGTATTCGGACAAAGACAACACCCGCATTTTTGCCAACCTGACCCAACGTTTCGACAACGGCTGGGAAGCGCACATCAACGGGATGCACGCGGAAACCAACTTTGATACCAAGCTGATGTACATGTCCGGCTACCCGGATAAAGACACGGGAGCAGGGATGGTGGGTTACGGCGGCTGGAATCGTGGTGAGCGTAAACAGGATGCGGTCGATGCCTTCCTGCGCGGTGGATTCGATCTCTTCGGTCGCCAGCACGAAATGATGTTTGGCGGCAGCTTCAGCCGTCAGCGCAACCACTACGACAACTCAATGCCGGATGCCCAGTACGGTATGGTTGATGTGGGTGATTTCAAAAACTGGAACGGTAATATTGCCGACCCACAGTGGACGCCGTGGAAACTCTACAGCCAGGACGATATTCGTCAGTCGTCAGCATACACCTCTGCCCGCTTCTCGCTGGCCGATCCGCTGCACCTGATCCTGGGCGCGCGCTACACCAATTACAACATTCGCTATAACCCGGCCGGGTCCCCGGACACCCGACTGGAGAGCACCAAAGACAACGTGACGCCGTACGCGGGCCTGATCTATGACATCAACGAAGACTGGTCAACATACGTCAGCTATACCTCTATCTTCCAGCCACAGGACAAGCGTGATGCCAATGGCCGCTACCTCGATCCTACAACGGGTAAAAGTTACGAGGCGGGCGTGAAGGCAGACTGGTTTAACACCCGCCTGACCACCTCTCTGGCCATCTTCCGTATTGAGCAGGATAACGTTGCCAACAATACCTATACCTATATGCCAAGCGGTGAGTCAATTTATGAATCACTGGATGGGGTGGTGAGTAAAGGGATTGAGTTTGAGCTGAACGGCGCCCTGACCGATAACTGGCAGCTGACCTTCGGTGCGACCCGCTTTATCGCCGAAGATAAGAACGGTAATGCAGTGAGCTCTGACCAGCCTCGCACCACCATGAAGCTTTTTACCCGTTATCAACTGCCGATGCTGCCAGAGCTGGCCGTGGGCGGCGGTGTTAACTGGCAAAACAAGGTCTGGACGGATGTTGATGGCGGCCCTGCCGGACGCTCCCGTGCTGAACAGGGCAGCTACGCGCTGGTGAATCTGTTCAGCCGCTACCAGGTGACCAAAAACTTTGCTGTTCAGGCGAACGTGAACAACCTGTTCGATAAAGATTACTACGACTATGTCGGGTCTTATCTCGTGTACGGCGCACCGCTTAGCTTCTCGGTGAGCGCGAGCTACGATTTCTAAGACAGTATCAACAACAAAGGGAGCCAGATGGCTCCCTTTGTTTGTGCCCGTTTTTCGCACTCCGGTGCACAAGCAATAAAAAAGGCAGCCAGTCGGCTGCCTTAGTCTCCCCAGTCACAACTTAGTTGCCGCGGATGTATTCATCCATTTCGGTTTTCAGGTTATCGGATTTAGTACCGAAGATTGCCTGAACACCGGAACCTGCAACAACAACGCCCGCTGCGCCAAGTTTTTTCAGACCAGGCTGGTCAACTTTCGCTACGTCGGCAACACTCACACGCAGACGAGTGATACACGCGTCCAGGTTAGTGATGTTTTCTTTGCCGCCGAACGCTGCAACCAGAGCCGGAGCCATTTCGCTGGTAGCTGTTGCTTTGTTGTCTTCAGACACATCTTCACGACCTGGAGTTTTCAGGTCCAGTGCTTTGATAAGCACACGGAAGATGGTGTAGTAAACAACGGCGTAGCACGCACCAACGATTGGGAACAGCCACAGTTTGCTGCTGTTACCGGACAGAACGATAAAGTCGATCAGGCCGTGAGAGAAGGACGTACCATCACGCATACCCAGCAGGATACAGATTGGGAATGCCAGACCAGCCAGTACCGCGTGAATGATGTACAGGATCGGCGCAACGAACATGAAGGAGAACTCGATCGGCTCGGTGATACCGGTCAGGAACGAGGTCAACGCTGCGGAGATCATGATACCGCCCACTTTTGCACGGTTCTCTGGTTTAGCAGAGTGCCAGATTGCAATCGCAGCAGCCGGCAGGCCGTACATTTTGAACAGGAAGCCACCAGACAGTTTGCCTGCGGTTGGGTCACCTGCCATGTAACGTGGGATATCACCGTGGAACACCTGACCTGCTGCGTTGGTGAATTCACCAATCTGCATCTGGAATGGAACGTTCCAGATGTGGTGCAGACCAAATGGTACCAGGCAGCGTTCAACGAAGCCGTAGATACCGAATGCCACAACCGGGTTCTGGTAAGCAGCCCACTGAGAGAAGGTCTGGATTGCAGAGCCGATCGGTGGCCAAATGAAGGACAAGATCACGCCAGTGAAAATCGCTGCCAGACCAGAAATGATCGGAACGAAACGCTTGCCCGCGAAGAAGCCCAGATACTCAGGCAGCTTGATGCGATAGAAGCGGTTAAACATGTACGCTGCAATCGCACCGGAGATAATCCCACCGAGAACACCGGTATCAGCCAGGTGTTTCGCTGCGATCTCTTCAGCAGGTAAATGCAGGACCAGTGGTGCAACCACAGCCATGGTTTTCACCATGATGCCGTAGGCAACAACTGCGGCCAGCGCAGATACACCATCGTTATTGGTGAAGCCCAGAGCAACACCGATAGCGAAGATCAGCGGCATGTTAGCAAAAACAGAGCCGCCTGCTTCGGCCATCACGTGGGAAACTACGGCTGGCAGCCAGCTGAAGTTAGCAGAACCGACACCCAGCAGGATACCTGCGATAGGCAGTACGGATACTGGCAGCATCAGCGATTTACCGACCTTTTGCAGGTTAGCAAATGCATTCTTAAACATAATTGAGAGTGCTCCTGAGTATTTGTGCTTTTTTTTACGTTTTCACGCATTGGCCCGGGGGGAGTACCGCGCCGTGGACAGGACATCTAAGCGCCCTTTATTTATTACACAGAGTAAAATAAATCCCTCTGAGTTTGTTTGACGGCTATCACGTTTCAGCTCAAGGCAGACCAAAAACTTTCAGTTTTTTACAAAAAGCATTTCTGGATGTGTCTAAAAACACCGTCACCGCCCCAAATGAGGCGGTGAACTTTACTCGCTTTATTTATTAATTACGAGCCTAAAAAAAACAGGTGTATCAAACAGATTGCAGGCGGGCGGGGTCGATGTGGAACAGATTTGCGAAGTTTTCCGTCGTGACGCGAGCCAGCTCATCGATGCTGACACCCTTCAGAACGGCCATATACTCAGCCACATCTCTTGTCATGGCAGGTTGATTCTCTTTGCCGCGATGCGGCACCGGTGCCAGATAAGGAGAGTCTGTTTCCACCAGAATGCGATCGAGAGGGACATAGCGCGCAGCATCACGAAGCTGCTCTGCGTTACGAAACGTCACGATCCCAGAAAACGAGATATAAAAACCTAAATCAAGCAGCTTACCCGCCGTTTCTCTGTCTTCTGTGAAACAGTGTAGTACGCCACCACAATCCGTCACGTTTTCTTCCTGGAGGATCGCCAGCGTATCGGCTCGTGCATCACGCGTATGCACGATAACCGGCTTGTTCAGCTCGCGGCCAATGCGGATGTGGTTACGGAAAGACGCCTGCTGACGAGGTTTAGTTTCAGGTGTGTAGAAATAGTCCAGCCCCGTCTCGCCCATCGCGACAACACCCTCTTCCGCCGCAAGACGACGTAAGTCCTCAACGTCGTATTCTTCATCCTGATTCAGCGGGTGCACGCCGCAGGAAAATACTACGTTATCGCGGACACCCACCAGCTCGCGCATGGTGCGATAGCCCGGCAACGTGGTTGCCACCGCCAGGCAGAATTTCACATCGCGGGCGGCAGCTTTCGCCAGCACATCGTCCACGTTTTTATGCAGGGATTGGTAATCCAGGCCATCAAGATGGCAGTGTGAGTCGACTAAAAACATAATGTCTCTCTCAGAGATGGGAACCAGGCAACGGTGTGCCTGGTTGCAGGTAATGTTCGATACGCAGTAACTGGTCCGTTAGTAAAAGCTCGCGATTAAGACCGGTTACCGTTAAGAGTTGTTCACGGCTCTGGCAGACATCATGAAGGATCGCACGCAGCATATTGCCAGAAAGACGGTTGGCCAGAGTATTGATAACCCCCCAGGCATCCACGTTGGACAGCAATGTTGCGCCCTGCTGACATTTCAGCGCATCCAGCAGCATTGACGCCAGCCAGTGCAACCGCTCAGCCGCCTGGTCATGGTTCAGAACAGCCAGTAAACTCAGCCAGTCACGACTATCCAGCGCTGACGCCACGGCACGGCAGAGCGCCTCACGCTGTGACCAGCTATCAGGTTGCAGCAGTGCCAGTGCTGCCGCCGGCGCACCGCTGCATAAGCGCAATGCAGTGAGGGCTGCTTCTTGTGACGTTGTCACTTCACGTTCAAGCCAGCTTAACGCCCAGGATTCTTGCGGTACAGAGAGATGATGAAGACGACAGCGGCTACGCAATGTTGCCAGCAATCGCCCCGGTTCACGGCATGACATAAAGAACCAGGTCTTCTCCGGGGGTTCTTCAAGCGTTTTCAGCAGTGCGTTTGCCGCTGCCTCGGTGAGTAACGCCGCATCTTTCAGCCAGACTACTTTTGCCCCGCCCAGTCGCGCATGTTCGTACAGTTTTTCACTGACCTCACGCACGGCATCAATACCGAGGGTCGTTTTGCCTTTTTCTGGCTCCAGGGTGTAGTAATCAGGATGGGTGCCCGCCTGCATCAGCTGGCAGCCCCGGCATTTACCGCAGCTTTTGTGCCCTTCTGGCTGCTGGCACATCAAAAAACGGGTGATCGCGTAAATCAGCGCATCATCCCCCATGCCTGGCAACGCCTGAATCAGTAACGCATGATGCCCCCGACCGGCCTGATAGCTGTTAATCAGCTGCTCAAAGTGTGGGCGCAACCATGGATACCATTTCATGCCTGCTGCTCCTGTACCCACTGGGTCACCGCTTCACGAATAGAGCGCGCCACATCATCGAGTGACTGGGTAGCATCAATTGTGCGGATGGAACTGTCCTGCCCGGCAAGCTCAAGATAGCGCGCGCGAGTACGGTTGAAGAAATCCAGCGACTCCTGTTCAATGCGGTCCAGCTCGCCACGCGCACGGGCGCGTTTCAGGCCCACTTCGGGGGTAACATCCAGATAGAGCGTCAGGTCCGGGCGGAAGTTACCCAGCACCGCATCGCGCAGCGTGGCTAACATCGTCTGGTCGATACCCCGACCACCGCCCTGATAAGCCTGGGTCGACAGATCGTGACGATCGCCAATCACCCATTTGCCTTCAGCCAGTGCAGGTTTGATAACGGTTTCAACCAACTGAACGCGCGCGGCATAAAACATCAGAACTTCGGCTTTATCTGTGATGATTTCGTCACCCACTGATTTGATATCCAGCACCAGGCTTCGCAGTTTTTCCGCCAGCTGCGTGCCGCCCGGCTCGCGGGTGAACACCATATCCCCGATACCCAGCGTTTTGAGTGTATCCACCACCAGATTACGCGCGGTCGTTTTACCTGCGCCTTCCAGTCCCTCAATAACAATGTATTTACTGCGCATTTTTTTCCTTAAGTGCCTTCAGATAGTCCTGAACAGAGCGATTGTGGCTGGCAAGGTTAGTATTAAAAGTATGCCCGCCTTTTCCATCAGCCACAAAATAGAGATAAGGTGTTTTTGCCGGATGAGCCGCCGCGTTAAGTGAGGCTTCGCTCGGTGTGGCAATTGGGCCTGGCGGTAATCCGCTAATCACGTAGGTATTATACGCGGTCGGCGTTTCCAGGTCTTTTCTCGATATCTTACCGGTGTAATTCTCACCCATGCCGTAAATCACCGTAGGATCGGTTTGCAGCCGCATCCCGATGCGCAGTCGGTTGATAAACACCGATGCCACCTGGTCACGCTCTGCAGCAACCGCCGTCTCTTTTTCGATGATAGAGGCCATGGTCACGAACTGGTTCTGATCTTTATACGGCAGCCCATCTACGCGCCCTTCCCAGGCAGCATCAACGGCGGTAACCATTTTTTTGTGCGCACGCTTCAGGATGGAAACATCGGTAGTCCCGGCGGTATACATCCAGGTATCCGGCCAAAACCAGCCTTCAACCCATTCAGGGTGTTCGAGTTTCAGCACCTCAGCAACCGTCTGGTAGTTATCATCTTTCAGGGTATGTTTGATGTAAGGTGCATCGCGCAGCTGTTTGAGATAGTCGCTCAGACGCATCCCCTCGACAAAGCGCAGCGGGAATTGTGCCTCTTTGCCGCTTTCGAGTAATTGCAGCATTTCTCTTACCGTCATGCCTGGCGTCAGGCGATACGTGCCTGCTTTAAAATGCGACAGGTCAGGCTCAACGCGCAGCAGCCACTGGAACACCCGAGGGCGGTTAATCACTTTATCGCCGTAAAGCTGTTCGCCGAGCGCCAGACGTCCGGTTCCTGCTTTAAGGGTAAATATTGTCTCTTCTTTAATCAGGATTTTACTGTCCGCCAGTTGACGAACCTTCCACACTCCGGCTCCGCCAGCAACAGCCAGCACAACAACCAGGAGCAGGATAAAGCGCAACATTTTCTTCATGACGTTCTGGTTTGCTCACATAACGGGGCTAAATAATGATACAGCTCGCGCGATGACCAGCGTTGCTGGCCGCAGGCGCGAACAGGTACAACTGGCATCAGTGCGTTACAGACAACGACTTCATCTGCCGCTAACAGCGCATCCTCAGTTGCGTTAACTTCGACAACGCGAAAACCAGAGTGTGCCAGCTGCTGCATACAAAACTGGCGCATGATGCCATTTACGCCAGCCTGATCAAGCTTCGGCGTGAAGACATCACTGCCCCGCCGCCAGAATAAATTAGCCGCACAGCATTCAGTAATGAGCCCTTCGCTGTCAAGGACCAGCGCCTCATCGGCTTCTGACTGCTCAAGATGAGCACGGATCAAGACCTGTTCAAGACGATTCAGGTGTTTTATTCCGGCAAGCGCAGGGTTTCGCCCAAGACGTATAGGGCTTAATTCAAGTGTGATGCCATCCTGACGCCAGCGCGCATAATGTGCAGGATAAGCAGAAACGCTGAGGATCCGTGTCGGATGCTGGCAGTTCGCGCCGCTGTAGCCCCGGCCACCGCTGCCACGGCTGATGATCACTTTCAGTACGCCACTGGCGTGTCCTGCCGCCAACTGAACCATCTCATCAGCCAGAGTGTCCCATGCGGTAAACGGGATCAGCAGTTTTTCACAGGCACCCTGTAACCGACGGATATGCTCTGCAAGAAAACAGACCTCGCCCTGAAGAATACGCGCCGTGGTGAAGCAACCATCACCAAACTGAGTCGCCCTGTCGCTTGCAGGAAGCGTGTCCTGCTCAAGGCCATTAATTAGAAACATGCTGGCTCCTTATGCGTGGTCGTTCAGTCTGGCAAGGTGAATAAAATAGGACAAGGGGATAAAACCGAATAAAAAAGGTCCGACAAGCGGACCTTTTTATCGCCATCAGGCAGTCAGGCTCAGACCTTTTTAAAGATCAGGGAACCGTTAGTACCACCAAAGCCGAAGGAGTTACACAGGGTATACTCCATGCCGCTAACCTGGCGCGCTTCGTGCGGAACGAAGTCCAGATCGCAACCTTCATCCGGGTTATCCAGGTTGATGGTTGGCGGAACAGCCTGATCGCGCAGCGCAAGGATAGAGTAGATAGACTCTACTGCACCCGCCGCACCTAACAGGTGACCGGTCATGGATTTCGTCGAGCTCACCATTACGCGGCTGGCAGATTCACCGAAGATAGACTTAACAGCCTGAGTTTCTGCTTTATCGCCTGCCGGAGTGGACGTACCGTGCGCATTGACGTAGCCAATCTGTGCAGGAGTGATACCTGCATCACGAATCGCATTTTCCATCGCCAGCGCAGCACCTGCACCGTTCTCTGGAGGTGACGTCATGTGATAAGCATCGCTACTCATACCAAAGCCAACGACTTCAGCATAGATTTTAGCGCCACGTTTTTTCGCGTGTTCGTACTCTTCCAGTACGATCATACCGGCACCGTCACCCAGCACGAAACCATCACGGTCTTTATCCCACGGACGGCTCGCCGCCTGAGGATTTTCGTTACGGGTAGACAGCGCACGCGCTGCACCAAAACCACCAACACCCAGTGGGGTACTGGCTTTTTCAGCACCGCCCGCTACCATCGCATCAGCATCGCCATAAGCGATAATGCGCGCAGCCTGACCGATGTTATGCACACCAGACGTACAGGCAGTAGCAATGGAAATGCTTGGGCCACGCAGCCCGAACATAATGGTCAGGTGACCTGCCACCATGTTAACAATCGTTGACGGAACGAAGAATGGGCTAATCTTACGCGGGCCACCGTTCATCAGAGATGTGTGGTTTTCCTCGATTAGGCCAAGACCGCCAATCCCGGAGCCAATAGCGGCACCAATGCGGGTTGCGTTCTCTTCCGTAATGACAAGGCCAGAATCCTGCATGGCCTGAACGCCAGCGACAATTCCATATTGAATGAAGGCATCCATCTTGCGCTGTTCTTTGCGCGAGATGATCTCTTCACAGTTAAAATCCTTTACTAAGCCAGCAAATTTCGTTGCATAGGCGCTAGTATCGAAATGGTCGATTAGGCTGATGCCGCTCTGACCGGCAAGGAGAGCTTTCCAGGTGGACTCTACGGTATTGCCGACAGGAGACAACATGCCAAGTCCGGTCACAACTACACGACGCTTAGACACGTTTGTCCTCCAGGGAGGGATAAAAAGGGATTCGTGGGACTAAAAAAGATAAAACTCAGGCGGTCGAATGACCGCCTGGAGATGTTCACTTACGCCTGGTGACCGTTGATGTAATCAATGGCAGCCTGAACGGTGGTGATTTTCTCAGCTTCTTCGTCCGGAATCTCAGTATCAAACTCTTCTTCCAGAGCCATTACCAGCTCAACGGTGTCAAGAGAATCTGCGCCCAGGTCTTCAACGAAGGAAGCGGAGTTCACAACTTCTTCCTGCTTAACGCCCAGCTGTTCGCCGATAATTTTCTTAACGCGTTCTTCGATAGTGCTCATACTCTTAAATTTCCTATCAAAACTCGCTTTCGCGATGGTTTTCGTAGTGTATAAAATGTTGAAAAATTTGCAACTAAATCCCGGCAGGTCTTACCACGATTTTACGTTATTTTGAGGCCATTCGCCCTAATAACGCAAATATTTTCGATCGTGATTAAACCATATACATCCCGCCGTTGACGTGGAGGGTCTCACCAGTGATGTAACCCGCTTCGTCAGAGGCTAAAAATGCAACCGCACTGGCAATTTCTTTAGGGTCGCCAAGACGGCCCGCAGGAACTGCTGCCAGTGTACCCGCACGCTGATCATCTGTCAGCGCACGCGTCATGTCCGTTTCAATAAAACCCGGAGCAACAACGTTTACAGTAATACCGCGGGACGCAACTTCACGTGCCAACGACTTACTGAAACCGATCAGGCCTGCTTTCGCCGCAGCGTAGTTAGCCTGACCAGCATTTCCCATGGTACCAACCACAGAACCAACAGTGATAATACGACCATGACGCTTTTTCATCATAGCGCGCATTACCGCTTTTGACAGACGGAATACAGATGACAGGTTGGTTTCGATAATATCGTTCCACTCATCATCTTTCATTCGCATCAGCAGGTTGTCGCGAGTGATCCCGGCATTATTTACCAGAATATCCACTTCGCCAAACTCTGCGCGAATATTTTCCAGAACAGATTCGATAGATGCCGGTTCGGTCACATTCAGTACCAGACCTTTACCGTTTTCACCCAGATATTCGCTGATGGCTTTAGCGCCATTCTCGCTGGTTGCTGTACCAATCACTTTCGCGCCACGCGCAACCAGTGTTTCAGCAATTGCGCGCCCGATACCGCGGCTTGCGCCGGTGACCAGTGCGATTTTTCCTTCAAAACTCATGGTATTCCTCTTTTATTGCGAGAGTGCCGCTGACATCGCTTCCGGCTCGTTAATCGCCGAGGCAGTCAGGGTGTCAACAATACGTTTTGTCAGACCGGTGAGGACCTTACCAGGACCGACTTCATACAGATGCTCAACGCCCTGTGAGGCCATAAACTCAACGGTTTTGGTCCACTGTACCGGGCTATAAAGCTGACGAACCAGCGCATTACGGATAGCTTCCGGCGTAGTTTCGCATTTCACATCGACGTTGTTCACAACGGAAATCGTCGGTGCGTTAAAGGTGATTTTTTCCAGCTCAACCGCCAGTTTGTCGGCAGCTGGCTTCATCAGCGCACAGTGTGACGGCACGCTGACTGGCAGTGGCAGAGCACGCTTCGCGCCCGCAGCTTTACAGGCAGCACCCGCACGTTCAACCGCTTCTTTATGACCGGCGATAACCACCTGGCCTGGCGAGTTGAAGTTGACCGGAGAAACAACCTGACCTTCTGCTGATTCTTCACATGCTTTGGCGATAGACGCATCATCAAGACCGATAATCGCAGACATGCCACCCGTGCCTTCTGGTACCGCTTCCTGCATGAACTTACCACGCAGTTCAACCAGACGTACTGCATCGGAAAATGCGATCACACCTGCACAGACCAGTGCAGAGTATTCGCCAAGGCTATGACCCGCGAGCAGCGCTGGCGCTTTACCGCCCTGCTGCTGCCATACACGCCACAGCGCAACGGATGCGCTCAGCAGTGCTGGCTGCGTCTGCCAGGTTTTGTTCAGCTCTTCAGCAGGACCCTGCTGAGTCAATGCCCACAGATCATAACCCAGTGCATCAGAAGCTTCACGGAAAGTCTCTTCGATTACCGGGTAGTTTGCTGCCATTTCAGACAACATCCCAACGGTTTGAGAACCCTGTCCCGGGAACACAAAAGCAAATTGCGTCATCTTTTTAATCCTTATACTAGAAACGAACCAGCGCGGAACCCCAGGTGAACCCGCCACCAAAGGCTTCAAGCAAGACCAACTGGCCCCGTTTGATTCGTCCATCGCGTACCGCTTCATCAAATGCGCAGGGTACCGACGCCGCAGAGGTGTTGCCGTGACGATCCAGGGTCACCACAACGTTATCCATCGACATGCCCAGCTTTTTCGCTGTTGCGCTGATAATGCGCAGGTTCGCCTGATGCGGAACCAGCCAGTCGAGCGCGGAGCGTTCAAGATTGTTCGCTTCCAGCGTTTCATCGACAATGTGAGCCAGTTCGGTCACTGCCACTTTGAACACTTCATTACCCGCCATGGTCAGGTAGATGGAGTTGTCAGGATTAACGCGATCCGCGTTAGGCAGAGTTAACAGCTCGCCGTAGCTACCGTCAGCATGTAAATGCGTGGAGATGATACCCGGCTCTTCGGACTGCCCAAGCAGTACCGCACCCGCGCCATCGCCGAAAATGATAATGGTCCCGCGATCTTCCGGGTTGCAGGTGCGTGCCAGCACGTCAGCGCCGATAACCAGCGCGTGCTTCACTGCACCGGATTTAACATATTGATCGGCAACGCTCAGTGCATAGGTGAAACCTGCACAGGCTGCGGCGACATCAAATGCCGGGCAACCTTTAATGCCCAGCATGTTTTGAATCTGACATGCGGCACTTGGGAAGGCGTGCGTCGCGGACGTTGTTGCGACCACGATCAAACCAATCTGTTCTTTATCAATACCAGCCATTTCAAGCGCACGTTGTGCAGCTTCATAGCCCATAGTGGCAACGGTTTCGTCTGGCGCGGCAATACGACGTTCACGGATACCTGTGCGCGTGACAATCCACTCGTCAGACGTATCTACCATTTTTTCCAGATCGGCGTTGGTTCGCACTTGTTTTGGCAGGTAGCTGCCGGTACCTATAATCTTCGTATACATGTACGCTCAGTCACTTTTAGCTAATACAGATTCCAGGCGAGCGGCAATCCGCTGTGGGACTTGTCGCTGCACCGCCTGCACTGCCTGTTCAATCGCGACGGAAAAAGCTCGCTGATTGGCCGCACCGTGACTCTTAATCACGATACCGCGCAATCCTAACAGACAGGCGCCATTATACTGGTCGGGGTTGAGGTGACTGAATCGCCGCGTCAGGCTTTTTTGTAACCAACGCTTTAATAAAATCAGCCACCAGGACCTTTTTTTCCCTTCGCCCTGTGATTTGAGCAGCGAAAGGAACATTCGAACAACCCCTTCCATGGTTTTTAACGTTACGTTACCGGTGAACCCGTCGCACACCAGCACATCAGTTTTGCCGGTGAGCAACTCATTGGCTTCGAGATAACCAATATAGTTGATAGAAGGCACCTGTTTTAACAATTCAGCTGCTTCGCGAATGTTATCCAGACCTTTTGTCTCTTCTTCACCAATATTCAGTAACGCAACACGGGGATTGTTGATCCCGACAACCTCTTCTGCCAGCACCGATCCCATGACGGCAAACTGAGCCAGCATTGTACTATCACAATCAACGTTAGCGCCCAGATCCAGCACTACCGTTTTGCCCTTTTGCTGATGCGGTAACACCGTCACCAGCGCCGGACGCTCAATGCCCTCTATCGGCTTGAGCAATAATTTCGACAGCCCCATCAGCGCACCGGTATTCCCGGCACTGACGCAAGCCTGTGCTCGCCCTTCTTTCACCAGCTCCAGCGCTATTCGCATAGAGCTGCCACGGCTATTGCGAATAGCCTGCGATGGCCGGGCATCACTGGCAATAACTGACTGCGCAGGAATAATCTGCAGACGCGAACGTTGTTCGAAGTCAGCTTTTGCAAGTAATGGCGTGATTGTGTCGGGATTACCGACTAAAAGAAGTGTGAGTTGCGAATTAGAATTCAGTGCCTGCAATGCTGCAGGCACTGTCACAGAAGGGCCAAAATCGCCCCCCATGACATCTAACGCCAGGGTTAGACGTGTCAAGGTGTCGTCACTGCCTGGTTTGGTGTTTCCCCAGTTGCCTGGGGAAATCCTCACTAAGCTTCATCACGCTTGCGCGTAATTACTTAGTGATTACCTTGCGGCCACGGTAGAAACCGTCAGCAGTGATGTGGTGACGCAGGTGTTTCTCACCAGAAGTCTTGTCTACAGACAGGCTGGTAACTGCGGTCAGCGCGTCATGGGAACGACGCATGCCACGTTTGGAACGGGTTGGTTTATTCTGTTGTACGGCCATGGACCTTACTCCTCAATTACTTACGCTTTAAGCTGGCTAATACGGCAAATGGGTTTGGTTTTTGCGCTTCATCAGGCAATTCCCCAAAGACCATGTCCGCCTCGGACACTTCACAGTGTTCAGAATCATGCACCGGAACGACTGGCAAGGAGAGGATGACTTCATCTTCAACCAGAGCCAGAAGATCGATTTCACCGAATTCGTTAACCTCAATCGGCTCATACGCTTCCGGGAGTGCTTCAGCCTGTTCGTCAGAACGAACCGGACTAAAACAATACGTTGTGTGAACATGCTGTACAAACGGTTTCCCGCAACGCTGACACGCGAGCGTTACCGTAACCTTTGCATCACCGGTTAAAACGGCAAGGCGCTGGTTATCGATAGCGAACGACATGGAGCATTCTACATCACTGTCCACACTGACTACGGATTCGGCGATACGCTCTGCCTGATCGGAAGAATAGATTCCTTCGTAATCGAGGCGTTTCTGAGCCGTACGAACCGGATCAAGAGTCAGGGGTAATTTTACCTTTTGCATAGGGCGCGCATATTAACTTTGTAACGTCATATAGTCAAAGAAAAAGGCAACCAGGGCTGCCTTTTGCCAATTATTCGCACACATTGCGGCCTGTAGTTTAAAATGGCTGGCATCGATACGCTATATCTGGTGATAAAAATATGCCAAATCTCGTTCTCGCCTCCACTTCACCCTACCGTCGAATGTTGCTGGAAAAACTCGGTATCCCGTTTGAATGTGCCGCACCGGCCGTTAACGAAACACCACAATCCGGTGAGTCGCCACGGCATCTGGTTACCCGTCTGGCGCAGGAAAAAGCTCAGTCTCTGGCTGCACGTTACCCTGCCCATTTGATTATAGGCTCCGATCAGGTTTGCGTGCTCGATGGCGTTATCACCGGAAAACCTCACACCGAAGAGAATGCCATCCAGCAACTGATGAGCGCACGCGGCAATATCGTTACCTTTTATACTGGTCTGGCGCTGTATAACTCGGCCACTGGCCATCTGCAAACCGAATGCGAGCCTTTCGATGTGCACTTCCGCCATCTCAGCGAGCAAGAGATTGTGGATTACGTTCGTAAAGAGCGTCCGCTGAACTGCGCAGGCAGTTTTAAAAGTGAAGGATTGGGGATTGCGTTGTTCGAAAGACTGGAAGGCCGCGACCCTAACACGCTGGTCGGTTTACCGCTGATTGCGCTGTGCCAGATGTTAAGGCGTGAGGCGTTAAATCCGCTCAGTGCGTGATTTAACCGTTGCGGCCTGATGCCCTCTCCCACAGGGAGAGGGTGCAAACATTAAAAACGACAACTTCGTTGCCGTTTTACTTTTACCTTAGCCGCGCAGAACTTTGAGGCAGCGTTTCAGCTGGTCGTCCAGCGGCGCTTCAACACGCATCACCTCACCCGTCCCCGGATGGGTGAACTTCAGCGCGGCGGCATGAAGGAACAGGCGCGTTAACCCGGTGCCAGCCAGCTGTTTGTCGAACTCCCTGTCACCGTAACGGTCGTCAAATGCGATAGGATGCCCGGCATATTGCGTATGCACGCGGATCTGGTGCGTACGGCCCGTCACCGGGCTACAGCGTACCAGGGTGGCAAACTCAAAGCGCTCTTCGACTTTAAAACGCGTCTCAGACGGCTTGCCTTCCTGGTTAACGCGAACAATGCGCTCACCGCTTTGCAGGATATTTTTCAACAATGGTGCCTGAACCACTTTCACATGGGATTGCCACTGACCACGCACCAGCGCCAGGTAATCCTTCTGCATTCCTTTATCACGCAACTGCTCGTGCAGGGAACGCAACGCGGAGCGCTTTTTCGCTACCAGTAACACGCCAGAGGTGTCGCGGTCGAGGCGATGCACCAGCTCAAGGAAACGTGCTTCCGGTCGCAAGGCGCGCAGACCTTCAATCACGCCAAAACTCAGACCACTACCGCCGTGTACCGCCGTGCCAGATGGCTTGTTCAGCACCAGAATGTGATCGTCTTCATATAAAATCACATCGCTAAGGGCCGCGACTTTCTGCAATTTTGGTGAAACCGCCTCTTCTTCACGCTCAGCAACACGTACTGGCGGAATACGGACTTCATCGCCCGCTTCGAGTTTATATTCAGGTTTCACGCGTTTTTTGTTCACCCGCACCTCGCCCTTACGCAAGATGCGATAAATCATACTCTTTGGTACGCCTTTCAGTTGGGTACGCAAAAAGTTATCGATACGTTGCCCCGCTTCATCATCGGTGATGGCAACCATTTTTACGGCTGGAGTCTCTGTTTTCATGGTTGGCGATTCTAAATATCGTCACGCATTAGCGCCACTCATTTTTCTATGCTTATATTTACTTTTATCCGGCACGCTTTCTTCGTGCGCAATCGATTTGGTGGATATTAGACCAATCGCTTCGCTGAAGTGGAGAAACTGTGAGTAACCGGGTGATAATTGGTAAAAGTCATCTTGCTATAACCCGGCGAGCAGTGGAATAATGAGGCCGTTTTCCGTGTTAAATCCTGGTTAAGTAAGGATACTGACGGAATGACCAATTTTGTCTGACCGATCATCCACGCAGCAATGGCGTAAGACGTATTGATCTTTCAGGCAGTTAGCGGGCTGCGGGTTGCAGTACTTCCCGGTATAAGGATTGTTCTCTGGAGAGTTTTACCCAGGCAATTCCCCTGATAATTGCGCTGTGTTTCCGTATGAATCACAGGCAACCGACACTCTGCGCCTCTTAAGCGAGCGACAACCGTGAGGTTGGCGACGTGAATAGACACGAGGCCATCGGTTCATACCCCGGAAAGCGTCACCTTGCCCGCAGCTTTGTCGTCAATGTAAGAATAATGAGTAAGTTACGATGAAAAGAATGTTAATCAACGCAACTCAGCAAGAAGAGTTGCGTGTCGCCCTTGTGGATGGGCAGCGCCTGTACGATCTGGATATCGAAAGTCCTGGACACGAACAGAAAAAAGCGAACATTTACAAAGGCAAAATCACCCGCATTGAACCAAGCCTTGAAGCTGCATTCGTCGATTACGGCGCTGAGCGTCACGGTTTCCTTCCTCTTAAAGAAATTGCTCGCGAATACTTCCCTGCCAACTATAACTCCCACGGTCGCCCGAACATCAAAGATGTTCTGCGCGAAGGTCAGGAAGTTATTGTTCAGATTGATAAAGAAGAACGTGGCAATAAAGGCGCTGCGCTGACCACCTTTATCAGCCTGGCAGGCAGCTATCTGGTACTGATGCCAAACAACCCGCGTGCGGGTGGTATCTCTCGCCGTATCGAAGGCGACGATCGTACCGAGCTGAAAGAAGCGCTGGCAAGCCTTGAGCTGCCGGATGGCATGGGGCTTATTGTTCGTACCGCAGGCGTGGGCAAATCTGCCGAAGCCTTGCAGTGGGACTTAAGCTTCCGCCTGAAGCACTGGGAAGCTATCCAGAAAGCAGCTGAAAGCCGCCCAGCTCCATTCCTGATCCACCAGGAAAGTAACGTCATCGTGCGTGCTTTCCGTGACTATCTGCGTCAGGACATCGGCGAAATTCTGATTGATAACCCGAAAGTGCTTGAGCTGGCTCGCCAGCACATCGCGGCACTGGGTCGCCCGGATTTCACCAGCAAAATCAAACTGTACACCGGTGAAATCCCGCTGTTCAGCCATTATCAGATTGAATCCCAGATTGAGTCCGCCTTCCAGCGTGAAGTGCGCCTGCCATCCGGTGGTTCTATCGTTATCGATACCACTGAAGCGCTGACCGCAATCGACATCAACTCCGCACGTGCAACACGCGGTGGTGATATTGAAGAAACAGCCTTCAACACCAACCTTGAAGCAGCCGATGAAATCGCCCGCCAGTTGCGCCTGCGCGACCTGGGTGGCCTGATTGTTATCGACTTCATCGATATGACCCCTGTACGCCACCAGCGTGCGGTTGAAAACCGTCTGCGTGAAGCGGTACGTCAGGATCGTGCGCGTATCCAGATTAGCCATATCTCTCGTTTTGGCCTGCTGGAGATGTCCCGTCAGCGTCTTAGCCCATCACTGGGTGAGTCCAGCCATCACGTCTGCCCACGCTGTTCTGGTACAGGTACTGTTCGTGACAACGAATCACTGTCCCTGTCTATTCTGCGTCTGATCGAAGAAGAAGCGCTGAAAGAGAACACCAAAGAAGTCCACGCCATTGTTCCGGTGCCGATTGCCTCTTACCTGCTGAACGAAAAACGCGCGGCAGTCAGTGCAATCGAAGCGCGTCAGGGCGGCGTGCGCTGCATCATCGTGCCAAACGACCAAATGCAGACCCCGCACTACCATGTGCTGCGCGTCCGTAAAGGCGAAGAAACCTCTACGCTGAGCTACCTTCTGCCTAAGCTGCACGAAGAAGAGATGGCGTTGCCTGCTGATGAAGAGCCTGCCGAACGCAAACTGCCTGAGCAGCCTGCATTAGCGACCTTCATCATGCCGGAAGCACCACCAGAAACCGCACTGGAAAAACCAACTGAGAAACCTGCTGCACAAAAACCTGCTCCAGAAGCGGTTAAAGCACAGCCTGCTCAGCCTGGTCTTCTGGGTCGTTTCTTCGGCGCACTGAAAAAGATGTTCGCAGGCGAAGAAACACAGCCGGAACAAGTGCAGGAAACGCCGAAAGAGGCGAAACCAGAGCGTCAGCAGGATCGTCGTAAACGTCAGAACAACCGTCGCGATCGCAATGACCGTAACGATCGTAACGAGCGCCGTGATAACCGTTCCGATAACAACGAAGGCCGTGAGCAACGCGAAGACAACCGTCGCAACCGTCGTGAGAAACAACAGCCAAACGTTGAAGATCGCGAAATTCGCCAGCAGGCGGGCGATGAGTCTGAGAAGAGCAAACAGCGCGACGAGCAGCAGCCTCGCCGTGAGCGTAATCGTCGCCGTAACGACGATAAGCGTCAGGCTCAGCAGGAAGTTAAAAACCTGAACCGCGAAGCGCCTGTTGAACAGCCGGAAACTGAGCAGGAAGAACGTACTCAGGTTATGCCGCGCCGTAAACCGCGTCAGCTGTCCCAGAAAGTTCGTTTTGCGTCAGAGCAAACGGAAGAGACGGCAATCGTCACTGCTGAAACCGTCGCTGAAATCGCGCCGAACACCCAGCTGGCTAAAGTAGACTTGCCAGCCGTGGTCGACAACAGCGCAGAGCAGGATGAAAACGCTGAAGGCCGAGATAACGCCGGGATGCCACGTCGCTCCCGTCGTTCTCCTCGTCACCTGCGCGTAAGCGGTCAGCGTCGTCGTCGTTACCGTGACGAGCGTTATCCAGCTCAGTCGCCAATGCCATTAGCCGTAGCCTGTGCTTCCCCGGAAATGGCCTCGGGTAAAGTCTGGATCCGCTATCCGGTTGCACGCCCAGAGCAGCTGGTTGAAGAAGCGGTTGTGGCTGAAGAGATCGTCGCTCCAGTTGAAGCTGTGCAGGAAGTGGTAACAGAAGCAGCAACCGTTGTTGAGCCTCAGGCTGTTGAGAGTGCTCCTCATGCGGTTGTCGTTGAAACGACCCATCCGGAAGTAATTGCTGCGCCGGTTGATGACGCTGTGCACATCATCGCGGAAGAAGACACTGTGGTTGCTGAGCAGGTGGCTGAAGAAGTTGAACCTGCCGCACCGGTTGAAGAGATCGTTGAAGCTGTCACTGAAAACGTGGTCGCCGAAGCACCAGTTGCAGTTAAAGCTGAACCTGTCGTTGCCGAAGCCATTGTTACAGAAGTGAAGCCTGAACCGGTTGTCGAAGTGGCTGCTCATGCTCACGTTGCCACTGCGCCAATGACGCGTGCGCCAGCGCCAGAGTACGTTCCGGAAGCACCTCGTCAGAGCGACTGGGTTCGTCCGAGCTTTAACTTCGACGGCAAAGGCTCTGCCGGTGGTCACAGTGCAACGCAACAGGCGACTGCACCGGCTACCCGCCCACAGTCTGTTGAGTAAGCCTGCGTAAAATAAGAAAAGCCGACCTTCGGGTCGGCTTTTTTATTGCTACTGCCCGGGTTTTCTCATGCCGGCAATGTCCGGCATCACCTGGCGCATCATCTCCAGAAAACGCCGCAGGCGCGCCGGGTAATAGCGTGACCACGGATAAACCAGATGCACAGGCAACGCCGCAGGTTGCCAGTCGGAAAGTAAATGCACTAGCCGCCCTTCCTGAATATCCTCTTTGACCGTCCAGCTTGAAACAACCGCCACGCCCAGCCCGCTCAGCACGGTATTGCGTGCCACATGCAGGCTATCGGTACTCAGTCTTGGGGTGATGGCAACACGCGCGGGCAACTCAGAAACGCCATCGAATAACTCGACATGGCGCTGATAGAAGGTGTTGATCGCAATCCACGGCAGCACAGAGAGATCTTCCGGGGTTTTCACTGGCGCAAACTGAGCCAACAGCTCCGGCGATGCCACCACACAGCGCGGGACCTCTGCCAGCAGCACAGAAACGGTCGCTGGATCGATTTCTGCCCCCACGCGGATGGCACAATCGAGGTTGTCGCTCAGGAAGTCGACCGACTTATCATTCAGCATCCACTCAACGGACAATTGCGGGTAGCGCTGCAAAAATTGCGTGAGCGGTTTCAGAAGCTGATCCTGCCCGAAAGCATGGGGTGCACGTACCCGCAGTACGCCAACCGGTACATCTTCGGTCTGCCCGACTTCATCTTCCAGCGCCAGCCAGCTATCAATCACCCGCCGGGCATGTTGATAACAGCGCTCGCCATCATCCGTTAATTTAGTTGCATGGGTGGTACGGAGCAACAACCGGACACCCAGAACGGTTTCCAGCGATTGCAGACGTCGGCTGACTGTCGCCTGCGTTGTGCCAAGCTGCCTTGCTGCCGCAGACAACGAGCCCGACTCCACGATGCGAACAAACGTCCGCATCAACTCAACCCTGTCTATACGCTCAGTTCGTTTCATTATTTTACTGGTAATACGTTTAACGTATAAGCGTTTTACCACCAGGCCGTCTACCACCACAAGGCTGACTGCGAAAAAATGTCCTCACACTATGACTGAGGAACGTCTTATGAACACAACAACTGCCACCCATGCCGTAAGCCGCTGGGTTATTTTTATGCTGGCGATGGGTGCCGGATTCAGCGTGGCATCGATTTACTATGCCCAGCCTCTGCTGCCCCTGATGGGTTCAGACCTGCATTTAAGCATCGAAGGCATGGGTCTGGTACCCACGCTGACCCAGGCAGGCTATGCGCTTGGTATTCTTTTCCTGCTGCCGCTTGGCGATCGCCATGACCGCAGAACGCTAATCCTGATAAAGAGTGCCGCACTGGCCCTCTTCTTACTGGGCTGTAGCCTGACCGGGCAATTGCATTCCCTGCTGCTGGCAAGCCTGTTAATCGGGATGGCCGCAACCATGGCACAGGATATCGTCCCTGCGGCAGCCATTCTCGCGCCGGAAGGTAAACAAGGGAAAACCGTGGGCACGGTCATGACCGGTTTGTTACTGGGTATTTTGCTGTCGCGTACCGTCAGCGGCGTGGTGGGTGAAGCCTTTGGCTGGCGCGTCATGTATCAGCTGGCCGCCGTCAGTATTGCCATTATCGGCGCGGTGATGTGGGCGGTACTGCCGCGTTTTGCGACCCACTCAACACTCAGCTATCCGGCACTGATGCGCTCCATGGAGCACCTGTGGCGTCGTTATCCGGCCCTGCGCCGTGCGGCTCTGGCTCAGGGTTTCCTTTCCGTGGCGTTCAGTGCGTTCTGGTCAACGCTTGCCGTAATGCTGTTTGAGCGCTATCACCTGGGCAGCGCCGTTGCTGGTGGATTTGGTATTGCCGGTGCGGCGGGTGCACTGGCCGCACCGCTGGCGGGAGGGCTGGCGGACAAACTGGGCGCGGGTAAAGTCACCCAGCTTGGTGCGGTACTGGTGACCGTCTCTTTTGCCCTGATGTTCCTGATGCCTGCTCTTGGCACACACGGGCAATTGTTCCTGATTGCACTGTCCGCCGTCGGTTTCGACCTGGGTCTGCAATCGAGCCTGGTGGCACACCAGAACCTGGTTTACAGCCTGGAGCCTCAGGCACGCGGTCGTCTTAACGCCCTGCTGTTTACGGTGGTCTTTATCGGGATGGCGCTGGGTTCAGTAGCGGGCACGAACATCTATTCTCTGGCAGGCTGGTCTGGCGTGGTAGCGCTGGCAACCCTGTGTGGCGCCATTGCACTGGTGATCCGCTTGATTGAAAGCGCCCGTGTGATGTCTGCTCAGGCTGAAGCGTTATAAAAAAAATGCCCAATCCAGATACGGATTGGGCAGTCAAAACATGTCCAGTTTCGAGACATGTTCTAAGAGGTCAAGATGTTACTTGTTCATCTGGAACAGAGACATGCCCTGCATATCGCTGAAGGCTTTATAAGACGCCTGCAATGCCGCCTGCTGCATGGTGTAAGACGAAATCACCGAGTTCCAGTCAACGTCAACCAGGTTGCTCATCTGCTGAGTTTGCCCCAACGCACGGTCATCACCCAGCGCATCCAGTTTATCCAGCTCATTCAGCTTCGTACCCAAATCAGCGCGCACCGTCAGGACGTTATCCAGGGAGTTGCTCAGGCCACGGTTGGTTTTATCAACTGCAGCGGTCAGAGCGTCAGCGGCGGTCTGGTCGTCGGCAATAGGGGTATTCAGTGCGGCAATCGCTGTGTCCAGGATCTTGAACAGGTTCGTTTCCGGGGCACTGCCATCTGGCTCTGGTTTCGCGCTGCTGGTGAACTTATCGAAAACTTCAGAGCCGGTATGGCTGATTTGCATTGAACGTGCTGAATCAACCTGCTGACTGATTGGCGTCGTGCCGCCAGCGTAAGTACCGGTCGTTGAATCAAAGGCTGCCGCTTCGGTTTTGTAACCGGCAAAGATATAGCGGCCATTACCGTCGGTGCTGTTCGCCAGGTTCATCAGCTGATCGCGGATACCCTGGAGGTCAGTCGCCAGTGAAGCGCGGTCGGTATCACTCAGCGTGCCGTCACCCGCATACACGATCTTTTCCTGCGCGCTCTGGATAGCCGATGTCACCTGCGTCAACACGTTCTCTTCAAGAGAGACTTTGGTCGTTGCGAAGGTACGCGCCAGTGCATACTGACTGTTCTGGGTTTGCGCCTGAGACAGGACAACAGCCTGAGACGCGGCAATCGGGTCATCGGATGGGCGGTTTACACGCTTACCGGTAGACATCTGTTCGCCATAACCGAGCCAGAGACTCTGGGAGTTTGTCACCCCACGCATACTCTGCTCATACATCATTTGAGTGCTAATACGCATTTTTCACTCCGGTCCTTAGCGAATATTGATTAACGCATCAAAGAGCGTGCTGGCAGTCTGAAGTACCTGCGCATTCGCCAGGTAATACTGCTGATAGCGTTGCAGGTTGCCGTATTCTTCGTCCAGGTTAACCCCGGAGATAGACTGCTGCTGCTTGGTCAGCTGCGTCACGACGTTAGTCTGCGTTTCGCTACTGGTTTTCAGCGATGCGGTGGTGCTACCCACCGTACTGACCAGTGCAGCGTAGGCATCGTTGAAGGTCTTATTGCCACCAACCACTTTGGCGCTTTGCAGATCCAGCAGTTTTTGACCGTTGGTGTTATCGCTATCGCCACTGCCGCTGGCAGATGCCATTGCCAGTTTGGATTCGTCGCTAATCGCCAGATCCATATTGATGATGACATCGTTCACCGGCTTCACCACGAAACTGTCTTTGGTGTTAGCAGAACCGCTGATGTTGACGTTCAGGCCGTCAAACGACAGGTTGCCGCTGGCATCAGCCGTTGCGGTAAAACTGGTTTTATCCGCCAGACGCGTTACGGTCCAGTTCGTGCCGTTGTATTCGACTTTGTAGTTAGTCGCCTGCACCGCAGAGCTGTCGGTTACGCTCGCCGTCACAGCTGCACTGCCGGTATTTCTGCTGTTGCTCAGTACTGACGGAGATCCATAATCAAACAGTTTGCCGCCCGCATCGCCATTCGCATCAAACCCGGCTTCATGCTGGGTATTCATGGCATCGGCAAACGCCAGCGCCATCTGGTTCAGGGAGTTACGTGCTTTATCCAGATCCTGAGAACGGAAGGTTAACAACCCGCCCAGAGAACCGGAGGTTATCTGTTTTTCCGGGATCTCAACGTTGCCAGAAGCCGCATCTACATACGCAACAGTGATACGCGAAGGATCAGCGCTGGACTGAACTGCCGCCAGCTGATTCGCGGTGCTTCCCTGAACCAGGGTATAACCGTTCGCGAAGGAGATGTTGTAAGTACCGCTGTCCTGCACGGCCACTTCAACACCCACAATCTGGTTCAGGTTATTGACCAGCTGGTCACGCTGATCGAGCAGTTCGTTCGGGGATGAACCAGCACCCACACCAGTCAGACGTGAAATCTGATCGTTGAGGTTCGCGATTTGCTTCGCGTAGGCGTTGATCTGGTCGACGCTGCTGGTGATAGAGGTATTAACCTGCTTATCCTGATCGCGCAGATACTGATCGTTAACTTTGAACTGGTTAACCAGGCCATCGGCTTTGCCGAGTACCGTCTGACGCGCAGCCGGATCTTCTGCGTTACTGACCAGCGTTTGCAGGCTGGTAAAGAAGTCCTGCAACGTCGTGGACAGCGAGTTTGTGGTATCAGAGAGCACGTCATCAATTTTCGACATCTGCTGATAACGCGTTGTCAGCCCGCTGTTCTGGGTATCTGCCGCACGCAGCTGGTTAGTGATGAATGCATCATACTCACGCTGAACGCCGGAGACATAAACCCCGTTGCCAACCCAGCCACCGCCTGTCAGCGTGCTGTTAGAGGCTCCCAGAATGGTGTTCTGGCGAGTGTAACCGGCCACGTTGTAGCTTGAAATATTATTACTGACGGTATTGAGTGCCGCCTGTGCAGCACTGAGGCCACTCATGGCGCTGTTAATCAAACTGGACATGGGGGTTCCTTTTATACTTTCAGACACGAGTCCTGATGAAGGTTATCGGCAGCCTCCACCGGGACTTGAGAACTTTCAGAACAGATTTTCGAGATCTGTGCTATAGGCTTTGCTGACTTTCTCGCCCATTGATTTCAGCTGCTGGATCATACTGGTGAGCTTACGCGCATAGTTTGGATCGGTGGCGTAGCCCGCATTCTGCAACGCTTGCGCGCCCTGCTCCGGCGTTGCCGCCTGGGTCACGGCGGTATAGCGCGGGTTGCGGCTCAGAACGTTCACGTAATCCGACAAGGCTTCCAGATAAGAGCTATACACACGGAATTTCGCTTTCACTTTCACGGCAGCGCCGTTTTCGTATTCCGTGGTGGTTATCTCGGTGGTTGGCCCTTTCCAGTTGGCGTTGGCCTTAACGCCAAAGATGTTAAAGCTTGGCTCACCGTTTTCTTTACGGATCTGACGTTGCCCCCAGCCCGACTCCAGCGCAGCCTGCGCCAGAATCAGGTGATGCGGTACGCCGCTCTGCTCACTGGCAAGCCGCGCAGGCAGGGAAAGCTGAGCCAGGAAGTCCTTGCTGTCACCGGAAAGCGGCTCGTCACTGTTATCCGTCGCCTTCGGCATCGCTTTACGCACCATCTGCGTCAGCGCCTGGTTCTGATAACTGGTCACCGTTTCCAGGTCAAACTTCATCGGCACCTGCTGCGGCTGCTCTTCCTGTGCCTGCACACCCTGCGCGGCTTCGGTCTGTTTCACAATCATGTCAGCCAGACCTAAGCCCTTCCCGGCCGTCATCTGCTGCGCAATCTGCTGGTCATACATGCTGGTATAGAGTCGCGTTGAGTCGCTGCTGAAAATCCCGTCTTTCGGCAGGGTTTCACGCATACTTTTCAGCATCATCTGTACAAACATCCCTTCCACCTGGCGGGCGACCGGGCGAATATTCGCCGATGGATCTTTACCCGCTTTGGTTTTCAGTTCGTTGAGCGACTGGGCATCCCAGGCGGCACTGGTCAGCAGTTTGCTATCGGTCAGCATTAGATGATTTCCACTTTGGCACGCAGGCAACCTGCAGTTTGCATCGATTGCAGAATGGACATCAGATCTATCGGCGTTGCGCCCAATGCGTTCAGCGCACGTACCACGCTATTCAGGTTGGCACTGGAGCGCACGCTTTGCAGCGAACCGCCGCTCTGGCGCATATCAATCTGCGTTTGCGGCGTCACAACCGTCTGGCCGCCACCAAATGGCGTATTCGGCTGGCTGACGTTCGCGGAACGGTTCACCGTCACCGAGAGGTTACCCTGCGCCACGGCACAGCTGTCCAGCATCACTTCACGGTTCATCACCACAGAGCCTGTACGCGAGTTAATAATGACTTTGGCATCCTGAAGCGGAACGTTCACTTCCATATTCTGGATATCCGCCAGCATCCGCACCTGGTTGCTGCTGCCTGTAGAGGTACGGATCTGCACGGTACGTGCGTCCAGCGCGGTTGCGCTGCCATAGCCACGGCTGCGGTTGATGGTGTCAGCAATTTGCTGCGCCATCGTGAAGTCTTCATTATTCAGTTGCAGGTTAATGGTGTTACCGGAACCGAACTGGGTTGGCAGTTCACGTTCGATAATCGCCCCGCCGGTAATACGCCCGCCGTTGAGCTGGTTCACCTGCACGCTGCTGCCGCCCGCGGATGCACCCGCCCCACCGACCAGGATGTTCCCCTGCGCCAGCGCATACACCTGGCTATCAACACCTTTTAATGGCGTCATCAGCAGCGTACCGCCGCGCAGGCTTTTGGCGTTACCCATAGAGGAAACGACCACATCAATGGTTTGCCCCTGGCGCGCAAACGCCGGGAAAGAGGCGGTGACCATTACCGCGGCCACGTTTTTCAGCTGCATGTTCGTGCCCGCCGGTACGGTAATACCAAGCTGGGAGAGCATGTTGTTTAAGCTCTGGGTGGTGAACGGTGTCTGGGTGGTCTGGTCACCCGTACCGTCCAGCCCCACGACCAGGCCATAACCAATCAATGAGTTTTCACGTACGCCCTGTACGCTGGTCAGGTCACGAATACGGTCTGCCTGAGCAAAGGTAGCCACCAGCGCCAGCGCCGCTGCGAAGAGGAATTTAAACATGAGTTACCTCGCTTACATCGGCGATAAGTTAAGGAAGAAGCGCTGCAGCCAGCCCATATTTTGCGCTTCGTTGATGTAGCCGTTGCCGACGTACTCGATGCGCGCATCCGCCACCTGGGTGGACGGTACGGTATTGGTGCCGCTGATGGTGCGAGGGTTAACCACACCGGAGAAACGAATGAACTCAGTGCCCTGGTTGATGGCAATCTGTTTTTCACCCACAACGTGTAAGTTGCCGTTAACCAGAACCTGGTCAACCGTCACCGTCAGCGTACCGCTGAAGGTGTTGCTGGCATTTGCGCCACCTTTACCATTAAAGGTGTTACCGCCAGATGCATCAACATCGGCACGCGCATTGCCAAACAGGCCCTGCAGATAGCGTGGTACGGTGTCGAAGCCAAAATTAGTTTTGCCATCGCGGCTGGCGTTCGCCGACGAACTCTTGCTCGCACTGACGTTTTCCTGCAACACAATGGTCAGGGTATCGCCGACGTTACGTGGGCGACGGTCTTCAAACAGCGGCTGATAGCCATAGTTAATCGGCTGCGCGGTCTGGAAAATTGAACCGTTCACGACTGGCGAAGGGCCAGGAACGGGTTGGGCGGTCGTCGCACCCTCAACCAGTGGTTTAGACGGGACCCAGGCACACCCACTGAGGGTAACAGCCAGCACAGTCAGTATTGGATAACGAAACGCCGCGTTTTTTTGCATTGCCTTCATCTTCGAAAACAGGGAGCCGGTGTGGCAGTTACCACACCGGGCTACACCTTAGAGTTGCGTCAGTTTTTGCAGCATCTGGTCGGTCGTCGACACTGCTTTACTGTTAATTTCATACGCGCGCTGAACCTGGATCATATTCACCAGTTCTTCCGCAACGTTAACGTTCGAGGTTTCGACATAACCCTGATACAACAAACCTGCGCCGTTCAGGCCAGGCGTGCTTTCATTTGGCGTACCGGAGGATTGCGTTTCGGTGTAGAGGTTCTCACCAATGCTTTCCAGACCAGTATCGTTCATGAAGGTGGTCAGGTTGAGCTGCCCTACCTGCACCGGGTTGGTCTGCCCCTGCTGCGTTACGCTGACCACACCATCACGTCCGATGGTGATGCTCAGGGCGTTCGCCGGGATAGTGATCGCAGGCTGAACCTGGAAACCACCCGCTGTTACCAGCTGGCCGTTCTGATCAACCTGGAAAGAGCCATCGCGAGTGTAGGCAGAGGTTCCGTCAGGCAGCTGCACCTGGAAGAAACCCTGACCTTTGATTGCCACGTCTTTACTGTTGTTGGTCTGAGACAGGTTGCCCTGGCTGTGCAGACGCTCGGTCGCCACCGGACGAACACCTGTACCTATCTGCAAACCGGACGGCAGCGTGGTTTGTTCAGAAGACTGAGCACCTGGCTGACGAATAGTTTGGTAAAGCAAATCTTCGAAAACGGCGCGCTGACGCTTGAAACCATTGGTACTGACGTTTGCCAGGTTGTTGGCAATAACGTCCATATTGGTTTGTTGTGCGTCCAGGCCCGTTTTCGCGATCCATAAAGAACTGATCATAAGAAGTCCTGTTAACTCATAGCCAGAAGTTGGTTAGCTTTGCTCGCGTTTTCATCAACGCTGCTGATAATTTTCATCTGCATTTCAAAACGACGGGCGCTGGCGATCATATCGGTCATGGCTTCAACCGGTTTGACGTTACTGCCTTCCAGCACACCAGACATCACACGAATACTCGGATCAGCCTGTAATGTGGCACCGCGCGTGGCTTGCGCCGCCTGGGTCAGACGGAACATCCCGTCATCACCACGCTGCACTTCTTTACCTTCCGCTTTAACCAGCTTCAGACGACCGACAGGCGCAACGGTGTTTGCCGGGTCACCTGGGTTTAATGCCGAGATGGTCCCGTCAGCAGCGATGGTCAGCTCTGAGCCTTCCGGTACGGTAAGCGGGCCAGCTTCACCCATAACCGGGTGTCCCTGGATCGTCAGTTGCCCGGTGGCGCTCACCTGGATATTACCGTTGCGGGTATATCCCTCGCTGCCATCGGCAGTTTGCACGGCCAGCCAGCCGTCCTGCTGAAGCGCAACGTCCAGTGGACGCGAGGTGTAATCCATCTGACCCGGCGTCATATCCGCACCTGGTGTAGAAGCCGTTACCAGCGTACGCGTGGGTAACGACAGCCCTTCTACCGGCACGGCGCGCAGCGCATTAAGCTGCGCACGAAAACCCGGCGTAGAGGCGTTCGCGAGGTTGCTGGCGGTGACGGCCTGCTGATTGAGCGTCTGGCTTGCGGCGCCCATCGCTGTATATATTGCGTGATCCATTGCGCTTTCCTGTTAGCCGCTTAACGCAGGTTAACCAGCGTGTTGAGGATCTGATCCTGAGTTTTGATGGTCTGTGCGTTCGACTGATAGTTACGTTGAGCAACAATCATGTTCACCAGCTCTTTACTCAGGTCAACGTTAGAGGCTTCCAGGGCACCGTTAGTCAGCGTACCGAAGTTACCGGTTCCTGCTGTACCCAGCAGCGCAACGCCGGATGACTGGGTTGCAGACCAGACGTTATCGCCTTCAGACTGCAAACCTTCGTTGTTAGCGAAGTTTGCCATCACGATCTGGCCCAGAACCTGAGTCTGTTCGTTGGAGTAGTTACCCACAACGGTACCGTCATCGTTGATCTGGTAGCTCACCAGGTCGCCAGGCTTGTAGCCGTTCTGAGTGGTCGCCACAACGTTGTTGGAACCGGTGTTCTGCTGCATGGAGTTCAGGAAGCTCAGGTTGAACGATGCAGGGGTTGCGCCACTGACTGAATCGGTAACGATATTGATAGACGGGGTGGTGTTGGCGGTAGTCGCCAGTGACCAGGTTTGCGGCGTGGTGCCAAGCGCAGTGTAGTTATACACGCCTGCCAGGTTACCGTTGTTGTCAAAACTCATCTGCGCCGCTTTGTTCGCAGTAGCGTTAGCAACGCTTGCATCCTGGGTATACAAATCCCAGGTGTTGTCCGCGGTTTTGACATAGTAAACGCTCATATTATGTTCGTTACCCTGGCTGTCATAAACCGTGACCGAACCCTTCTTGTTGTAGCTGTCCGCGTTGGTCGGATCAAATGCCACTGTCGGGACATCGTCCGTGGAGTTCAGGTTGATCTGCTGCGTTGCCGTGGTGGTCGATTTCGCGGCCATCAGGGTATTCGGAATCGAAATAGGCTGCGGGTTCGCACCGGTCTGTACCGATGGCGGTGTACCCGCAACAGGGTAACCGGTCAGTTGCAGACCCTGCATGTTCACCAGGTTACGGTTTTCATCCAGTTTGAACTGGCCGTTACGGCTGTAGAACACGGAACCGTTCGCATCAACCATACGGAAGAAACCGTTCTGGCTAATTGCCACATCCAGGCCACGACCGGTGTTGGTGGTGGTGCCGTCGGTGAAGTCCTGAGTGATGCCTGCAACTTTAACGCCCAGGCCTACTTTGGAACCGGCAAACATGTCTGCAAAAGAGGCAGAGCCGGATTTAAAACCGTAGGTCGCGGAGTTGGCGATGTTGTTGCCAATGACATCCAGGTTGGTGGCCGCAGCATTCAGGCCGCTGACCGCTTGAGAAAAGGCCATGACTTACTCCTGATAAGTGTTAAGGCTTAGATAATCTGCCGAACTTCGTCGAGTGTGGTGGTACCTGTGGTACCCAAATCCAGTTTGTTGCCGTCGCTGCCTTTAATCACGCCCTGCACCAGGCCAAACTGAAGTGGTTGTGCAACCAGCTGAGTGGTCCCGCTACTGGCCGCGATAGAAACGGTGTAAGAACCGTTCGGCGCAGTGGAGCCATCGGTCGCGCTGCCATCCCAGGTAAAGGTGTGAACACCGGCCGACAGTGCACCAATATCAATGGTACGAATCACGGCTCCGGTGGAGTCTTTAATCGTGGCGGTAACTTTGTCAGCAGCCTGTTGCAGCTCCACGCCAAACGGTGTAGTAGAGGTGGTTGTCGAGCCATCGGTAGTGGTGCTTCCGGCAAGCACCGTGGTGCCAGGGATCATAACGCCGTGGCCAATCAGGTTCGCCGCCTGAAGCGACTGGCTGCTGTCGATTTGGCCGGATACTGAACCAAGGGTGGTGTTGAGCTTTTCAATGCCGCTAACGGTACTGATCTGCGCAAGCTGCGTGGTCAGTTCGTTGTTCTGCATCGGGTTGGTTGGATCCTGGTTCTTCAGCTGCGCCACCAGCAGCGTCAGGAAGCTGCTTTGCAGATCGGAAGCACTGCTTCCCGTCAGGGAGCTGGAGCTGGTAGAGCTGGTACTGGTTACGCCCGAGTTAGTGGTGTCATTCACATTGACGGCGATGGACATGCGTGTCTCCTTTACTGGCCGAGAGTGAGTGTTTTGAGCATCATGCTCTTCACGGTATTAAGCACTTCGACGTTGGCCTGATAGCTACGCGAAGCCGACATGGAGTTGACCATTTCACCGACCACATCCACGTTTGGCATTTTCACGTAACCACTGGCGTCGGCGAGCGGATTACCCGGCTCGTAGACCAGTTTGTCCGGTGCCTGGCTCTCTACCACGTCAGAGACTTTCACGCCGCCCGTCGCCGCACCTGGCGCAGCATCGACCTGAAAGACAACCTGTTTTGCGCGATAAGGCTGCCCGTCCGGGCCGGTCACGCTGTCGGCGTTTGCCAGGTTACTGGCTGCCACGTTCAGGCGTTTGGACTGCGCTGTCAGCGCCGAACCGGCGATATCGAAAATATTCAGCAAGGCCATGAATTAGTTGCCCCCCTGGAGGACGCTCATCATGCTTTTGATTTGTCCACCGAGTACGCTCAGGCCTGTCTGGTACTGAAGGCTGTTATCGGCAAACTGTGTACGTTCCCGGTCCATGTCTACGGTGTTACCGTCGAGTGAAGGCTGATCGGGGACGCGATAAAGTAAGTCAGTGGTTGGCGCAGTCATCGCCTGAGCGGGAATATGGCGTGAGGATGTCAGTGCAAGCGCAACCCCTGTCCCTTCGGTACGTCCCCGCTCCATCACTTTTTTAAGCTCACTGGAAAAATCAATATCGCGCGCCTGAAACCCGGGGGTATCCGCGTTAGCGATATTGGCGGCTAAAATTTCCTGCCGCTGGGCGCGTAAATTGAGCGCTTCCTGCTGAAAACGTAAGGCAGCGTCGAGTTTATCGAGCATGTCTCCTCCGCTGATGGCAAAATTTCAGTTCACAGCTTAAATCTCAACCCGTCTGCCTTATCGACGGAATAAGCGCAAAATGCGTCGCTATTTATTGCGTTGATGCAAAACCACTGAAGGTAGAATCCTCTCAATTCTGAAAACGGTGGAACGTGCGATGCGGACGTTGAAACATGGCCTTGCGGCAACCTTATTGTTTTTAAGCCCCTTTGTTCAGGCAGATAATGTTCAGGCCGACAATAGTCAGGCCAATGGCCTTAGCGACCAGTTGACGAGCTTCTTTGCCCAGCAGCTGGCGGGCTTTAGCGATGACGTCACGGTTATCGTGCGCACACCGCCCAATATGTATCCTTCCTGCGACCAGCCCTCTTTCAGCGTGACCGGCAGTGCAAAACTGTGGGGCAATGTGAACGTGCTGGCGCGCTGCGCCAATGAAAAACGTTATTTACAGGTTGCAGTTCAGGCGACGGGCAATTATGTTGTCGCCGCCCAGCCTATCGCCCGGGGAAGCGTGTTACAGACAGGCAGCGTGACGCTAAAGCGTGGCCGCCTGGACCAGTTGCCGCCTCGCACCATGCTCGACATTAATCAGGCGCAGGACGCGGTAAGCCTTCGCGATGTCGCCCCAGGCCAGGCCATTCAGCTGTCTATGCTGCGCCAGGCATGGCGAGTAAAAGCAGGCCAGCGGGTGATGGTCGTAGCCAACGGAGATGGGTTTAGCGTCAACAGTGAAGGCCAGGCGTTAAATAACGCCGCCGTTGCACAAAATGCCCGTGTGAGGATGTCCTCAGGCCAGGTGGTTAGCGGAACTGTCGATACTGATGGGAATATTCTGATTAACCTATAATCTTTTTAAAGATTTCGCTGCGACTGCCGATAAATAATCAACTAATGATGATGTCAGGCGCAAACGCCGCGAACCCTCGATGAGGACAACATAATGAGCATTGATCGTACATCAGCCCTAAAACCGGTTAGCAGTGTACAACCTCGCGAAACGAATGACGCTACGCCGCAGAAAACGCGTCTGGAAAAACCGTCGACTGCAAACAGCACCAGCGTCACCCTGAGCGATGCGCAGGCGAAACTGATGCAGCCAGGCAGCAGCGATATCAACATGGACCGTGTTGAATCACTGAAAACCGCTATTCGTAACGGCGAGCTGAAAATGGACACCAGCAAAATCGCTGATGCACTGATTCAGGAAGCGCAGAGTTTCTTACAGAGTAACTAACCGTATGAGTCGACTGCCAGAAATACTGGATCAAATGACGGTTGTCCTGAACGACCTGAAAACGGTAATGGATGCAGAACAACAACACCTGTCTTCCGGTCAGATCAACGGCAGCGCGTTGCAACGTATTACCGAAGACAAAAGTTCGCTCCTGGCGACGCTGGATTACCTGGAGCAACAGCGACGCGCGGAACAAGATCCGCGACGCAGTGCAAACGATGAGATTGTCGAACGCTGGCAGACTATTACAGAAAAGACCCAGCACCTTCGCGACCTCAATCAGCATAACGGCTGGCTGTTAGAAGGACAGATCGTTCGTAATCAGCAGGCGCTTGAAGTGTTAAAACCCCATAAAGAAACGGGGCTTTACGGCGCAGATGGTCAAACATCCAGTGCGAGAATTACGGGCGGGAAAAAGATTTCGATTTGACGTTTTAACGGCGAATCAGGGAACGGGGAGCACCATCGGGTGAACTCCCCTTTTGGCGTTTATGCCGTACGGCGGGCAAACTCTTTCACTTTAAACCCAAGTACTGCAAGCGTTGCGAAGTAAGCCACAATACCGACCACCACTACAGCCATCAGACGCAGCAGGCGATAAGGCATCGTACCCTGGGCCCAGTCTGGCATCACGTACATCATGCCGAGTAACGCCGCTGACATCACCAGCACCGCAATCAGTAAACGCACCAGGAAACTCGCCCATCCCGGCTGGGGGGTGAAGATATCCTGTTTACGCAGCTGCCAGTACAACAGCCCGGCGTTCAGGCAAGCCGCAAGGCCAATCGACAGTGACAGGCCGGCATGTTTCAGCGGGCCAATAAACGCAAGGTTCATCAACTGCGTCATGATCAGGGTCACGATGGCAATCTTCACCGGGGTTTTAATGTTCTGACGGGAATAGAAACCGGGAGCGAGCACTTTAACGACAATCAGCCCCATCAGCCCCACTGAATAGGCCACCAGCGCGCGTTGAGTCATGGCGGCATCAAAAGCGGTGAATTTTCCGTACTGAAAAAGAGAAACGGTCAACGGTTTAGCGAGGATCCCTATCGCCACCGAAGCAGGCAACGCCAGCAGGAAGCAAAGACGCAAGCCCCAGTCCATCAAACGGCAGTATTCATCATGATTGCCGCTGGCGAAGCTTTTCGACAGCGATGGTAGCAGGATAGTCCCCAGCGCAACGCCCAGCACGCCTGACGGGAACTCCATCAGACGGTCAGCGTAATACATCCAGGAAACGGAGCCGGACACCAGGAAAGAGGCAAAGATGGTGTTGATGATAAGCGAGATCTGGCTAACGGATACGCCCAGGATCGCCGGGCCCATCTGCTTAATCACCCGCATCGCCCCGGCATCGCGGAAGTTAACGCGCGGCAGCACCAGCATCCCAATTTTTTTCAGATGCGGCAACTGATAGGCCAGCTGTAATACACCGCCCACGGTAACGGCCCAGGCCAGCGCCAGAACCGGTGGATTAAAATGCGGGGCCGCGAACAGCGCAAAGCCAATCATGCTGACATTAAGGAACGTGGGCGCAAACGCCGGAACGGAGAAGCGGTTCCAGGTGTTCAGAATGGCACCAACCAGTGAGGCCAGCGAGATAAGCAGAATATAAGGAAAGGTAATGCGCAGAAGCTGGCTGGTGAGGGCAAATTTATCGGCCGTATCAGTAAAGCCTGGCGCCGTCACCATAATTACCCAGGGGGCCGCCAGCATCCCGATAACGGTCACTACCGCCAGTGCAAGCGTCAACAGGCCAGAAACATAGGAGACAAAAACGCGGGTGGCATCTTCGCCCTGCTTGCTTTTATATTCCGCAAGGATGGGAACAAACGCCTGTGAAAATGCCCCTTCGGCAAAAATACGGCGCAGCAAATTCGGCAGCTTGAACGCGACGAAAAAGGCGTCAGTGGCCATCCCAGCGCCAAAAACCCTTGCCACAATGGCATCGCGCGCAAAGCCAAGCACGCGGGAAAACATGGTCATCGAGCTGACTGCCGCCAGCGATTTTAATAAGTTCATTAACGTGAATTTCCAGAACCATACGGATTTGTAGGCCGGGTAAACGAAAGCGCCACCCGGCAAAGCCAACGAGCGGCGCTTAGTCTAACCCGATTTCAACGAATTACTATCCGCAGATGTTACAGCGAGTTATTCACTCATGGCATCTCGCCAGAGCCTTTCCACAATACGCTGCGCCAGGATTGCCTGCTCGCCAGAGGTTTCCGGAACCGTCTGATTTTGCACGCAGGTGATAAAGTGACGCGCACACCCGACAAAGCCACGTTGCTCGAGCGTGCTCTGCCACCCTGGAACGGGCTGCATCACCACGCCGTTGCCCTTCTCTTCCCGCCACTCGCGCATATCGGTAATGTCATACAATGCGCCATCGGTAACGGCCTGCACCGATTCCCGCTGGCTTCCTGCCCGGCGGTGCATACTGGTTGTTACCTGGAGATGATCCACCGAAAAGTGATGTTCGGCATACACCATTTCGCCCTGCTCGCTGGTTAACAGCGTTCCGCTTTTCAGCTGCGCGTTGCCGTTGGTGAGCCACAGTGCGGTGTCCACAACATGCAGATAATCATCGAGCAACGTAAAGCGCAGATCGTTCGGCCCAATGCTGTCAGTACGGTGCTTGTCCATGCGCAGCGAGGCAAGGTTCCCGGACTGGGCTTTGAGTTGCTGATAGAGTGGCGCAAAGCGACGGTTGAAACCCACCATCAGTTGCAGGTTTTTGCTGGCCGCAAGGTCAATAAGGCGCTCGGCATCCTGAACGTTTTCCGCCAGCGGCTTATCCACGCAGACATGCACACCGGCGTTCAGCAATTCGCTGACCACCTGATAATGCGTTGAGGTTGAGGTATGCACAAACACCGCATCACAGTCGCGGGCTAAATCCAGCAGCGAGTTGGCATACGGGATGCGCCAGGTATCACAGATGCGCTGCGCTTTTTCGCGAGTAGGCGACCACGCCCCTTGCAGCGTCCAGTCCGTCGCTGCGCCTAATACCGGCAACCAGGCTTTTTGAGCAATACCGCCAAGCCCGACGACTCCCACGCGTAATTTTGTCACCGTTAATCTCCCAAATGAGCAAGCAAGGCATCCAGACGCTGTTTAAGCCCGGCGACTTCTTCTTCAAGCGCTTCCACTCGCGCCGTCAGGCTGTCATTGCCCTCTGGTGCATCGGTTTCGGTATAACTGTCCAGCGGTTCCACATCACCGCTGAACAGGTGCATAAAGCGGCTTTCGCGCTTGCCCGGCTCCCGCGCAAGGCGTTGCACGTAAGGGCCATCTTCGCGTGTCGCCAGCCCTTCCAGCGTTTGCTCGACTTCCTGCATATCGCTGAATTCATGCATTCGGGAGGCACGTGAACGCAGTTCGCCAGGGGTTTGCGCGCCACGCAACAGCAGCGTGGTGATGACCGCCACTTCTGCGCTACTTAATTTGAGATCGCCAAACTCGGAATTACAAAAACGTTGTTCGTACTTGGTCACCCGGTTGCCAAACCCGCTCACCGTGCGCAGATAATGCCGTTTGACCAGCGCGTCCAGTACATCCTGCACGTCGTGTTCACCGAGATTCATCACCGGCTCGCGGTTGGTCTTTTGATTACAGGCCATGGTCACCGCATTCACAGATAACGGATATTGCTCTGGGGTGGTCACCTGCTTTTCAAGCAGGCAGCCAATGACCCGCGCTTCGGTGGCGGTTAACTGATATTTCATCTTTTCTCCTTAACGACCTGCTGTCCAGTCTGGGGTGGTTAACGCCGTCAGCACATGGTCACGCCATTCACCATCGATAAGCAGATAATCTTTGGCGTAACCTTCTTTCTCAAACCCTAAACGCGCCAGCAAATTTCCGCTGCGTTGGTTATGCGGCATATAGTTCGCCATGATGCGATGAATGTGTTGAGTGCGTTGCATGTAGCGAATTGCCGTGGTCAGCGCTTCAAACATCAACCCCTGACCTTGCCACTTCTGTCCGATGGAATACCCAAGATAACAGGCGTGAAATGACCCACGCACTACATTGGAAAAGTTAGCGATACCAACGATCTCTTTTTCTTCCGGGTCCAGCAGCGCAAAATAGAACGCACTACCTTGCTTGTGAAACTCCGTAATCATACTGAGCCGCGCCTGCCAGCCTGACGGGTAACAATGGCTCTCATCCCGAACGGGTTCCCAGGGTTTTAAAAACTGGCGATTCTCGGCGTAATAATCCGCCAGACGCCAGGCATCACGCTCATGCACCAGACGGACGACAAGCCTGTCCGTTGTCAGGCGCACTTTTGGCACATTACTGCGATAGCCAAACATCGATACCACTCCTTCCCGTCGCTTCTGCTCTACCCATTAGCTTTACTATACCTGCGCCTTTGCCGTCTGTGAAAACAGTGACATACCATTTTGACCTCTTTTCACATTTTTCGATGAGAAGTCTCTATCAAAGCACCCTTTTGATAAAAAAATATTGTCGCTGGCGGGGTGGGAAAAAGCCTGACGACCCCGCAGAATATTAGCGTGCTCACCATCTTCTTTTCCCTGGAGGGGAAATGTCCCGCGTATCACAGGCCAGGAACCTGGGTAAATATTTCCTGTTAGTCGATAACATGCTGGTCGTGCTCGGCTTTTTTGTCGTTTTTCCGCTTATTTCGATTCGCTTTGTCGATCAAATGGGCTGGGCGGCATTAATGGTCGGCATCGCGCTGGGTTTACGCCAGTTTGTCCAGCAGGGGCTGGGCGTATTTGGTGGGGCTATCGCTGACCGTTTTGGTGCCAAACCAATGATTGTCACCGGGATGTTGTTACGCGCGGCAGGTTTCGCCACCATGGGAATTGCGCATGAACCCTGGCTGCTGTGGTTCTCCTGCTTCCTTTCCGGTATCGGCGGCACCCTCTTCGATCCCCCACGAACGGCACTGGTGGTCAAGCTGATCCGCCCGCGCCAGCGAGGCCGCTTCTTCTCTGTGCTGATGATGCAGGATAGCGCCGGTGCGGTGGTAGGCGCACTGCTGGGAAGCTGGTTGCTGCAATATGATTTTCGTCTGGTGTGTGCCACCGGCGCAGTGCTCTTTATTCTGTGTGCAGCCTTTAACGCATGGCTGCTGCCTGCATGGAAATTATCGACGGTAAAAGCCCCAGTGCGTGAAGGTCTGGGCCGCGTGCTACGTGACAAACGCTTCGTCACTTATGTACTGACCCTGACGGGCTATTACATGCTCGCGGTTCAGGTCATGCTGATGCTGCCCATCATGGTCAACGATATTGCCGGCTCACCCGCGGCCGTCAAATGGATGTATGCCATTGAAGCCAGCCTCTCATTGACGCTGCTTTATCCGATTGCTCGCTGGAGCGAACGCCGGTTTCGTCTTGAGCATCGGCTGATGGCCGGGCTGCTGCTGATGACCCTGAGCATGATGCCGATTGGGCTAGTGAATACCTTGCAGCAGCTCTTTATGCTGATATGCACGTTCTACATCGGTTCGATTATCGCCGAACCGGCGCGTGAAACGCTGAGTGCCTCTCTGGCAGACGCCCGCGCCCGTGGCAGCTATATGGGGTTCAGCCGTCTTGGGCTGGCCTTTGGCGGTGCGCTGGGCTATGCCGGCGGTGGCTGGCTGTTTGATGCGGGCAAAGCGCTGAATCAACCAGAGCTTCCGTGGATGATGCTGGGCGTGGTGGGCTTTATTACACTTCTTGCATTGTGGTGGCAGTTCAGCCAGAAACGCAGTGCGCGCGGGATGCTCGAGCCTGGCGCATAACCTCTCTGTTCGGCGGGAGCGCTCTCCCGCCCTTCTTTATCAGTTTTTTCTGCTGGTTTCTGCCAGATCTCACTGACATACTGACGCATCAGGACAGAAGCGCCGATATTTTTTTGAGGAACGCCATGAAGAAGATCGTCTTTGCCGCAGCATTCGTCGTTAGTGGCCTGCTGGTGGGTTGTAACCAGCTTACGCAATATACCGTCAGTGAGCAGGAGATTAATCAGGCGCTGGAAAAGCATAACAACTTTTCAAAAGACATTGGCGTGCCGGGCCTTGCCGACGCGCATATCGTGCTGAGCAAGCTCACCAGCCAGATTGGGCGTGAAGAGCCGAACAAAGTCACCCTTACCGGTGATGCAGACCTGGACATGAATTCACTCTTCGGTAGCCAGAAAGCGAATATCAAACTCAAGCTCAAAGCACTGCCGGTCTTCAATAAAGAGAAAGGGGCCATCTATCTGCAAGAGATGGAAGTGGTGGATGCAGTGGTTTCACCCGATAAGATGAAACCGGTGATCCAGACCCTGATCCCCTACCTCAACCAGTCGCTGAGTAGCTATTTCAACCAGCAGCCAGCCTATGTTCTGAGTGAAGATAAGAGCAAAGGCGAATCGCTTGCCAAAAAATATGCAAAAGGGATAGAGGTGAAACCGGGAGAAATCATCATTCCATTCACCGATTAACCCCAGGGGCGCTCAGGCGCCCTTTTTTTTACGGAAATGTGTGCAAACGAAAACGTTTCCGCTTATGATTTGTGTCCGGCAAAAACGGCCATCCCAATGACTGATTCCTGACAAGCCGGAGCTCATCCATGACTGCACAACCCCAGGTTCTTAAAATCCGCCGCCCTGACGACTGGCATATCCATCTGCGTGATGGCGATATGCTGAAAACCGTCGTGCCTTATACCAGCGAAATTTATGGCCGCGCGATTGTTATGCCTAACCTGGTTCCGCCAGTCACCACCGTCGATGCTGCTATCGCATATCGCCAGCGTATTCTTGATGCCGTCCCTGCGGGCCATGATTTCACCCCGCTGATGACCTGCTATCTGACGGACTCACTCGACCCGAACGAGGTGGAGCGTGGGTTTAACGAAGGGGTGTTCACCGCCGCTAAGCTCTACCCGGCCAATGCGACCACCAACTCCAGCCACGGTGTAACCAGTATCGACGCCATTATGCCGGTGCTGGAAAGAATGCAGAAACTGGGGATGCCGCTGCTGATCCACGGCGAAGTTACCCATGCTGATATTGATATCTTCGACCGTGAGGCCCGTTTTATTGAGACGGTGATGGAGCCGCTGCGTCAGCGTCTGCCTGCACTGAAAGTGGTGTTTGAGCACATCACCACCAAAGATGCCGCCGAATATGTTCGCGACGGCAACGAGCTTATCGCTGCTACCATCACCCCACAGCATCTGATGTTTAACCGTAACCACATGCTGGTAGGCGGTGTTCGTCCGCATCTCTACTGCCTGCCGATCCTCAAGCGTAATATTCACCAGCAGGCACTGCGCGAGCTGGTGGCAAGTGGCTTCGACCGCGCATTCCTGGGCACCGATTCCGCGCCACACGCGCGTCATCGTAAAGAAGCGAGCTGCGGCTGTGCGGGCTGCTTTAACGCGCCAACGGCACTTGCCAGCTACGCAACCGTGTTTGAAGAGATGAACGCGCTGGCGCATTTTGAGGCCTTCTGCTCCCTGAACGGCCAGCGTTTCTATGGCCTGCCGGTCAATGAAACCTTTATCGAACTGGAGCGCACCGCGTACCAGGTAGAAGACGCCATTCCACTGACTGACGACACGCTGATCCCATTCCTGGCGGGTGAAACCGTGCAATGGACAGTTAAACGCTAAAAATATCAATGCCCCTTGTTGTCAAACCCATAATATACCTGTATAAATAAACAGTATATTACACAGGGGGCATTTATGCGTATTGAAGTTACCATCGCCAAAACAACCGTTCTGCCTGCTGGCGCGCTTGATGCGCTTGCCGGTGAATTATCCCGCCGTATTCACAACAGTTTCCCGGAAAACGATGGCGCCGTAACGGTACGTTATGCTGCCGCGAACAATCTGTCCGTTATTGGCGCTGCGAAAGAAGATAAAGATCGCATCAGCGAAATCCTGCAAGAAACGTGGGAAAGTGCCGACGACTGGTTCATCACCGATTAAATCTTGCTCCCTCATTGTGTTTTTTTGCCGGGTCGCCCCGGCTTTTTTTTATCTGCTATCCGGCATTCGGGATAGTTCAAAATAATTGGGTGTCTTCTTTAAAAAACGTGAACAAGATGGTGTTTTATTGTTCGAACAATCCTAAAACACAGAAAAATGTGTTGCCAGCTATTTATTTTTCCCGTCATAACCCTTATTTATTGATATACTGAAGTTGCTTCAGAAAAACATGCATTGAACCTCAAAGTCGTTGTCTTCTAGCACGTATTAAGGGGGTTATCATGGAAAAGAATAGTGAAGTCATCCAGACCCATCCTCTCGTTGGTTGGGATATCAGTACCGTAGATAGCTACGATGCTTTGATGCTGCGTTTGCACTACCAGACCCCGAATCAGCCAAACCGTGAAGAAGCGGAAATTGGGCAGACGCTGTGGCTTACCACTGCCGTCGCACGTCAGTTTATTTCTATTTTGGAAGCAGGTATTGCAAAAATAGAATCTGGCGACTACCAGGAAAATGAGTATAAACGGCATTAACCTTATGCCCACATTTCACTCAACAGGCACCCTCGGGGTGCCTTATTTATTTCTCCCTTGTATAACCCTCCGATGTTAATTACTCTGCTACAAAGTGTTGGTTTATGAGATACCTATGAAATACGACTTAATCATTATAGGCAGCGGCTCCGTGGGTTCTGCAGCAGGTTATTATGCAACGCGGGCCGGTCTTAACGTTCTGATGATAGACGCCCATCTTCCTCCGCATTCTGAAGGCAGCCATCACGGTGATACCCGTCTGATTCGTCATGCCTATGGCGAAGGTGAACGCTATGTGCCCCTGGTGCTGCGTGCCCAGACGCTTTGGGATGAACTGGCCACGCTCACCGAAGAGCGCGTCTTTGACCGAACAGGCATTATTAACCTCGGACCTGCCCATTCCGCTTTTCTGGCCACCGTCGAACACAGCGCGCGTGAGTTTAATCTTGATGTTGAGCGTCTTGACGCCGAAGCCATCATGAAACGCTGGCCGGAGATCCGTGTTCCTGATGATTACTTTGGGCTGTTTGAAGCCAATTCCGGCGTGTTGCATTGCGAGACGGCTATCAAAACCTGGATTTCTCTTGCTGAAAAAGCAGGATGCGCTCAACTATTCAACTGCCCGGTAACTGCCATTACCCATCACGAAGATGGCGTCACCGTCAGCACCCAGGAAGGCGACTACTCTGCCTCTCGTTTGCTTATCAGCGCTGGCACCTGGGTAACAAAACTGCTGCCTGACCTGCCCGTACAGCCAGTGCGTAAAGTCTTCTCCTGGTTTCAGGCGGATGGTCGTTACAGCAGCCAGAATAAGTTCCCGGCCTTCACTGGCGAATTGCCCAATGGCGATCAGTTCTACGGCTTCCCGTCAGAAAAAGACGCGCTCAAGATTGGTAAACACAACGGCGGGCAAGTTATCTCTTCACCAGAAGAGCGTAAACCTTTTGGCGCTTACCCGACCGACGGTTCTGAAGCCTTTACGTTCCTGCGAAATATCCTGCCAGGTATTGGCGGCCTGCTCTACGGTGCAGCCTGCACCTATGACAACACGCCGGATGAAGATTTCATCATCGACACCCTGCCTGGCCATGACAACACGCTGCTCATCACCGGGCTTAGCGGCCACGGGTTTAAATTTGCCTCTGTGCTGGGCGAAATCGCTGCACAATTTGCGCAGGGGATCGCGCCACAGTTTGATCTGAAGCCCTTCTCCCTCTCCCGTTTTAACGGATAATACGCCCTCAGGCTCCGAAGATGCGGAGCCTGTTTTTTATCACTACATCTCTCGGGGTATTATGCGCAAAATCGTTAGCTACCTTATCAATAATATTCGCGAGCATTTAATGCTTTATATTTTATTGTGGTCGCTGCTGGCAATCATCGATTTTATTTATATTGTATTTTACTAAAAACAAACACTGACAATAACTGACATAACTTTATATTAATTTAATTGCACGAACTTACTGAATTACACCACCTCATCATTTTCAAAATCACTGAAATAAATTAAATAAATATCGTCATTCGGTTTTTTAAGTTGCAATATCTTTTTACTCAGTCCATTTTTACCGTTCTGTTTATTACGAATGGTAATATTTATGCAACTGCGAAATTCGTCTTCGCGCTACGGCATTATATCCATGTGCTTACACTGGGTATTTGCTCTGGCTATTTATGCCATGTTCGGTCTTGGACTCTGGATGGTGACGCTCAGCTATTATGATGGCTGGTATCATCAGGCACCTGAGTTGCATAAAAGCATTGGCATTCTGCTGATGATGGGGCTCGTTTTCCGCGTGGTGTGGCGACATATTTCTCCACCGCCGCCGGCTCCGCAAAGCCACGGTAAATTCACGCGTCTTAGCGCAAAAGGGGCACATATTGCCCTCTATGCCCTGCTCATCGCCATTTTGGTTAGTGGGTATCTTATCTCCACCGCAGATGGCAAGCCGGTCAGCGTCTTTGGCATTTTTGATGTTCCCGCCACATTGACGGATGCCGGTTCACAGGCCGATATCGCGGGCATTGTTCATCTGTGGCTTGCCTGGAGCATCGTTATCTTTTCAGTCCTTCATGGGCTTGCTGCGCTCAAACACCACTTTATTGATAAAGACGATACGCTGAAGCGAATGCTCGGCCGTTCGTCAGTTGACTCTGGAGCATAAAATGAAAAAACACCTGTTGGGTATCGCGTTAGGTTCGCTGTTATTTACCACCGGTTCTGCGGTGGCCGCTGATTATAAAATTGATAAAGAAGGCCAACATGCTTTCGTCAATTTCCGGATTCAGCATCTTGGTTATAGCTGGTTATATGGCAGTTTTAACGATTTCGATGGCACATTTCGTTTTGATGACAAAAACCCCGCCGCGGATAACGTCAACGTCACCATAAATACCAGCAGCGTGGACACAAACCATGCTGAGCGCGATAAGCATTTGCGCAGTGCCGATTTTCTTAACGTAACCAAATTCCCGCAGGCCACATTCACTTCAACAGAGGTGAAGAAAGCCGGAGATAAACTTGATATTACCGGTAATCTCACACTCAACGGGGTAACAAAACCGGTCACACTTCAGGCAACGTTAATCGGCCAGGGTGATGATCCGTGGGGCGGAAAGCGTGCAGGTTTTGAAGCCACCGGGAAAATTCACCTGAAAGACTTTAATATCACCACGGATTTAGGACCGGCGTCCCAGGATGTCGAATTGATTATTTCTGTGGAAGGTGTTCAGCAGAAGTCGTAATAATGCAGCCCGGTGAGCCAACACACCACCGGGCTTATTTCTTTACTCCGGGTCAGGAATACCCAGTTTGGTATTCAGGCGACCACGAGATTTATTAAAGATCTTGTTGCCGTTTTCACGGCCAGCGCGACGGCGGCGTTGCTCTTCTTCAGGCAACATGCTCTCTTCACTGCACAGCTCGCTACAACAGTTGTGGTACTTCTCGGCACACGTCGGACACTGGATAAACAACAGATGGCAGCCATCATTTTTGCAGTTCGTGTGTGTATCGCACGGTGTACCGCACTGGTGGCAGTGTGAAATCACATCATCTGAAATCCGCTCGCCCATACGCTCATCAAACACGAAGTTCTTGCCGATAAAGCGCACCGGCAGCCCTTGCTCGCGGGCACGACGGGCATACTCAATGATGCCACCTTCAATGTGCCAGACTTTATTAAACCCGTTGTGTTTCATCCAGGCGCTGGCTTTTTCGCAGCGAATACCTCCGGTGCAGTACATAACGATTTTTTTATCTTTATGTTCCTGCATCATTTCAACGGCTTTCGGCAGCTGTTCACGGAAGGTATCCGCCGGGATTTCCAGTGCGTTTTCGAAATGACCCACTTCGTATTCGTAGTGGTTACGCATATCGATGAACACCGCATCCGGGTCGTCCAGCATCGCATTCACTTCGGCCGCTTTGAGGTATTCCCCCACATCGCCCGCATTAAAACTCGGGTCGTCGATACCGTCGGCAACAATACGTTCGCGGACTTTCATACGCAGCACCCAGAACGATTTACCGTCATCGTCCAGCGCAACATTCAGACGCAGGTCGTTCAGCGCAGGGTCAAACGCGTAGAGGAAATCACGGAACGCATTTACTTTGCTTTCAGGGATGCTGATCTGCGCATTAATACCTTCACGTGCCAAATAGACGCGCCCGAACACATTCAGCGCAGTGAATGCCTGGTAAAGTGCATCGCGGGTCGCTTGTGGATCGTTGATGGTGAAATATTTGTAGAATGAGATTGTCGTGCGCGGTTCGGTTTCAGCCAACATACGCTCTTTTAACATCTCATTCGATACGCGGTTGTGTAACACTGGCATGGTGTACAAGTCCTGCAATCGTTAAGAGTAAGAAAAATCGGTCGGCATCATATAGCAAACAATGACAATTTACATCCACACAATTTACGCTACATTTCACTCAGCCCGAATTATTGCGTGTAACATTTGCTGCATTAATGCTCGATTCGATGACAGACATTTTGGCTAAGCCTTAAAAAATGAGACAATAAGACCTTCAGGACGAAAGAAAACAGGACAGACATGACCCAGTTACCGAAATTTACTGCCGCCCTTTTGCATCCCCGTTATTGGTTAACCTGGCTTGGTATTGGCTTTTTGTGGCTGCTTGTACAACTCCCTTATCCGGTTATTTTCCGTCTGGGTAAAGGATTGGGTCGTATCGCACTAATGTTCATGAAGCGTCGCGCCAGAATTGCTTACCGCAATCTGGAACTCTGCTTTCCGCAAATGAGCGAATCAGAACGTCATGATATGGTCGCCAAAAATTTTGAGTCTGTGGGCATGGGGCTAATGGAAACCGGTATGGCATGGTTCTGGCCTGACAAACGCATGGCACGCTGGACTGAGGTAACCGGAACAGGCATGGAGCCAGTGCATTCTCTTCAGGAGAATCAGACCGGGGTTCTGTTAATTGGTGTGCACTTTCTGACGCTGGAAATCGGCGCGCGTATGTTCGGAATGCAGGCACCAGGTATTGGTGTTTATCGCCCGAATGACAACCCGGTAATCGATTTAGTGCAGACCCATGGCCGGATGCGCTCAAACAAAAGCATGATCGACCGTAAGGATCTGAAAGGGATGATCCGTGCACTCAAGTCAGGTGAAGTTGTCTGGTATGCCCCGGACCATGATTACGGCCCGCAGGCCAGCGTGTTTGTCCCCTTTTTTGCGGTCGATGAAGCCGCCACAACAACCGGCACCTGGATGCTGGCGCGGATGTCCAAAGCCGCTATCGTTCCCTTTGTTCCGCGCCGTAAACCCGATGGTTCAGGCTATCAGTTAATCATGCTGAAACCGGAAATGACACCGCCGCTGGACGATGCCGAAACCACGGCCAAATGGATGAACGGCGTCGTTGAACAATGCATTATGCTGGCGCCGGAGCAATACATGTGGTTGCATCGCCGCTTCAAGACCCGCCCGGAAGGTGTTCCCTCCCGTTATTAATCCTGTGCGGCCGCAGTGGCCGCATTTTGTTTTAGCTTTAAAAGCTCCTGACATTGCAGCAATCATAACCCAGGCGCATAATTAGCAGGCTTATTACCTCTACTTTATCGTGCGCTGCACCTCGTTATGCGGATTGTTATGTCACCCTCAGATGCCCCCATAAACTGGAAACGTAACCTCACGGTTGCATGGCTTGGCTGTTTTCTCACTGGTGCAGCATTCAGCCTTGTGATGCCTTTCCTCCCTCTCTATGTCGAACAGCTTGGCGTGACAGGCCACAGCGCGCTGAATATGTGGTCAGGACTGGTGTTCAGTATCACCTTCCTGTTCTCGGCGATTGCCTCACCGTTCTGGGGTGGGCTTGCCGACCGTAAAGGGCGAAAAATCATGCTGCTGCGTTCCGCGCTTGGCATGTCCATTATTATGGTGCTGATGGGAATGGCGCAGAACGTCTGGCAGTTCCTGATTTTACGCGCACTGCTGGGTCTGCTGGGCGGGTTTGTGCCCAACGCTAACGCGCTTATCGCCACGCAAATTCCCCGTCATAAAAGCGGCTGGGCACTGGGGACGCTTTCAACAGGTGCAGTGAGCGGTGCGCTACTGGGGCCACTTGCTGGCGGGTTACTGGCAGATAATTACGGGTTGCGACCGGTCTTTTTCATCACCGCCAGCGTGTTGTTCCTCTGTTTTATCGTCACCTTGCTCTGTATCCGGGAAAAATTTACCCCGGTTGCCAAAAAAGAGATGCTCCACGCAAGGGACGTTCTGGCTTCGCTGAAAAATCCGAAACTGGTATTAAGCCTGTTTGTCACCACCATGATAATCCAGGTCGCCACGGGTTCTATTGCCCCGATTCTGACGCTCTACGTGCGTGATCTCGCGGGTAATGTGAATAATATTGCCTTTATCAGCGGGCTTATTGCGTCTGTGCCCGGGGTTGCCGCGCTGCTGAGTGCGCCGCGTCTGGGAAGACTGGGCGATAAGATTGGCCCGGAGAAAATCCTGATTTGCGCGCTGGTCATCTCGGTATTGTTGCTCATCCCGATGTCGATGGTGCAATCCCCGTGGCAGCTGGGCCTGCTCCGTTTCCTGCTGGGCGCCGCAGATGGCGCACTTCTTCCCGCGGTTCAGACCCTGCTGGTTTATAACTCCACCAACCAGATCGCCGGGCGTATTTTTAGCTATAACCAGTCGTTCCGTGACATCGGCAATGTCACCGGGCCGCTCGTTGGCGCAGGGGTTTCTGCAAGCTTTGGTTTTCGCGCCGTATTTATCGTGACAGCAGGTGTAGTCCTGTTTAACGCCATCTATTCCTGGTTCAGTTTATCGAGAGCATTACGCCCTGCTCCCGGCGAGCCAGGTGAACAAAATAGCCCTGCCCGCGAATAAGACGAAGGCGTGACGGCATATTTTCGTATTCATACTTGCAGGATCTGATAATCAGCTATTCTTTCCCTGAATACCTTCTCGAAAACAGGGAGAAACTGATGACCATGTACGCCACGCTGGAAGAAGCTATTGATGCCGCTCGCGAAGAGTTCCTCGCCGATAATCCCGGTATTGAGGAAGAAGACGCTGACGTGCAACAACTCAATATTCAAAAATATGTCCTTCAGGACGGGGATATTATGTGGCAGGCCGAATTCTTCGTTGATGACGGTGATGAAGGGGAATGTTTGCCGATATTGAGTGGTGAAGCGGCGCAGGCCGTCTTCGACGGTGACTATGACGAAATAGAACTGCGTCAGGAATGGCTTGAAGAAAACACCCTGCACGAGTGGGATGAGGGCGAGTTCCAGCTCGAACCTCCGCTGGATACCGAAGAGGGGCAAACCGCAGCAGATGAGTGGGACGAGCGTTAAGCGTCGTTTTATTCGTAAGGGCCGTGGTGCGCGTCAATCGGTAACAGCAACGTATCAAACACCAGAGAGAACGGTAAATCGAGCACGGTCAGATAGCGCCAGGCTGAATCGCGAACATCCCATTTCACTCCCGGGTAATACTGATTCCCGTGGCCTTGCCCTGGAATGGTGCGGCTGATAATACTGCCGCAGCCGCTAAGCAGCATCGCCATCATGGCCACAATGACTATTTTCATTCATTACCTCATAAAAAAATACCGGCCTCTCAGCCGGTATTTTATTTGCCGGGTAGCGCACAGCGATCCCGGCCTGGTTTAAAACTTACTTCGCCTTCAGCGCCAGCGGATTAAGCTTCAGCGTGTTGTAGTAGCTGACCCAGGAAGAATATTTCTCCGGGGCAGACCACACACGATAGTGAAGCCGGGACATGGTGACCGGATCGCTCAACAGGACCAGACGGCGGTCGCGGTTCAGTTTTTCCGGTGTCTCGTTCAGCGCCTGCTCAACGTGGCGATCGCGGGCAATTTCCAGCACCTGACTTGCACGGTGACGGGCAGTTGCCATTGCGGTTGCCAGGGCGTTGAATGACGGGTTAAACACCGCGTGCATAAAGCCATCATCCAGCGAGCGTTTACGGTTCATCTCCAGGAAACGGTCAGTGTCCACCAGCACCTGCGGCGGTGAATACTCTTCCGGGATCAGGAACAGTTTCCAGCGTTTGGTACGCAAACCCACCGTTGAACGGCTAGACACCACAGACACAAATGGTGACAGGATCAGCGAGAAGACAATCGGTGCCAGCCAGAACAGGAAACGCAGATCCAGCCATGCCATACCCACTGCCCACACCAACCCTAACAGCAGCTGTGAACCATGACGCATAAAGGCTTCACTCCACGGAGTCGAGTCATCGTCACGCTGTGGAGAGTTCCAGACCACTTCCCAGCCCAGGAACGCGCTGACCACAAACACGGTATGGAACAGCATACGAACCGGTGCCAGCAGCACAGAGAACAGCACTTCAAGCAGCAACGAAACCGTCACGCGGAAGAAGCCGCCATACTCTTTCGACCCTTTGCACCAGATCAGAATGATGCTGAGCAACTTCGGCAGGAACAGCAGAACCATGGTTGAGGCGAACAGCATAATCGCCAGCTCAGGACGCCACTGCGGCCACACCGGGAACAGCTGGCGCGGCTGCAGGAAGTATTGCGGTTCTGTCAGAGCGTGCACTACCTGCAAAGCAGTAGAAAGCGCCAGGAACATAAACCACAGCGGAGCTGACAGATAGGACATGACGCCGGTCAGGAATACCGCACGGTGAACCGGGTGCATCCCTTTGACCAGGAACAGGCGGAAGTTCATCAGGTTACCGTGGCACCAGCGACGGTCACGCTTGAGTTCATCCAGCAGGTTCGGCGGCAGTTCTTCGTATGAGCCCGGCAGATCGTAGGCAATCCACACGCCCCACCCTGCACGACGCATCAGCGCGGCTTCCACGAAGTCATGCGACAGGATAGATCCCGCGAACGACCCTTCACCCGGCAGCGGCGCAAGCGCACAGTGCTCAATGAACGGTTTCACGCGGATAATCGCGTTATGCCCCCAGTAGTGGGATTCACCCAACTGCCAGAAGTGCAGACCCGCCGTGAACAGCGGCCCGTAAACACGCGTTGCGAACTGCTGACAGCGCGCATAAAGCGTATCCATACCGGATGCTTTTGGCGAAGACTGAATAATACCGGCGTTCGGGTTGGCTTCCATCAGACGCACCAGGCCGGTCAGACACTCACCCGTCATCACGGAGTCAGCATCCAGTACCACCATGTAGCTGTACTGATTACCCCAGCGGCGGCAGAAGTCATCGATGTTACCGCTTTTACGCTTCACGCGACGGCGGCGGCGACGATAGAAAATCTGACCTTCGCCCTGCACTTCTGCAATCAGCTCCATCCAGGCTTTTTGTTCTGCCACGCAGATATCCGGGTTGTAGCTGTCGCTCAGGATATACACGTCGAAATGCTCTGCGTTACCGGTCGCCTTTACGGACTCCCAGGTGGCGCGCAGACCCGCGAATACGCGATCAACGTCTTCGTTACAGATAGGCATAATAAGCGCTGTACGGTGCTCAGGATTTAGGGGTTCATCCCCGACCGTCGACGCAGAAATGCTGTATTTGTCCCGTCCCATCAGCAGTTGCAGGAAGCCCATCAGCGCCGTCCAGAAACCGGCGGACACCCAACAGAACAGCACGGCAAACAGAAGAAGGATGCCACTTTGCAGGATATACGGCAGCAGCTGCATAAAGGAGACCCACAGATCCTGCCCTGTCATATCCGCAGGGTTGATCAGCGCCCAACCCTGATAAGGCAGGATGGTCTTCATGTACCAGGTGGCCACAACCGTCTGTGCCAGCGTCAGCACCAGCAGAATGTAACGACGAATTGTCCCGACAGTACGCCATTTTTGCTCGGCTGCTTGCTGCTCTTTCGTCAGACGAGAGAGATAGCGTGGCGCAACTTCACGCCCACGCAGACGATCCCAGAAGCGGCCCACCGGGTTGGTGCGCCACGGGTCCGGGAACATAGAGGAACGCGTTGCTTTCGGCATTGCCTGAAGCTGATCGCGGCCTTCATCGTCTTTAACCAGCTGCCCTTCTGCCAGCGAGTCCGGCCATGCTTGCTCCAGACGCGCCTTCACTGACCCCAGCGGCGTATCATCATCACGGGTAAACTGATGATGTTCACCATCCAGCGCGGTTTGCACCGCGCGGATGTCGCTCTTAGGCAGTGCCGCTTTTTCAATATCGCTCAGCGGCATGGCATCAATATATTCAGTTATATTATTCATTAGCAGGTAGCTGATAGCTCCAGGTTTCGCTCAGCGGCTGATCGTCACTGACCAGCGCAGCGCGCATTTCAGTCGTCTGTTTCGGATCTTTCACTTTCACGCGCAGGGTTAAACGCCACCCTTTCGTTACTGGGTTGTAACGTACGGTGTTTTCGACAATTTCACCGTTATCACCAATGCTTGCCTGTGCAGTCACTGCCGTGTCAGGGGACAGTTTCTTCATATCCTGGCCGGCAAAGTCGACAACAAACGCGAGCGTGCCGTCAGGCTGACGGATAAGGTTAGACTGCTTCACATCACCAGTAGAGCGACGTGTCTGCATGACATAAGCGTTATCCGGTGCGTGCAGTTTGTCTTCATCACGGCTGAAGGTAATGGTGTACTTGAAGTTCATCTCTTTACCGGATTCCGGGAGTTGATCCGGCGTCCAGTAAGCGACGATGTTGTCGTTGGTTTCATCGTTGGTTGGGATCTCAACCAGCTCAACCTTCCCTTTACCCCAGTCACCTTTCGGCGTTACCCACGCACTAGGACGCTGATCGTAACGATCGTCCAGGTCTTCAAAGCGTGAGAACTGACGACCACGCTGCAACAGACCAAAGCCCTGCGGGTTTTCCATAGCGAAGCTACTGACCGCCAGATGTTTCGGGTTGTTCAGCGGACGCCAGATCCATTCACCGTTACCGGCATGAATAGAAAGACCGTTGGAGTCGTGCAGTTCCGGGCGGAAGTTGGTCGCAGGAGACGGCTGGTTCGGCCCAAACAGGAACATGCTGGTTAATGGTGCAACGCCCAGTTTGCCCACTTTATCGCGCAGATAGACCTTAGACTGCACGTCAACAACCGTGTCACGCCCTGGCATAATGACAAAACGATATGCGCCTGTCGCACGTGGGGAATCCAGCAGTGCATAGATGGTCAGACGCTTATCCGCAGGTTTTGGACGTTCAATCCAGAATTCGCGGAAGCGTGGGAACTCTTCACCTGATGGCAGCGCGGTATCGATCGCCAGACCACGAGCAGATAGCCCGTACACCTGGCCCGCACCAATGACGCGGAAATAGCTGGCGCCAAGCATACTGACGATTTCGTCGTTTTTATCTTTGCTGTTGATTGGGTAAAGCACTTTGAAGCCGGCAAAGCCAAGGTCTTTAACCGTGTCTTTGTCGTGCTGCACATCACCAAAATTGAAGTAATCCGGGTTGTACTTGATTTTACGCACCGAGCTTGCCGTCACTTCGTTGATGGCAACAGGCGTATCGAAGTACATGCCCTGGTGGTAAAACTCAAGCTTGAACGGGGTCTTAATATTGCTCCAGTACGCTTTGTCGTGATTGAACTGGATCTGCTGATAGTCCGCATATTTCATATCGCGGAAAACGGAGGGCAGGTTACTTTTCGGCGCTTCGTAGCTCTTGCCAGCCATCGATTTTGCCTGTTTTGCGACATCATCGATGTTAAAGGACCAGGCCGATGAGGTATACAGGGACAACAATACTGCTGCACCTAACCAACGCATTTTCATCATTTGTGGTTTATGTTTCATAATAAGTAAGCACTTCCCCCTTTGTGTGCTTATATCGATCCGATCCATTTTAATGGAAACTTAGGCAATCCGACAACATAATCACCGCTTTGTTCAGCTCGCTGGCTCAGGGATTAAGCAAGTGGAAGAACCTACATTTCACTTTGCGTGCTTATCCTGGAGACAGGGTGTCGGTCTTGGTGTAGGGTTGGCCTCGAATGTTACCATTATGAGTCTTAGGGATAAGGCGAAAAGTCTGAGAATGCACAAAGTTATATGAGCACTACTATACCTGTACAACGTGAATATTTCCTCGACTCGATCCGGGCATGGCTGATGCTATTGGGGATCCCCTTTCACATTTCATTGATTTACTCAAGCCACACCTGGCACGTTAACAGTCTGGAGCCCTCCTGGTGGCTCACCCTGTTTAATGACTTTATCCACGCCTTTCGGATGCAGGTGTTTTTTGTCATTTCCGGTTATTTTTCCTACATGCTGTTTTTGCGTTATCCGATTAAACGCTGGTGGAAGGTGCGTGTCGAGCGCGTGGGTATTCCAATGCTCACGGCAATTCCACTGCTGACGCTACCGCAGTTCATCATGTTGCAGTATGTCAAAGGTAAGGCAGATGGCTGGCAAAATCTGTCGCTGTATGAAAAGTACAACACCCTGGTGTGGGAACTGGTATCCCATCTCTGGTTCCTGCTGGTTCTGGTCGTGCTGACGACAATCAGCGTGCTGATTTTTAGCCGTTTGCGTCACCGCCTGAGCAATAAAGCCGGCACGTTCTTCGCCAGCATTACGCTCGGCAAACTGTCGCTGCTCTTTTTATTTCTGGGCATCGCGTATGCCGCGGTAAGGCGTACCCTCTTTATTGTCTATCCGCCTATTCTCAGCGACGGCCTGTTCAACTTTGTGGTCATGCAAAGCCTGTTCTATATTCCCTTCTTTATGATTGGGGCGCTGGCGTTTGTTTACCCAAAGCTGAAAGCCCTCTTTACCACCCCTTCCCCGTGGTGCGCTATTGGCGCGGCAGTGGCTTTTATCGCCTATCTGCTGAACCAGCGTTACGGCAGTGGTGATGCGTGGATGTATGAAACGGAAAGCGTGATCACCATGCTGCTGGGCCTGTGGATGGTCAATGTGGTGTTTGCCTTAGGCCACCGTCTGCTGAATTTCAAATCCACCCGGGTGACCTATTTCGTCAACGCCTCATTATTCATTTACCTGGTGCATCATCCGTTGACGCTGTTCTTCGGGGCATACATCACCCCGCACATTGCCTCAAATACCCTGGGCTTCTTCACCGGGCTGGTGTTTGTGATTGGGCTGGCACTGGTGATGTACGAAATTCATCTGCGGATCCCACTGCTGCGCTTCCTGTTCTCGGGTAAACCGCAAACTAAAGCATAAATAATTAGCGGCGCCTTCAGGGCGCCGCTGCTGTATTCAGACATCAAACTCCTGCCCGCGCTGGGTCAGAAGCCGCTGGTACAGGTGGGCCGTGTCTTCATCAAAACAGACAAAGAACACCTGTTCGGGCATCGGTTTCAGGGAAAGGTAGCGATAGACCGTATCCACCGCAATCGCCGCCGCCGCGGCTTTGGGATAGCCATACACCCCTGTACTGATTGCCGGGAAAGCTATGGTCTTATAGCCATTATCGGCCGCCAGGCGCAGGCAGTTGCGATACGCATCTTCCAGGATCCGCGCCTCATGATGTTCCCCCCCATGCCATACCGGCCCTACGGTATGAATCACCGCTTTGGCAGGCAGATTCCCCGCCAGCGTGATGACGGCGTGGCCAGGAGGGCACTCTCCTTGCTGCTGGCGCACTACTTTGCACGCCTCAAGTAATTGTGGGCCCGCAGCACGGTGGATAGCACCGTCCACACCGCCCCCGCCCATGAGTGATGGATTAGCAGCATTGACTATCACGTCAACATGCAATGTCGTGATATCACCGTGGATAACCTCTATTTGCGGTTTCATAAACACCCTCTGCGACCCGCCTTTTTATTAAGTGTACCGCACAGAGGTTGGGGAGAAAAAACTATTGCGGGAAAACCTCTCCCGCCTGATGGCAGGAGAGCGAGAAATCAGCGGTAATCAACCTGCACAATTGCCAGCGATTTTTCAGGATTAATGTACTTCATGCTGACAGAAGCCAGATCAGGGTAAGCACTCTGGCCATTCAGGGCATCAGCATAGCTCAGCACACGCGTCTGCATCCGGTTATTCTCCGGGCATGACATGGAAAGTTGTTGAGGTCTGGCAGTGATTTCGCAGGGGTTGGAAACGATTGCGCCGTGAAAATGGATGACTCCACCGTTAACGAGAGTTTCTGAAAATGCAGGGTTCAGCGCGGCAGACATCGCCAGGCCAAGCCCTGTGATGAATTGAAATGTAAATCTGGTCACGATAATACTCCTCAATGAAAGTCGTCCTTGAGGGGTAAAAGCACTCCATGATGGCTAACAATGCGCAATGAAACATATTTGCAACATTGACTCACATTTTATAACAGCATAGTGACAAGAATCCGTTGCCGCCAGCCATTTCAATTCATTGATTTATTGAATGATTAGAGCACACTGCCCGGCGGCGACCACTGCTGGGATAAATGGAGCGATTTCCCGTCAGAAACGGTCACAGTGATCTTCACTGTGTCCCCTGCATCAATATTTAAACTCAGGCGCGTTAAATCAATCGTCTGATTAGCGGGTATAGAGACGGTATTTTGTTGTTGTGAAGTACTTTGACCGCCCTGCCCTTGTCGCATAGAAAGCACCTGGACCTGGCATTCACACGGCTCTGTCAGAATAACCTGCGGGATAATGGTCGTCATATTGCCTTGCTGGGAGGTTTTAAACGTAATTTGACTGGAGAGCGCCGCGAGGAGAATTAAGGTTTGCATGATGAACTCCCGAAAAAAAACAGGGCATATGCCCTGTTTTTTTGTAGCACAGATTTCAGTATTAGTACTGATGAGCTGACACGTGGTTACCAATACCAACCTGAGTAACGCTTACAGAAGAGTTAGAGGCAGTCTGGTCAACCAGTGCACCGTTAAGACCACCGTACTGGCTAACAGTCATAGTGGAGTCTTTGCTGTTCCACTGATCAAGTGTTGCACTGTTGCCAAAACCATTCTGAGTCAGGGAAATAGTACTGTCGTCAGAGCCCTGTCCAACATCTGCGCCATTACCGCCGCCGGTCTGGCTAATAGACAGAGTTGAATTTCTTGCATCCGACTGCAAGGCAACAGCTGAGTTACCGCCACCGCTCTGGTAAATATTCATGGTTGAATTTGGACCACCGTAACCACCATGACCACCATGACCCCAACCACCTTGATCAATAAGACCCGCCATAGCACTACCAGAAACTACGATTGCTGCAAGTGCTGCCACTTTGAAAAATTTCATGGTAAAACCCCCATCGGATTGATTAAAGTCGCCGCTAAATAACTAGCGTTGAATAACGCGAATGGCCATTTGCGACTGTTTCTGCACTACAACTGCGGTTTTCTGCGTACCGTACTGCGTAATACTCGCCCTGTTACCCGACCCTTGCTGGATAATCTTTGCCGTATTACCGTATCCGCCCTGCGAAATATCAGCATCATTCGCGTAGCCGCTCTGAGCGATATATGCATAATTATAAGTCCCTGATTGATCAACTCTCGCTCTGTTGCCGACTCCATCCTGAGAAACAACGGACAGTAATTTAGAACCGCCCTGGCGAACCTGTGCATCATTATATGCACCCTGCTGACCAATAATGGCTGCCTGATTTAATGAGGAACGACTTAATTCATTAACTGCGAAGTTATATTCAGTATTTGCTAAATCTGAACCTGCCGCAGCTACAAATCCAGGCACACCCAGAAATGTAAACATCACAAATAACGATATGTTTTTCATGTTGTCACCCTGGACCTGGCTATACACTAATCGTAATGTGACTTCGTGTTAACCTGACTTGTATTTTGTTAACGCGTCGTTACGGTGAAGAGTATGTCTGCCGAAACATTTTAAATATCTCACCCACGAGTCTTATTTTTATTCTTCGTTTCACCTCAAAGTATTAATTAATGCAAAAAAACGCTGTAATCAGTGCAGCTTAGTTTTTGTAAAAATATTTCCAGGGTAGAGGTTGTACAAAGCGGCAACGGCCTGTCCACCCTTTCCAGCCCGCACGTCTCACCCGCTGGCGGGATCATAATTTACACAGTGCGTGACACGAGGCATGTTTTCTTAAGGACACAACTCTCTCATTCGAAGGCTTAGGATTTTTCCAGAGCTCATACCTTACCGCTGCGTTTATTTAATAAATAATGTTATTTAAAATCATATCGATATAAATATTTGTATGATTTTTAAAATGTGTGCAGGGTTATTACTATGTACAACTTTCCTATCAAAACTGAACAATTGAAATGTGTGTTTTTCACAAATTAATATTGATTTTTACATCTTGTTACACGTTTAACACTTGCTTTAAAGTTTGTAAAAGCTAGATTGAAATCAGATGTACGAAATTTGTTTTATATTTACCTCCCGCTCTCCCGCTGGAGGTTATGGTCTGATTCTACACACAGCAGTGCAGCATCTGTCAGTACTTCTGGTGTCCGTTAATCCAATTAAGGGACAGCTGCCAGGTGTCATAAAAAAGTGGGGTTTCATCATGTATAATGAAGTCCATAGTTTACATGGTCATACATTACTGTTGATCACAAAACCTTCTTTGCAAGCGACAGCTTTATTACAACATTTAAAGCAATCTTTATCACTGAACGGGAAATTGCATAATATTCAACGTTCTTTTGATGATATTGCACCTGGCAGCATCATTCTTCTCGATATGATGGAAGCTGATAAAAAGCTTATTCATTACTGGCAAGATAATTTAAGCAGGAAAAACAATAATATCCGTTTGCTATTATTGAACACTCCTGATGAGTATCCTTTCAGAGACATTGAAAGCTGGCCGCATATCAATGGCGTTTTCTACGTCACTGAAGAAGAAGATCGCGTGGTAGAAGGGTTGCAGGGCATATTGCGAGGTGAATGTTATTTCTCGCAAAAACTTGCTAGCTACCTCATCACGCATTCTGGTAATTACCGCTATAACAGTTCAGAGTCCGCACTGCTGACGCATCGCGAGAAAGAGATCCTGAACAAGTTGCGCATTGGTGCTTCAAATATTGAGATCGCCCGTTCGTTATTTATCAGCGAAAACACGGTTAAGACGCACCTTTATAATCTTTTCAAGAAGATAGCTGTTAAAAACCGAACTCAGGCGGTGTCATGGGCAAACGATAACCTCAGGCGTTAACACCATGAAACGCACGTTGAGTTGGATTGCCGCAGCAGGCCTTCTGCTTGCTGCCGGGAACCTTCAGGCCGTTGAAGTGGAGATTCCCGGATTGTTAACTGACCATACGGTGTCATCTGTTGGCCACAATTTTTATCGTGCCTTTAGTGACAAGTGGGAAAGTACTTACCCTGGTAACATAACAATCAACGAACGGCCCAGTGCACGATGGGGAAGTTGGATAACGATAACGGCTAATCAGGACGTTATTTATCAAACGTTTTTATTCCCAACGAAAATAGACTTCGATAAAAACGTAGCCTTAGCTCTGGCACAAACTGAAGAGGCTATAAATCGCCTGCAAATAGACAAAGCGCTATTAAGCACACGCGATTTAGCAAAAGACGAGTTCTAGCGACCCTATATCCGGAGGCTGTCATGCGTATTGCACATGCAGTTATTTCGTTAATGCTAATTACACCGTTAAGCTGGGCCGGAAATATGACGTTCCAGTTCCGTAACCCGAACTTTGGAGGCAACCCCAACAACGGGGCATTCATGTTGAATGAGGCGCAGGCCCAAAACTCCTATAAAGACCCGAGTTATAAAGACTATACCGTTGACACGCCGTCAGCGCTGGATAACTTCACGCAGGCTATTCAGTCCCAGATCCTGGGCGGTTTGTTAACCAATATCAACACCGGCAAGCCTGGCCGAATGGTGACTAACGACTTTATTGTCGATATTGCCAACAAAGATGGGCAGCTTCAGTTAAATGTGACAGACCGGAAAACTGGAAAAACATCGACCATCCAGGTTTCTGGCCTACAAAGTAACTCGACAGACTTCTGAAAAACATCAAAATAAGGACAACGATCATGCAGCGCTTCCTGATATTTGTTGCAGTGTGCTTATTGAGCGGTTGTTTAACTGCTCCACCAAAAGAAGCTGCAAAACCTACATTAATGCCTCGGGCTCAGAGTTATCGTGATTTAACCCATTTGCCAGCACCAACCGGCAAAATATTTGTCTCGGTTTACAACATCCAGGATGAAACTGGACAATTTAAACCGTACCCTGCAAGTAACTTCTCGACTGCCGTACCGCAGAGTGCCACCGCAATGCTGGTCACCGCGCTCAAGGATTCTCACTGGTTCATCCCGCTGGAACGTCAGGGGCTTCAGAACCTGTTGAATGAACGCAAAATCATTCGTGCCGCTCAGGAAAATGGTACCGTTGCGAGTAACAACCGGATGCCTTTGCAATCACTCGCCGCAGCCAACGTTATGGTTGAAGGTTCGATTATCGGTTACGAAAGTAACGTTAAATCAGGCGGCGTGGGCGCGCGTTACTTCGGTATCGGGGCAGATACGCAATATCAGCTCGATCAGATAGCCGTTAACCTGCGCGTGGTGAACGTCAGCACCGGTGAAGTGTTGTCATCCGTGAACACCAGCAAGACCATTCTCTCGTATGAAGTGCAGGCTGGGGTGTTCCGCTTTATTGACTACCAGCGTTTACTGGAAGGTGAAATTGGTTACACCTCCAACGAGCCGGTTATGATGTGTCTGATGTCAGCCATCGAAACTGGCGTTATCTTCCTGATTAATGACGGTATCGACCGTGGCCTGTGGGATCTGCAAAACAAAGCCGATGCACAAAACCCGGTATTGGTGAAATACCGCGATATGTCGGTTCCTCCGGAATCCTGACAGGAAGCGCATAAAAAAGGCGAGATGATTATCTCGCCTTTTTTTATTCACTCACGGCCGTGATGTTTTGCGCTTTTTCGCGTCGGGCTGCAAGCCATAGACCGCTGTTCTTCATGGCATAGCCAAACAGTAAGCCCACGACCAGCGACGGCACCACCAGCCTCCAGTCGCCCTGCCCGGCAAATGTCGCGCAGGCACCAATAAAGGTGCCCGGCACAAACGACAACAGCATTTGCTTTGCCTGAATGCACATCAGAAATGCCACAACGCCCGTCATCACGTAGCCTACAATCTCGACATGCGGCGCCAGCGCGCTGCCTTTCATTATAACCAGCGCCCAGATAACACCGCTCAGCAACGTGCAGGCAGAGATAAACAGCCCTTTAACACCGCCCTGAGGGCAGGCAAAGTAAGCCGTACAGCCGAGGAACCCGGCCCAGCTTAATAGCCCGAGAGAAACCGCCACCCATCCCCATAAGCCGGAGAGAATGCCCGTTGTCATTGCAATGCAGAGTAATATGTTCATGGCGCGCATCTTAGCAGATACGCACCATAGAAATGCGATCAGAAGCACATTATGTGCAAGTTGAAATGTATCGTTGCAGGAATTGTGTGATCTAAATCACTCTTCATTCTCTTCCTGAAGATCGTCCCACATGGCCGCAATAGCATCGCGGGTCAGCGGAGCCAGAGTTCTCCAGAACGGTGATGTGGCGTGCGCTTCCACTTTGCCGAGGAACGTTCCGCACCACGGCAGCAGGAACTCTTCGAACAGTGTTTCGATAGCTTCACTTTCATCATCGCCAGACTGATCTTCAATCCAGGACGCCGCAAGAAGCAGCGTACCAATGTGGTCAGCCGGAGTATCCGCCAGCGGCATCCCGCGCTCAGTCAGAAACGCGCGGACTTCCGCTTCAGTTGCCCCTTCTTCCCACGCTGAACGATACGGGGCCACGCGGCACTCTTCACCCACGAACAACGCGTTGTAATCGGCAGAAACCTGCTGCATGTCGCAGCTTTTTTGCAGACGCACCAGCAGCTCATCCTGTTCCAGCGGCCAGTTTTGCGCCAGCTTTCCTTCCTGGATCATCGTATACAGCGGAGCCAGCAGCGGGTCTTGCGGCTGACGGTAGAACAGGGTACCCAGCACGCGGCAAAGGATAGAGAACTCATTCATTTTTTTATTCCATTACACAATTAAAGATCGGCAAATTCATCAATACGCGGCATCCCGCGCGATTCCAGGAAGTCGAGCATCCGGCGTGGCGTCACGTTCAGGATCTGCCCTTCCGGGAAACCAACGTCATTAAGCACTTTCAGGCACTCGCCGAAATCGCCGAGCGTAAAGGCGGTGTGCGAGTCAGACCCGAGCGCGACCATACCTCCTGCATCACGAACCGCAGCAGCCACTTCGCGGCAGTTGGCCTCGCTGCCTTTGCGCGAGTGAACAAATGAGGAGTTATTAATTTCCAGTGCTACGCGGTGTTTTGCTGCCGCCTGAGCAACAGCCTGAATATCAATCGGGTACTTAGGGTTCCCTGGGTGGCTGATGATATGCACGTTGCCGCTGGCAATAGCGGCGATCATCGCCTTTGTATTTGTTTCTTTATCCTGCGGAGCGAAAACAGGCTCATGGAAGCCCGCAATAATCAGATCCAGCGAGGTCAGCATCGGGCCGGTGCAGTCGATTTCACCGTCAGTGTTCTTAATGTTCGCTTCGATGCCGCGAAGGATCCCGACACCTTCAACCAGCCGTGGCCAGATGCGCATATTCACAAAATGCCAGTAGTGCGGAGCATCAGCCATATCAGGACCGTGATCGGTTATCGCAAAAAGCTTGATGCCTTTTAGCTTTGCTTGCGCGATGTAGTCATGGAGGGTGCTATAGGCGTGGGTACTGGCGACGGTGTGCATGTGCAGGTCAACGGGATACATCTTTCTCTCCTCTGCTGTTTTCCCAAGGATAGCAGTTATCAGCGGCGAATATTAGCAAAAACCCGGCGAACGCCGGGTTTCTCTTAGTAACCGCGCTGTCTGTCGACCTGCCCGGTAACGGTGTTGCCCTGCTCCATCTCACTGATGGTATGGGATATATAGGCTACTGCCTCCGCCGGACGCGTGACTGCGGCAACGTGCGGCGTCATGGCCACGCGTGGATGCGCCCACAGCGGGCTTTCCGTTGGCAGCGGTTCGCGGCTATAGACATCCAGCATCGCGCCTTTGAGTTTGCCGATGTCCAGCGCCGCCAGCAGATCAGACTCGACCAGGTGAACACCGCGTGCCAGATTCATTAAATAGCTCTGATCCGCCAGTTGGTTCAGAAGCGCTTTGTTGATGATCCCCACCGTTTCCGCAGTATTAGGCAGCAGGTTAATCAGCACGCGGGTGCCTTTCAGGAAGGCCGGGAGTTCGTCTGTTCCGGCAAAGCTTTTCACTCCAGGATAATCTTTACGGCTGCGGCTCCAGCAACGCAGAGGGAAACCCCACGGGGCAAGTGCTTCTGCCACTTTTGAGCCAAGCACGCCAGCCCCCAGAATACCGATGGTAAAATCTTCGCGGTGATAATCTGGCAACGGCTCCCAGTGGGATTGCTGTTTGAAGGCCTGGTAATCATCAAAACGGCGGAACCAGTGCAGAACCTGGCTCACGGCATATTCCTGCATTTGCTGGCCCATTCCGGTATCTTCCAGTCGGAACAGCGGGATATGTTCAGGCAACATCTCTGGATGCGCTTTCAGCTTACTCAGGATCGAATCCACGCCCGCCCCAAGTGCGAAGACGGCTTTCAGTTCTCGGCCCTGGAGCATCTCTACTGGCGGATGCCACACCAGCGCGTAGTCGGCATGTTCATGATCACCCCGTTTCCACTCGCGAACGCGCGCGCCCGGCAATGCTGCCGACAGTGCATCAATCCAGTAAGCCGTATCAAAAGTTGGGTGATAAAAGATAATATCCATAGCGATTTCTGCCTTTTATTGCGCGATTTTGTTTTCGTTTTCAACTGGATTGCCAGCATACCAAATTTACTGGCATTTGCGTTGTTGATAAAAAAACCGCTTTCCGCACATTTCGGAATCAGGTTGTTTGAAGTTTGTCTAAACACGCTAATTAACTGAAAAAGTTGATTGACGGCAGTTCGGGTTTTCCTTACATTAGCGCCCGTCCCGGCAACAACGGGATGACAATATGGTGAGGTGTCCGAGTGGCTGAAGGAGCACGCCTGGAAAGTGTGTATACGGCAACGTATCGGGGGTTCGAATCCCCCCCTCACCGCCATATTCGAGATGAGAGCTCGTACGAAAGTACGGGCTTTTTTCTTTTATATTCTCCGAAAGGGGGGGATGAGAATCCCCGACCGGGGTTCGACAACTGGCGACAGCCAGTTGGACAGACTGAGAGCGCAGCGAACAGGCTGCCCGAAGGGCGAGCGAAGCGAGTCAATCCCCCCCTCACCGCCATATTTGAGATGAGAGCTCGTACGAAAGTACGGGCTTTTTTCTTTTATATTCTCCGAAAGGGGGGGATGAGAATCCCCGACCGGGGTTCGACAACTGGCGCAGCCAGTTGGACAGATGACGAGCCTGCGAGGAATCTGCCCGAAGGGCGAGCGAAGCGAGTCAATCCCCCCCGGTGCTATATGCGACCCGGTGCGGTCTGAGCCCCACGAAAAATACGTGCACGAATGACTCCCTCTTCTCTTGGGGAGATGGGGAACATACAGCTAAGGTAGTCATTCCGTTCACTTTACGTTCCTTGCTACTCTGTCACCACAATACCGGTGAACGTGCCA
>NZ_JBSICG010000013.1:0-142588 GCF_056156645.1 Enterobacter sp. Li2LvB3 | reverse complement strand
CCGTGAACCCAACGCTTTACCGCCAGGATATTGCTAAAAAACAGGCTGCCCTGATTGCGCCACCGGTCATTACCCCGACAACAAATGGGACCGTCATTCCGGCAACCAGCCTGAAGCCATCCACCAAAGCCCCGGTTACCCCGACAAGTGGCACAAACACCGTAACAACGGTTCAGCATGTAAACACGTACTACGTTGATCAGGCCACGCGTAGCAAAGTGAGCAGTAACTCGGACGCGATTTCTCAAAACAGTCAGAAAATCGATCGTAACGCGAAAGAAATTGAGGACACCCGTGATGAACTGAAACGCGGTCTGAACAACGCGGCGGCCATGTCCAGCCTGCACTATCACTCCGACAACGCATGGGCACTTTCCACCGGTACCGCTAACGGCGACGGAGCAGCACTGGCCGGCGGTATTCAGAAAGGGCTAACCAGCCATGTCGCTGTAAACATGCAGGCGTCAACGTCATTCGACAGCGGCTGGATGGCAGGTGCCGGTATTTCTGGCGATTTCTGATTTCACTCACCATGTCATGTTCAGGTCGTCATAAAAACGACCTGTTAACTTTCTCTTATTAATTAAGGTGTCAGGATGAAATTGAAGATGCTTACCGCGCTGGCATTTGCCGTAGTGAGCCTGAACGGGTTCGCGCAGCGTAATCAGCCCAAGGGGATGATGGCAGTCCCACCGATGGTGCAAAATACACAGGGGCAGTATTCCGTTCTGCCCGCGCTGCAAAAAGCACAGTCAGCGAAGAAAAGAACGGTGAAAGGTTATGGGATAACCGTAGTAATATCAGGTGATTGGGTAACCGTTGACGGTAAACCCGCCGCACTGGATGAAAACAACGCTTCAGCAAAAAGTTATAGCCAGGGTCTGTATAATATTGTTGTTTATAAGAGCGGCAAGGTTGCGCTGCTAAAGCAAGGCGAAGGATTTATTGGTTACCTGAAATAACACGCGTCCCACTCATAAACGTACTGCAATCAAGCCGCCGCTAAGGCGGCTTTTTTGTATCTGATAACAGTCTTAGTTAAGTGTATTTAATGTATTCATCTACTGAGAAGAGAAAAGGACGCAATTCTTAAAAAAAGTAGTCTTCAACATGTCAATCCTGTTTGACATGTTGACATTAAAAAGTAACGTATATCTTCCATTTGTGATCTCGCCATAGTTCCCGCACGCAGAGCTAATAGCCTCAGGCATCGAGTGGTGTTACACTTTTTCGTGTACAAATTGGCACCCTTATAACTATAGGAAGTATGCAGCATGACACATATCTTTTATGAGTTTTCTTCTTTGAAGCCTGGTGTTCCTACTGTAGAAACATTAATGGAAGTCATCAATTCTTCGGAACTCACAAGTTTTGTCATCGGTGCAGAAGTTGTCGATTTCGTCAAAAAGGCGCTCATCGTTAACACCACGATTGGCAGCTTCAGAAACTGCAAATTCGCCTTTAATGATGGTACGCACTTTATTGAGTTTGACGGCAAGGGAAAATCAAAACGTTACGACGAAGTACCGGACTGGTTTGTCTCCCCTGCTGATTTCGCGCGTTCACAGTGGCTCATTAACCACGATCTTGCGGATGTAAAGGCAACCCAGTTTATCGATGTACTGATGTCTTACCCGCTGAAAGAGCGCCGGGCGCACTGTAATCTGCTGTTTGGTCTGGATCTGCACAAGGTCAACGCGGTCCCGGCGACCACGTCAGAGGCTAGCAAGCCTGGTAACAAAAACGGTAAAACAACTAAGCCTCGCGTGACAGATTTGGGTTCATTTGAGCTTTTCTGCCAGTTCTTTGGTCGTATGAAAACAGCCGTATTTGCCGACGAGTTTCCTACTCTGCAAGTGCTGACCGGTATCGAAAACCTGACCAAGGCTCCGCACAACTTAAAGCAGGGGATCAGAACGTGGTTTAAAGCGATCGCAGACGATCTCCCTCCGAATAACAAACGTGTTGAAGCCGGTAACGCAGTTCTCTTCTGTGCCCCTATTCGCGAGCAAATCCAGCAAATTGAAGCCATTGGGCTGGAAAATTACTATCAGGGCTTATCCAAAGCCATCGCCGACGCGGGCGAGCAGTTTATCGCAGACTTTTCATATACCCATCCGGGTGCCTGATCCCTTTGCCCTGCCCATCTGGCAGGGCTCTTTATTACCTCTGATGCGCTTCCCACCTCTTTACAGGGGCGAATTTCTGGCCGATAGCCGATATACTTACGAACAACAAACACACAATTTTTCTCGTCACAGCATTCAAAACAGGAGGTTTTATGCTCATCGTTGTCCCTGTCCTTATTTTCGTCGCACTGGTTATCGTTGGTGCGGGTGTCAAAATTGTCCCGCAGGGGTATCAGTGGACCGTTGAACGATTTGGCCGCTATACCAATACATTGCAGCCTGGCTTGAGCCTTATTGTGCCTTTCATGGACCGAATCGGTCGCAAGATCAACATGATGGAACAGGTGCTGGATATCCCTTCTCAGGAAATTATCTCCAAAGACAACGCCAACGTCACCATTGATGCCGTCTGTTTTATTCAGGTGATTGATGCGCCTAAAGCGGCGTATGAAGTCAGCAATCTCGAACTGGCGATTGTTAATCTGACAATGACTAACATCCGTACCGTGCTTGGTTCGATGGAGCTGGACGAAATGCTCTCCCAGCGTGACAGCATTAATACGCGCCTGCTGCACATTGTGGATGAGGCGACCAATCCGTGGGGGATTAAAGTCACCCGTATTGAGATCCGTGACGTGCGCCCACCGGCGGAACTTATCGCATCGATGAACGCTCAGATGAAGGCCGAGCGTACCAAGCGTGCCTATATCCTCGAGGCCGAAGGCATACGCCAGGCAGAAATCCTGAAAGCTGAAGGGGAAAAACAGTCGCAGATCCTGAAAGCGGAAGGCGATCGCCAGTCTGCGTTCCTCCAGGCTGAGGCGCGTGAACGTTCCGCAGAGGCGGAAGCCCGCGCAACCCAGATGGTGTCCGAAGCCATTGCTGCCGGCGATATCCAGGCCGTTAACTACTTCGTGGCGCAAAAATATACCGATGCACTGAAAGAGATTGGCTCTGCGAATAACAGCAAAGTAGTGATGATGCCGCTGGATGCCAGCAGCCTGATGGGATCTATTGCCGGGATTACCGAACTCATTAAGGATAGCGGAAACGAGCGTAAGAAATGATCGAGCTCATCGTTGCACATCCTCATGCCTTCTGGCTAAGTCTCGGTGGCTTATTGCTGGCAGCCGAGATGCTTGGCGGCAACGGTTACCTGCTCTGGAGCGGTGTCGCTGCCGTGATCACCGGACTGCTGGTCTGGCTGCTTCCGCTGGACTGGGCGTGGCAGGGCGCGCTGTTTGCCGTGCTGACGCTGATTGCGGCCTGGCTGTGGTGGCGCTGGCTGAGCACGCGGGTGAAAGCGCAGGAACCTGCGGACGCCCATCTTAATCAGCGTGGACAGCAGATTGTCGGCAAGCGATTTACGCTGGACACCACGCTGGTGAATGGCCGCGGACACATGCGCGTGGGTGATAGCTCGTGGCCAGTGGTGGCAGATGATGACCTCAGCGCCGGAACGCGGGTTGAGGTCATTGCGGTGGAAGGTATTACCCTGCGCGTAAAAGCTTGTTAGGCATTGGCCTTGCGATGACAGCAGCCGGTAAGATTATCAATAATCGGACACTCGGCGCTGTCGTCTCCCGGACAAGACGCCGCCAGCCCCAGCAGTTGTTCGCGCATGGCCTGTAGTTCAATGATATGGCGCTCAATTTCAGCGACCTTCTCCAGGGTACGTTTTTTGACATCTGCACTGTGGCGTTTCGGATCGTTGAACAGATTTACCAGTTCGCCGCACTCTTCCAGGTTAAAGCCTACCTGCCTTGCCTGACGCAGTAACGTCAGCTCATCAAGATGCCGTTGCGTATAACTGCGGTAGCCGTTTTCGCTGCGCAGTGGCGGTGTTACCAGCCCTTTCTCTTCATAAAAACGAATTGCTTTGCTGGTCAATCCGGTTTTTTTCGCAACATCACTGATATTCACATTTCCCCCTTGACCTTCCCCTTGATGGAAGGTTTAACCTTCATAACAGTTAGCGAAAAGCATTATGAAGGTCAATAACTGACCAGATAATTATACGGGAGTTTTGTTATGTCTCACACCATTGATCTGACTCTGGACGGCCTCTCCTGCGGCCACTGTGTCAAACGCGTTAAAGAAAGCCTGGAACAGCGTCCTGATGTTGAAAGCGCGGACGTGACTATCGATCATGCTGCCGTCACCGGTAGCGCCAGCGCCGATGCGCTGATCGACACTATCAAACAAGCCGGTTACGGAGCGGAGTTAAGCCACCCAAAGGCTAAACCGCTGGCAGAGTCATCACTCCCGTCGGAAGCACTGACAGCGGCCACTCCTGAGCTTCCGGTAGCTGATGATATTGACGACAGCCAACAGCTGCTGATCAACGGCATGAGCTGCGCCAGCTGCGTTTCCCGGGTACAAAATGCATTGCAGGCCGTACCGGGCGTCGCACAGGCACGGGTTAACCTTGCGGAGCGTACTGCGCTGATTATGGGCAGTGCCTCCGCCGCAGATTTAGTGCAGGCCGTCGAAAAAGCAGGTTACGGCGCAGAGGCCATCGAAGATGATGCCAAACGCCGCGAACGCCAGCAGGAAACGGCGGTAGCCACCATGAAACGCTTCCGCTGGCAGGCGATTGTCGCGCTGCTGGTCGGTATTCCGGTAATGGTGTGGGGCATGATCGGTGACAACATGATGGTCACTGACGACAACCGCACGTTATGGCTGGTAATTGGTGTGATTACACTCGGCGTCATGATTTTCGCCGGGGGTCACTTCTATTCGAGCGCCTGGAAGAGCCTGAAAAATCGCACCGCAACGATGGATACGCTTGTCGCACTCGGCACGGGCGCGGCCTGGCTCTATTCGATGAGCGTCAACGTCTGGCCACAGTGGTTCCCGATGGAAGCGCGCCATCTTTATTACGAAGCGAGTGCGATGATTATCGGCCTGATTAACTTAGGCCATATGCTCGAAGCCCGCGCACGCCAGCGTTCCTCTAAAGCGCTGGAAAGACTCCTTGATTTAACGCCGCCAACCGCTCGCGTCGTCACAGACGACGGCGAGAAAAATGTTCCGCTGGCCGAGGTTCAGCCGGGTATGACGCTGCGCCTGACCACCGGTGACCGTGTTCCTGTTGACGGCGAGATCACTCAGGGTGATGCCTGGCTTGATGAAGCCATGCTGACCGGGGAACCTATCCCACAGCAAAAATCCCAGGGAGATGCCGTGCACGCCGGTACGGTGGTGCAGGACGGTAGCGTACTGTTTCGTGCAAGCCGCACAGGTAGCCACACCACGCTGTCGCGTATTATCCGCATGGTGCGTCAGGCTCAGAGCAGTAAGCCGGAGATTGGCCAGCTTGCTGATAAAATCTCCGCCATTTTTGTGCCCGTGGTGGTCTGTATTGCCCTGCTGAGCGCCGCTATCTGGTATTTCTTCGGCCCGGCGCCGCAAATTGTCTACACCCTGGTGATTGCCACCACGGTATTAATCATCGCCTGTCCTTGCGCGCTTGGCCTGGCGACGCCGATGTCGATTATCTCGGGCGTGGGTCGTGCCGCCGAGTTTGGCGTACTGGTCCGTGACGCCGACGCCCTGCAACGCGCCAGCACGCTCGATACGCTGGTATTTGATAAAACCGGTACGCTTACGGAAGGCAAACCGCAGGTGGTCGCGGTGAACACCGCTGGCATCGCAGAAGCCGATGCACTGCGCCTGGCAGCCGCGCTGGAGCAAGGCTCCAGCCATCCTCTGGCTCGCGCCATTATTGATAAAGCGGCGGACGCATCCCTGCCGCAGGTAAGCAACTTCCGCACTCTACGTGGGCTGGGCGTCAGCGGTGAAGCAGAAGGACACGCACTGCTGCTGGGTAACCAGGCGCTGCTGAATGAAAAAGGTATCGATACGTCGGTGCTGGACAGTGAACTACAGGCGCAGGCATCTCAGGGCGCGACACCGGTACTGCTGGCTGTAGACGGCAAAGTGGCGGCCCTGATTGCCGTTCGCGATCCGCTGCGCCAGGACAGCGTGGATGCCCTGAAACGTCTGCACCGCGCGGGCTACCGCCTGGTGATGCTGACCGGGGATAACCCGACAACGGCAAATGCCATTGCCCGCGAAGCCGGTATTGATGAGGTGATTGCCGGGGTACTGCCAGAGGGTAAAGCCGACGCCATCAAAACGCTGCAAAACCAGGGGCGCCAGGTGGCTATGGTCGGGGACGGGATCAACGATGCACCTGCACTGGCCCAGGCCGAAGTGGGGATCGCGATGGGCGGCGGCAGCGATGTTGCCATTGAAACGGCAGCGATCACCCTGATGCGCCACAGTCTGATGGGCGTTGCGGATGCGCTGGCCATTTCAAAAGCCACGTTGCGCAATATGAAGCAGAACCTGTTAGGGGCATTTATCTACAACAGTTTCGGCATTCCGATTGCCGCCGGGATTTTGTGGCCACTGACCGGCACGCTGCTCAACCCGGTAGTCGCAGGCGCAGCAATGGCGCTGTCGTCCATAACCGTGGTCAGTAACGCAAACCGGCTGTTGCGCTTTAAACCGAAAGATTGAACCTTCGGCTCCTACGCGCTAGCATGAACCTTTCCGTTCATGGAGCGCGTATGAGTCTGTTTAATCGTATAAAAACATCGTTTCGCGCCCTGTTCCCTCGCCGTTATGCCTGGCCGGGCATGGATATCTCACTTTCTGGCGGACAACATCTGCACCTGGTTGGCAGCATCCATATGGGAACCTCCGGGATGTCACCTCTCCCGCCTCCCCTGCTCAAACTGCTGCGTAATGCGGATGCCCTGGTTGTCGAAGCGGATATCTCCGGCAGTGAATCTCCTTTTGCCGATCTGGATATCCCGCCTCCGCTCAGCGAACGCCTGGATGACACCCAGCTTGCCGAACTGACGCGCGTGGCTGATGATCTGGGCATATCAATGTCGATGCTGGAAACTCAGCCCCTGTGGCAGATTGCCATGGTGCTTCAGGCGACACAGGCGCAACGTCTGGGATTACGGGGAGAGTATGGTATTGATTATCAGCTCCTTCACGCCGCCCGGGCACGAAACCTGCCGATCATCGAGCTGGAAGGTGCACAAAGCCAGGTTGAGCTGTTACGCCAGCTTCCTGATGATGGCTTACTATTGCTGGATGATACCCTGACCCACTGGCATACCAACGCGCGGTTGCTCCAGGTGATGGTAAGCTGGTGGCTCGAAACGCCGCCCGCAAACGACAAACCAGAATTACCCGCCACGTTCAGCCAGTCGTTGTATGATGTCCTGATGAACGAGCGTAACCGGGCGTGGAAACATACGCTGAATGCGCTGCCAGCCGGGCATTATGTGGTTGCCGTCGGGGCGTTACATTTGTACGGAGAAGGGAATTTGCCGTCACTGCTTAAATAAAAAAATGGCCAATATTTCTATTGGCCCGTCAAAGAGGAATTTCATCGTTTTTATTATGCCGAAGGAGACCTTCGGTTGAGCCGATTGTCGCTCAAAGTGACCATCACTGCCAATACTATTGCGCAAGATGGTGCTATTTTTTAGACAAACGTCAGGCGTATGCTCTTGGCATGAAATGTCTGTCGTAAGAAGGATAGCTATGACTCCCGCCGTTAAATTACTCGAAAAAAACAAAATCTCTTTCAGGATCCACACTTACGATCACGATCCGAATGAAACAAACTTTGGCGATGAAGTGGTGCGTAAGCTGGGGCTGAATGCCGACCAGGTTTACAAAACGCTGCTGGTTGCGGTGAATGGCGATATGAAACACCTTGCGGTGGCGGTAACGCCTGTGGCGGGGCAATTGGATCTGAAAAAAGTCGCCAAAGCGCTGGGCGCGAAAAAAGTCGACATGGCGGATCCAATGGTTGCGCAACGCACTACCGGTTATCTGGTGGGCGGGATCAGCCCACTGGGGCAGAAAAAACGTCTGCCAACGCTGATCGATGCACCTTCCCAGGAATTCGACACCATTTATATTTCAGGCGGCAAGCGCGGGCTGGATATTGAACTGGCGGCAGGCGATCTGGCAAAAATGCTGGACGCGAAATTTGCGGATATTGCGCGTAGGGATTAAAAGAAAAAGCCGGGTGGCGGCTACGCCTTACCCGGCCTACATGTTGCACCCGTAGGCCCGGTAAGCGCAGCGCCACCGGGCAACACAGCCGCACTACTGCCAGCTCACCTCACCTTTCGGCTCATACGCATTCACGTCTATCGGCGAATTCTGCTGAATAAACTGCTTAAGCACTTCCGCATCAATAAAGCCGGTATTCACATAGCCCGGTTTGTTATCGATATGCGGATAGCCATCCCCGCCCGTAGCGTTAAAGCTCAGTGTTGCCATGCGGTACGTTTTAGCAGGGTCAACCGGCTCGCCTTTGATTTTGAGGTCATTGAGCTTACCGTCTTTCGCCACAAAACTGACGTTGGCAAACTGTGGATACGCCCCCGAATCGGGCTTCATCTGCGCCACGGCGGTCAGGTAGTCGATAACCTCTTTACCGCTCATGTCGGCATACACCACCACGTTGCCAAACGGCTGAACCTTCAGCACATCTTTATAGGTGATATTCCCACCCTCAATGGAGTCACGAATACCGCCGCCGCTCATCACGCCGAAGTCTGCACTGGTACGCGCCATTTGCGCTGCCAGCACCAGATGCCCCATATTGGTCTGCACGAAACGGACTTTGCTGCGGTCACCTTCCAGGCGGCCATTAAGCGTGCCTATCTTCACATCCAGTTGCGCTTTGCCTTTATTCTGGAACGGCGTCAGCACGGAGAGCATCTGCTGGTTTTCAGCAATTTCTGGGGTGTAAAGTACGCGCTCACTTTTCCCGTCCGGGTAAGATACTTTCTTCTTCAGGTTGACCGGGATCAGCTGGTAGTGCACCAGTTTCATCTCGCCATTGCGGAACTCAAAGTCCGCACGACCGACGTATTTACCCCACTCGTGAGCCTGAACAATCCAGATACCGTTCTGACGGTCTGGCGCACACGGCGTGCCTGGCACGTAATCCACCTGCTTTTTATTCTCAGACGCCATGCATACCGGATCTTGTGAGTGACCACCCACAATCATTGCCAGAGAGCCCGCAGGCAGGCTGCGCGCCATCTCGACATCACCCGGCGCATTGGAGCCATGCTCGCCATTATCGTAGTGCCCCATATGCGTGGTGGCGATAATCACGTCCGGCTTTTCATTCTGCTGGAGTTCCTGAATCACCAGCTTTGCTTCGTCTGCTGGTTTACGGAACTCGATATCGGTGAAGTATTCCGGGTTGCCGATTTTCGCCGTGTCGTCGGTGGTTAAACCAATAACGGCAATTTTCAGATCCTGACGCTTAAACAGCGCCCAGGGTTTAAACAGGCGTTCGCCGGTGCTTTTCTGATAAATATTGGCAGAGAGGAACGGGAATTTGGCCCATTTTTCCTGCTGGCGCAGAACGGTCAGCGGATTATCAAACTCATGGTTACCCACGGCCATCGCATCATAACCTATTAAATTCATGCCACGGAAATCGGGCTCTGCATCCTGTAAATCAGATTCCGGTACACCGGTATTAATATCCCCGCCCGAGAGCAGCAACACACTGCCCCCTGCTGCGGCTACCTCTTTGCGAATACCATCCACCAGCGTTTTTTGGGCGGAAAGGCCATATTCACCGTATTCGCTGCGCCAGAAATGGCCGTGGTGATCGTTGGTATGCAGAATGGTGATTTTGTAGGTTTTGTCTTTTTCATACGCCTGTGCAGGCAGGCTTGTCAGCCCCCATGCGGCGATCAGCGCCAGCGCCACGCCCCGTTTCATTAACTTCATATATTCTCTCCCTGACCCTTAGACAAACGCAAAAATTACAATGAGTAACAAGAATAAACAAATAAGTTTTCATAATTGCGACTTTCTTCAAATGTCACAGGCGGGTATGTTAGTTGGATAATAATTACACCCTGCATTTCTAATAACAAACGACGTGGTATTCATCTCTATGGCAATCAGTGAATCAACCCAGCCCATTACGGGCTCACCGGCGTCGCCGCCACAATCGCGCACTTCCTTTAAAGTTTTAGGCGCAATCAGTCTTTCTCATCTGCTCAACGATATGATCCAGTCTCTGATTCTGGCGATCTACCCGTTATTGCAGTCTGAGTTTTCATTAACCTTCGTGCAGATCGGGATGATCACCCTGACCTTCCAGCTGGCCTCGTCGCTGCTGCAGCCGGTGGTGGGCTACTGGACGGATAAATATCCGATGCCGTGGTCATTGCCGGTTGGCATGTGCTTTACCTTAAGCGGGCTGGTATTGCTGGCGATGGCGGGCAGCTTTGAAGCGGTGCTGGTTGCCGCAGCGCTCGTCGGCACGGGCTCTTCCATATTCCATCCGGAATCTTCCCGCGTGGCGCGCATGGCCTCTGGCGGGCGTCACGGGCTGGCGCAGTCTCTGTTCCAGGTTGGCGGTAACTTTGGCAGCTCGCTCGGCCCACTGCTGGCAGCGGTGATCATTGCCCCTTACGGCAAAGGCAACGTTGCATGGTTTGTCCTGGCCGCCCTGCTGGCGATTATCGTACTGGCACAGATCAGCCGCTGGTACGCCGCTCAGCACCGGGTGAACAAAGGCAAACCTAAAGTAAAGGTTACCAATCCTCTCCCTCGTAATAAGGTTATTCTGGCAGTTTGCGTGCTTCTGGTGCTGATTTTCTCGAAATACTTCTATATGGCGAGCATCAGCAGCTATTACACCTTTTATCTGATGCAAAAGTTCGGATTATCGGTACAAAACGCGCAATTCCACCTGTTTGCGTTCCTGTTTGCGGTAGCAGCAGGCACGGTAATTGGCGGGCCTGTTGGCGATAAAATTGGGCGTAAATATGTCATTTGGGGCTCTATCCTCGGTGTAGCTCCCTTTACGCTTATTTTACCTTACGCAAGCCTTGAATGGACGGGCATTTTGACCGTCATCATTGGTTTTATTCTGGCATCGGCGTTTTCCGCCATCCTGGTCTACGCTCAGGAGCTCCTTCCAGGGCGTATCGGTATGGTTTCCGGGCTGTTTTTCGGTTTTGCCTTTGGCATGGGTGGCCTTGGTGCCGCTGTATTGGGTATGGTTGCGGACCACACCAGCATCTTCCTGGTCTACGAAATCTGTGCTTTCCTGCCACTTTTGGGGATGTTGACCATATTCCTGCCTGACAATCGTCACAAAGCGTAATTTACTGGCCGTCAAAGTTTTACTTTGGCGGCCAGATCCCCTGATGCCATAAGGCTTTCCTCTTCTTATTCCTGCCGAATTTGTCAAAATCTGCTTTTTTTCATGCTCATTGCTGTTTTATTCAAACTTCAACAATTATTCATAAACATGTCGGTAAAAATTGTCATAAACTGTAACTCGGTTTTTTGGTTTTTCGCCAAAAATGGAACCCCCCACCACGAAAGGAGACGGAATGCATCACGCCACACCGCTAATCACCACCATTGTTGGTGGCCTTGTGCTCGCTTTTATCCTCGGCATGATTGCCAATAAACTGCGTATTTCTCCTCTTGTGGGCTATTTGTTAGCGGGTGTACTGGCGGGTCCATTTACGCCGGGCTTTGTGGCGGATACCAAACTGGCTCCAGAACTGGCGGAATTGGGCGTGATCTTGCTGATGTTCGGTGTCGGTTTGCATTTCTCACTGAAGGATTTGATGGCGGTAAAGTCTATCGCCATACCAGGAGCGATCGCCCAGATAGGGGTGGCGACACTGCTGGGAATGGCGCTTTCGACCTTACTTGGCTGGTCACTGATGACCGGCATCGTGTTTGGGCTGTGTCTTTCTACCGCCAGTACCGTGGTGTTGCTGCGCGCGCTTGAAGAGAGACAGTTAATAGACAGCCAGCGCGGGCAAATCGCGATAGGCTGGCTGATTGTTGAAGACCTGGTGATGGTGCTGACGCTGGTTCTGCTGCCAGCCGTTGCCGGGATGATGGAAAAAGATAACGTCGGCTTTGCGTCTCTGGCACTGGATATGAGTATCACCATCGGTAAAGTTGTGGCGTTTATCGCCATTATGATGCTGGTGGGCCGCCGCCTGGTGCCGTGGATCATGTCCCGCAGCGCCGCGACCGGTTCCCGCGAGCTGTTTACCCTTTCAGTGCTCGCCCTGGCGCTGGGTATCGCCTTTGGCGCCGTGGAGCTGTTTGATGTCTCCTTTGCACTGGGTGCGTTTTTCGCCGGGATGGTGCTGAACGAATCCGAACTGAGCCACCGTGCCGCGCACGACACCCTGCCGCTGCGCGACGCATTCGCCGTACTGTTCTTCGTCTCCGTCGGGATGTTGTTCGACCCGATGATCCTGCTCCAGCAGCCGCTGGCAGTACTGGGCACGCTGGCGATCATCATCTTTGGTAAGTCGGTTGTCGCTTTCTTCCTGGTGCGCATGTTTGGCCACTCGCCACGTACAGCGCTGACCATCGCCGCCAGCCTGGCGCAGATTGGTGAGTTTGCTTTTATCCTCGCAGGGCTGGGGATGGCGCTGAATCTGCTGCCACAAGCCGGGCAGAACCTGGTGCTGGCAGGGGCTATTCTCTCCATCATGCTGAACCCAGTGTTGTTCGCGCTGCTGGAAAAATACCTCGATAAAACCGAAACGCTCGAAGAGCAGACGCTGGAAGAGGCTATCGAAGAAGAGAAACAGATCCCGGTGGATATCTGCAACCATGCGCTACTGGTCGGCTTTGGCCGCGTGGGCAGCCTGTTGGGTGAGAAGCTGATGGCGCAGGGTGTGCCGCTGGTGGTGATTGAATCCTCGAGAACCCGCGTAGATGAGCTGCGCGAGCGCGGTATTCGTGCAGTGCTGGGCAATGCGGCCAATGAAGAGATTATGAATCTTGCGCATCTGGACTGCGCCCGCTGGCTACTGCTGACCATTCCGAACGGCTACGAAGCCGGTGAGATTGTGGCGTCCGCCCGCGAAAAGTGCCCGCATATTGAGATTATCGCCCGCGCCCATTATGACGATGAAGTGGAATACATTACCGAGCGTGGTGCTAATCAGGTGGTGATGGGTGAGCGTGAGATTGCGAATACGATGCTGACGCTGCTGGAGAAACCGCCGGTTGAAGAGTCTGTGACGGGGTAAGTTTTGTGCGGCCTGATGCCCTCACCCTGGCCCTCTCCCACGGGGAGAGGGAATAAACACTTTTATCTGTCCCAGTACGCCTCTTCGAGGCTATCTTCCCGTTCCGGCAGGCCACGCGTTAAGCGCGGGGAGTGCTGGTTCAGTACCTGATAACTCACGCGGTTCGCGTACTTACACACCTGCGCCAGCGAGGAATAGGTCAGCCAGCTGAACTTGTGCTTGCTGGAGTTCGGGACATTGGTTTTGTGGTACGCGTTGGCAGTAATGTCGTGCAGCAGCGCGGCCAGAGCCCCGTCGCCAGCGCCGTTGGTATTCATTATCTTCTCAGGTCCGCCCATATACGGCGCGATGTGCGAGTAAATACGCTGCGGGTTCTGGCAATCTTTATGACGCATAGCGCGGCTAAATTCGTACTGGTTGAATTCGGCAATGGCACCCGGCAGCAGCGGATGCTGAGTTTTGCGTTTGCTCTCTTCTTCGGTGAAGCCCGCCATATATAACCCAACCGGCCCAGCGGTACAAAGCACCAGATCCACCCAGTCCAGCGCTTTATCCGACGCCAGCAGCGGGTCGCTCTCGCCCGTTAACGCTTCCGCTTCTTCTTCGTTCATCGCCAGAATCGAAACGTGCTCTTTCAGGAACGCCTGCCACCACTCAGGATTGTCGGCAATCACGAATTTGGTGCCAAGTGTCAGAACCACCGGCACATTGTATTTCTTCGCGTACTCGATCGCTTTCATGGTGGCTTCCGGCATTGGCTCACCCGGCTTGCAGCGAACCAGATAGGAGGTCAGCACCAGCGCAGATGCACCTGCAATCACCTCTTCCGGGATGCTGTCGGCGCGCAGTTTGTTCATGTGGCCCGGGCTGATGGCAAAGGTACGCTCACCGGAATCGCTGATAAGCGTAAAGCAGCGACCGATTGGCCCGTCGACACCCTGGAGATAGTTCAGATCGGTACGGCTGGAGGTATTGCACAGATAGCGGTAGGCATAGCCGCCAATCTCGATATTGCTGCACATCACGCCCAGCAATACGGAGCGGTCATCGGCCAGCACAGAATAGTTGTGCATGGTGTTACCGATAGTGCCACCGGCAAACTGATGGGAAATCAGGTTTTCACGTACCAGCTCCTGATACAGCGCTTCGGCCATATCGTCTTCAATCACCAGCGAATGCCCGGCGCTCAGACCGTAACGTGCGACAAACGCGTCATCCACTTTCGCTTCAATATCCACCAGAGTCTGATCGATACCGACCACCCATGCAGCGCTGGCTTCGTTTACCGGCTGAATTTGTTGCAGCAGCGGATCGCGGGCATTGACGGGGAAGTAATGTTTGGATTTACGTTTACCGGGAAATTTCATGGTATGAGCTATGCAAAGAATATGGGCCGGGAATGGTAGCACAAACCCGGCCTTAAGCGCGATCAGCGGCTATTTGCCACCAGCGACACCATCATATCGATATGCTCTGAATCGTCGTTAAGTGCAGGAATGTATTCGTATTTCGCTCCGCCCGCTTCAAGGAAAAACTCCCGGTTTTGCACTGCTATCTCTTCCAGCGTTTCCAGGCAGTCTGCCGAGAAGCCCGGCGACATCACCTGAACGTGCTTCACGCCCTTCTCGCCCAGCATTTTAAGCGTTTCATCGGTATACGGCGTGAGCCACGGCTCGCGGCCAAAGCGCGACTGGAAGGTCATCATCACTTTCTCGGGTGGCAATCCGAGCGCTGAAACCAGCTCTCGCGTGGTATCGCGGCAGCGCTGAGGATAATCATCACCTTCGTCGGCATAGCGCTGAGGAATACCGTGATAGGAAAGCAGCAGCACGTCCGGCTCACCGTGTTTTGCAAACGATGCCCGGGCACTGCTTGCCAGCGCTTTAATATAGAGTGCGTTATCAGCGTAATCGCGAATGAATGTGATACCCGGAATACGGCGGCGAGTGGCCAGAATACGCGCCAGTTCATCCCATACCGCGGCAACCGTCGAGCAAGAATATTGCGGGTAAAGCGCCAGCACCACGATATGATCAACGCCCTGTGAAAGCAGTTCATCAACCGCGCTGGCAAGCGAAGGTTTGCCGTAGCTCATCCCCAGTGCCACCGGCATATCCGGCAAACGGGCCGCAAGGGCTTTCTCCTGGCGACGACTGTAGACCATCAGCGGCGAGCCTTCCTCCATCCAGACGGACTGGTAGAGTTTTGCCACACGCGGGGAACGAATCGGCAGAATGGCTCCGCGCAATAGCGGCCACCACAGCAGTCTCGGGGTATCCACAACGCGAGTGTCGCTCAGAAATTGCCGCAGGTAACGTTTTACCGCTTCTGGAGTGGGTGCTTCTGGAGTGCCCAGATTGGCAAGCAGGATGCCGGTTTTCGCCTGACTCATTCACGCCTCTTAACCATTTGAATGGTTGTCAATTGTAGCGGAAATGCGTTTAAACGAAACCCATTGCTGTGATAGATAAAATGAGAATTTTTCTCACCCGGGGATCCGGGTGAGAGAGGTGCGATTAGCCGAGGATTTTTTCCAGCTCTGCACGAACATCAGCAACGGCCTGGGTGCCGTCTACTTTCGCGTATTTGGTGTTACCCGCCTGCGCTTCTTTAGAGTAATAGCCGATCAGTGGCGCGGTCATCTGATGGTATTCCACCAGGCGCTTACGCACGGTCTCTTCCTGATCGTCTTTACGGGTGGTCAGCTCTTCGCCGGTCACGTCGTCTTTACCTTCAACCTTAGGCGGGTTGAATTTGATGTGGTAAACGCGGCCAGAAGCAGCGTGTACGCGACGGCCAATGATACGGTCAACGATCAGCTCGTCCGGCACGTCGAATTCCAGCACGTAGTCTACGTTGATGCCCGCTTCTTTCATGGCATCAGCTTGCGGGATGGTGCGTGGGAAGCCGTCCAGCAGGAAACCGTTACGGCAGTCTTCCTGAGCAATGCGCTCTTTCACCAGAGCAATAACCAGTTCGTCAGTAACCAGTTTGCCTGCGTCCATGATGTCTTTCGCTTGTTTACCCAGCTCGGAGCCAGATTTAACAGCGGCGCGCAGCATGTCACCGGTGGAGATTTGCGGAATACCGTATTTCTCCATGATGAACTGAGCCTGAGTTCCTTTACCCGCGCCCGGAGCGCCAAGCAGAATAATACGCATTGCGAAAATCCCCTCAAAAGTTGGTTCAATTTTTCAAAAGCGCTAAACAATACCACCAGAACGGACGTGGCTCAAGGAAGGCGGGACGGCTGAAACGGTTAATGGGGGAGAATATTTGGGTTAGTGCGATTGATTCCCCCTCACCCTAACCCTCTCCCCTTTGGGGAGAGGGCAGGGTGAGGGGTAGGTGGTCAGTTACGCCAGCAGCAGCGCATTCACACGTTTAATGAAGAGGTTAGGATCTTCCAGCGTACCGCGTTCGGCCAGCAGAGACTGGTCCAGCAGCAGTTCAACCCACTCGGCAAACAGGCTTTCGTCCTGAGTATCTGCCGCGCGTTTTACCAGCGGGTGATCCGGGTTCAGCTCGAAGATATATTTCACTTCAGGCATCGCCTGGCCCGCTGCAGCGAACAGTTTTGCCATCTGGGTGCCCATTTCGTCGGCATCGGTGGTGACAATCGCCGGAGTGTCGGTCAGACGATGCGTGAAACGCACCTCTTTCACACGGTCGCCCAGCAGAGTTTTCACGCGCTCAACGAACGGCTCCAGCGCTTTTTCAGCTTCTTTCGCGGTTTCATCCACTTCATCTGCCAGCTTGTCGATGGATTCATCGGCTTTGGCAACGGACTGGAAGGTTTTGCCGGCGAACTCGGTGAGGTAGTTCATCATCCATTCGTCGATGCGGTCGGAAAGCAGCAGTACTTCGATGCCTTTCTTACGCAGCAGTTCCAGGTGCGGGCTGCTCTTCGCTGCGGCATAGCTGTCGGCAGTGATGTAGTAAATCTTTTCCTGCCCTTCCTTCATGCGTGATACGTACTCTTCCAGCGACACAGTCTGTGCTGAAGAATCAGTATGCGTGGAGGCAAAGCGCAGCAGTTTAGCAATGGCTTCGATATTACCGGAATCTTCCGCCGGGCCTTCTTTCAGCACCAGGCCGAACTGTTTCCAGAAGGTCTGGTATTTTTCAGCATCGTCTTTCGCCAGTTTTTCCAGCATCTGCAATGTGCGTTTGGTCAGCGCGTTACGCAGGTTACGGGTGACGGTGCTGTCCTGCAAGATTTCACGGGAGACGTTCAGCGGCAGATCGTTAGAGTCGATAAGCCCGCGCGTAAAGCGCAGGTAGTTCGGCATGAACTGCTCGGCTTCATCCATGATAAACACGCGCTGGACGTACAGCTTCAGGCCGTGCTTGTGATCGCGGTTCCACATGTCCCACGGAGCCTGCGCCGGGATATACAGCAGGCTGGTGTACTCCTGCTTACCTTCCACACGGTTGTGGCTCCAGGTCAGCGGGTCAGTGAAGTCGTGGGCAATGTGTTTGTAGAATTCGTTGTACTCTTCGTCTTTGATTTCAGACTTGTTGCGCGTCCACAGTGCCTGCGCCTTGTTGATCTTCTCCCAGGAAACTACGGTTTCGCCGTCGTTCTCTTCCTGTTTTTCGATCTCAACCGGCAGCGCGATATGGTCGGAATACTTGCTGATGATCGAACGTACGCGCCAGTCGTTCAGGAAATCGTCTTCGCCTTCACGCAGGTGCAGGGTGATCTCAGTCCCGCGATCCGCTTTGGTGATATCCGCAACGGTGTATTCGCCTTCACCCTGGGATTCCCAGAACACGCCGTTTTCAGCGCTCTCACCCGCAGCACGGGTGCGAACGGTCACTTTGTCCGCCACGATAAATGCAGAGTAGAAGCCCACACCAAACTGACCAATCAGCTGGCTGTCTTTAGCCTGGTCTGAGCCCATGGATTGCAGGAACGCTTTGGTGCCTGATTTAGCGATGGTGCCGAGATGGTCAATGACTTCATCACGGGTCATACCAATGCCGTTATCGGCGATGGTCAGCGTGCGGTTCTCTTGGTTAAAAGAGACACGCACACGAAGATCGCCGTCGCCTTCATACAGATCCGGGTTAGACAGCGCGCGGAAACGCAGCTTATCCGCCGCATCGGAGGCGTTGGAAATCAGCTCACGCAGGAAGATTTCTTTATTGGAATAAAGGGAATGGATCATCAGATGCAGAAGCTGTTTTACTTCTGACTGGAAACCACGGGTTTCTTGTCCTTTCATCTAAGTCGACCTCAACAATGCCATTTAATGGGGTTTTAAAACGTTGAGTGAGAGATGGGGATAAAGGAGAGAGTTTTCAAGCGGAGGCCACGAACGCAGCCTCCGTTTGTTCAGAAAGTAATCTTGTGACGCCCGGCCAGAGAGTGCGACAGCGTGGTGCCGTCGACCATTTCCAGCTCGCCACCAACCGGTACGCCGTGGGCGATACGGCTGGCGTCAACGCCTGCCTCTGCGCACAGCTCGGCGATGTAGTTGGCCGTTGCCTCCCCTTCCACCGTTGGGTTGGTGGCGAGGATCACCTCGTTGATCGTTTCGGACTTAAGACGCTGTTCAAGGCGGTCAAGACCGATATCATCCGGGCCAATACCATCCAGCGGAGAGAGATGCCCCATCAGCACGAAATAGCGCCCAGAAAACTGCCCGGTTTGTTCGATAGCGTAGATGTCCGCCGGACTCTCCACCACGCAAATCTGACCGTTTTCCTGACGACGCGGGTTCGAACAGATGTTACAGACGTCCTGCTCGGTAAACGTACGGCAATCCGCACAATGACCAATTTCTGACATGGCGCGGGTCAAAGCCTGCGCCAGGCGCATCCCGCCGCTGCGGTCGCGCTGTAAGAGCGTGAACGCCATGCGCTGCGCCGACTTTGGGCCAACGCCCGGCAGGCAGCGCAGTGCTTCCATTAACTGCGTGAGCAGCGGACTGGTTTGCATCAGAATGGCATCTTGAAGCCCGGCGGCAGTTGCATACCGCTGGATACAGAGGCCATTTTCTCTTTCTGAGTTTCGTCGATACGGCGAGCAGCATCGTTGAACGCCGCAGCAACCAGATCTTCCAGCATATCTTTGTCGTCTTCGAGCAGGCTTGGGTCGATTTCAACGCGGCGGCAGTTGTGCGCACCGTTGATGGTCACTTTAACCAGACCCGCGCCAGATTCGCCCGTGACTTCCAGCTGAGCGATCTCTTCCTGCATCTTCTGCATTTTTTCCTGCATCTGCTGAGCCTGCTTCATCAGACCACCCAGACCGCCTTTACCACCAAACATAGGCTTCTCTCTTCTTTCACGTTTAATGATTACAACCGTAAGTCAGACTCACGATCAAATGGGGCGAATACTTTCTTCATCCAGATCGGCGTCGAAGAACCGACGCAGGGTCTGGATGTTGTTATCCGCAATAATCGACTCACGCGCCTGCGCGAGCTTTTCTTCATAAATAGCCTGTCGCCACTCAAGTGGCGTTCGCACCGCCGGATTATCATCTTCAATGATAGTCAATTCAACCGGCGAACCCTGTAATGTGGCGAGCGCCTCAGCCAGCACTTTTTGCGCACCCGAGGAATTCAGATGCCGCTGCCCTGAACGCAGATGCAGGCGAACCTGATTACCGTCCTGCTCTTTCCAGGCATTAAGCGCCACCTGCTCCACTAGCTTCGGCAGCTGTAATTTACTGACTTCTGCCGCCCAGGCATCGCGCTCAATAGATTCTTCGGCCAGTTTCGCCGCCAGCTCCGGCGTTTTTTCATGTTCCAGCGCCTTTTTCAGCGCCTTCGGGGTCGCGACCTCTTCTTTTACCGTTTCGATAATCGTGGTCGCTTTCCAGCGATAAGCCTCTTCCTTCACCGGGGCTTTTTGCTCAAGCGCGGACGGTGCAGGGCGCGACTGCACGCGCTCCGTTACCGAAGCCAGTCGTTCAAGCGCGGCGTTATTTACCGGCCGCGCTCTGCCTGGCGCTGCCGGTTCACTCTTTTTTGGTTTGGTTGCTCCCTGCGCACGTTGCAACTGGCTTCGTGCGGCAAGCACCGAACTGGTGGCATCCGACAGCGGCACATTTTGCTGTGGCGGCGGTGTCGGTTGCGGTGGCACCTGCTGTGGTGACATTACTGCCGTGGGTGCGACCGGGGCAAAGGACTGTTGCGGGACTTCCGGCTCCGGCAGCGGCATCCGCGGGTGGAACGCCAGCGCGCGCAGCAGGGTCATCTCAACGCCCATACGGCGGTCGGGTGCAAAAGGCAACTCTTTGCGGCCGATCAGCAGTGTCTGGTAGTACAACTGCACATCGGTTGGCGGCACGGTGCGAGCAAGTTCACGCATCCGCTGCTCTATCGCCGCCATATCAGCGCCAATGGCCGATGGAGAGAGTTGCAGCATCGCCACGCGGTGCAGCAGGCTGAGCATTTCAACCAGCAGCCCTTCCCACTCAACGCCGCGCGCAGCCGCCGCGTTGACCAGCAACATCACACGCTCGCCATTGGCAGCGATCATCGCTTCAATCAGCGACAGCGCCTGGTCATCGTCCAGCGTACCGAGCATGGTGCTGACTGCATCGGTCGAGAGTTTACCGTCACCGCTGGCGATGGCCTGATCGGTAAGGCTTAGCGCGTCGCGAAGGCTGCCGTCTGCCGCGCGCGCCAGCAGTTGCAGGGCACGAGGCTCATGGACAATCTTCTCTTCATCGAGAATGTGCTCAAGCTGAGCGCGGATCTGTTCAACGTCCAGCGCCTTAAGATGGAATTGCAGGCAGCGTGACAAAATCGTCACCGGCAGCTTTTGCGGATCGGTGGTCGCCAGCAGGAATTTCACATGCGCAGGCGGCTCTTCCAGCGTTTTCAGCAGAGCGTTGAAGCTGTGGCGCGACAACATGTGCACTTCATCGATCAGGTAGACCTTAAAGCGCCCGCGCGCCGGTGCGTACTGGACGTTATCCAGCAGGTCGCGGGTATCTTCGACTTTGGTGCGCGAGGCGGCATCAATCTCAATCAGATCGACAAAACGGCCTTGCTCGATTTCACGGCAGTTATCACACACGCCACAGGGTGTCGCGGTGATCCCGGTTTCGCAGTTCAGACCTTTTGCCAGCAAACGGGCAATAGAGGTTTTACCGACGCCACGGGTGCCGGAGAATAGATAGGCGTGATGGATGCGACCTAGCGACAAGCCATTCGCCAGGGCCGTCAGCACATGTTCCTGACCGACAACGTCAGCAAAGGTTTGTGGTCGCCATTTACGGGCTAACACCTGATAACTCATGGGCAGGCTCTGCAACGCTGGAAGGTGAATTTATGGAGGGGAATGCTATCACAACCTCACCCATTGAGCGAGGTTGTGACTATCGGGATCAGTGACCCGGGAATGGCACCAGGCTGTAGCTGGTAATACCTTGTTTTTCCAGGCGCTGCTCGCCGCCCAGATCGAACAGGTTAATGATGAATGCGGCATCAGTCACTTCACCACCCAGACGGCGGATCAATTTCGCTGTCGCTTCAATCGTGCCGCCAGTCGCCAGCAGATCGTCCACCACCAGCACTTTGTCGCCAGGTTCGATCGCATCAACGTGGATTTCCAGCTGATCGGTGCCGTATTCCAGCTCATAACTTTCTGCAATGGTTTCACGTGGCAGTTTGCGCGGTTTACGCACCGGCACAAAGCCAACACCCATCGCCAGCGCAACCGGTGCGCCAAACAGGAAGCCACGGGCTTCAGTACCTACTACTTTGGTGATCCCGGCGTTCTTATAACGCTCAACCAGCAGTTCAATGCTGAGCGCGTACGCTTTCGGGTCTTCCAGCAAGCTGGTGACATCACGGAAAAGAATGCCAGGCTTTGGATAATCCTGGATGCTTTTGATGCTGTTTTTCAGATATTCAAGCTGCTGTGCAGTTGCGGTCATCGGTTTGTGCCCAAATAAAACAGTGTTACTCACAGTGCGCGTAGGAAGTTGGCAAAGGTAACAATTGTTTAACCTTTAACCAGGCGTACCTGTGCTCGAAAACGCTCGAATTTACTGGCTACGCAAGATAATTGCAACAGACATTATAAGGCATCAGTGCTTTTGTTGCTTTTCATCAACCACCGGGATCCGCCACATAAAGATGAGCAGGCAAGTCAGGATCACCAGCAACAGGATCCGCACCCACATCATTTTCACCAGCCATAATGAGATGGCAAAGGTTAACAGAATAACGGCAATCGCCCGTGGCTTTGCACCAGGCGGCATCGCACGATGTTTCTGCCAGTGGCGCAGATAACCGCCAAACCATGAGCGATACAGCAGCCAGTGGTGAAAGCGTGGTGAAGAGCGGGCGAAGCACCAGGCCGCCAGCAGAATAAAGGGCGTGGTTGGCAGGAGCGGTAAAACGACGCCCAGTGTGCCAAGTACTACCGCGAGCCAGCCAATGATGATTAGAATAGTACGCTTCATAATGCGAATCGTTATCAAACTGAACGGCTACTTTACCACTGGAGAGCGCATTGAAAACAGCCTTGCTTCTGGAGACGCTGCAAAATCAGCTCATTGCCCTGCGCGCGCAAGCCACACCGCTAATGGGACACGCTACGCTAAAACCGCGCTTTGACCAGCAGCTTTTCCGCACCCGCAGTACGTTAATTCAGGATTATCTTGCCGAAGTGCAGACCAATCTTGACGAATTGCGTCATGCGGTACAGAGCGAGCAGCAGGAGCAAGTGGCGTGGCTGGCTGAACATCTCACCGAACAGATAACCGCCCTGCACCGTGAAATTATCGCCTGGCCGTTGCGAGCGTGGGATAGCCCGTCGCCGGGTCTTAGCAAGTGGCAGCGCAAACGGCTGGAGAACCAGGAATTTGAGCGCCGCCTGTTTGAGATGAAGCGCGAGCGTGAAGTACGCCTGAACAGCAGCGAAACGCTGGAAGAGCAGCAATTATTGATGCGAGAAATAACCGCCCTGGAAGGCCGCATTGTCCGCTGCCGACAGGCATTAGAGGAAATTGAACGCGTAATCGAACGCCTGACCCGTTAAAAGGATCCGCGAATGTCACTGGAAAATGCCCCCGATGAGGTCAAACTGGCCGTCGATTTGATTATGCTGCTGGAGAATCACGCGATCCCGGTGGAAACGGTGCTAAAAGCGCTGGAGCTTGTGCGCAGAGATTTTGAGGGAAAGGTGAAGGCCTGTAGCCCTCACCCTGACCCTCTCCCGCCGGGAGAGGGAAAATAGATTAAGCCGGAGTAGGATCGTCACCCTTAATCTCGCGCTTCACTTCCGTATGCTCGTCACCTTTTTCATTACGCAGGTGAACCTCAAGCTGGTTGAAGGCGATATTAATGTCGTTTTCACGGCACAGACGATCGATAGAGCGGTTCAGCTCATCCACGGTGTAGCTGCGATCGCGCAGTTCACGCACGTATAAGCGCAGTTCGTGATCCAGCGTGCTCGGGCCAAAGGTGGTGAAGAATACCGACGGTGCCGGATCGTGCATCACTTTCGGGTGTTCAGATGCCGCCATCAGCAGAACCTCTTTCACTTTATCCAGATCCGATCCATACGCCACGCCCAGACGGATCACCACGCGGGTGACCGTATCGGAAAGCGACCAGTTGATCAGGCGCTCGGTCACGAACGCTTTGTTCGGGATGATCACCTCTTTACGATCGAAGTCTGTTATCGTAGTGGCGCGAATTCGGATCTTACTGACCGTCCCGGAGAAGGTCCCGATAGTCACAGTGTCGCCAATGCGCACCGGGCGTTCGAACAGGATAATCAGGCCAGAAACGAAGTTACCGAAGATCTCCTGCAAGCCAAAGCCCAGACCAACCGAGAGCGCCGCGGCCAGCCATTGCAGTTTGTCCCACGAAACACCAAGCGAGCCAAAGACCGTCATCGCGCCGACAATAATGATCACGTAGTTCAGGATTGTGGTAATGGCATACGATGCCCCCTGACGCAGCTTGAGGCGCGACAGCACCAGCACTTCGAGCAGCCCCGGTAGGTTTCGGATCAGCGCCCAGGCGACCATCGACGATACCAGCGCAAAGAGCAGGCTGCCCATTGTGACGCTTTTCATCACCGTGGCCCCGGCTTCAGTACCGTTGTACTGCCAGAGGGTGATGCTGTCGAGATACGCAAATACAGTGATTAAATCAGACCAGATAGCCCAGAACATCACCCCGAACAGCGACACCATGACCAGCATGGTAATACGCAGCGTCTGCTGGTTGACTTGCTCCAGGGCGATGGTTGGCTCTTCCTGTGGTTCTGCGCCTTCGGCCCCCTCTTTCACCTGATGCTGACGACGCGCGATCGCACGACGATAGGCAATACGGCGAGCCGCCACGCTCAGACCACGCAGTACTGTCTGGTACAGCAGGTTCCAGACGATCACCAGATAGACGGTTTCAATCCAGCGCCCGGAAAGGCGCAGCGTGGTATAGAAATAGCCCGTTGCGGTCAGCACCATCAGCGCCAGCGGAATAATCGCCAGTACCGTCACGGTGACCAGACGAATATTGTGGGACTCTTTATCGCGCCAGCTGTCACGGCACATCGGCCACATCAGAACGGCAATCAGCAGCAGGTTCAGCAGAATCACCAACTGACCCAGTACATCATCCATCAGATGAAGTGGAGAAAGCTCAGAAACCACCGACCAGAAGTGCAGCGGTAAAAGCGCAAGGCTGATACGCACAATCTGACGACGCCAGTGGCTGGTCAGTTTCTCAGGCATATTGAAGTGGCGCACAGCAACGCCGTCTTTTTCCAGCACTTTCCAGCACACACCAAACACCAGCCAGAACAGTGCCAGTTTTTTACTGAAGGCCCACAGCAAATCGCTGATATTGAGCTGCATGGTAAGCAGAATCAGCCCGGCCGCCAGGATCAGCAGGCAGACCGGCAGGGCGCGGATCAGGTCAATCAGGATCGCTTTTGGCGTGTGGAGCTGACTGTCGTTGCGCAGTTGCCCCACTTCCTGAGCAAGCTTCGCCTGGTATTGCTTCAGCCAGCCAAGACGCCAGCGAATCAGCCCCGCAATCAGCAGTAACGGCAAACCGGCCAGGAAAGCAATCATCACCGCAGGCCAGGCTTTCTCCCAGTTCACGGTGATTTTCATGCTCTTAATCTGCGCCTTCAGCGTTTCAGGGAAGGATTTAATCCAGTCCCAGTCCATCGGCTTGTTGCTGTTTACCCAGAAAATTTGCTGAGTCAGGATTTCCTGAAGATTTTTAGAGACACTCACTAACTGCTGCTGATTGATTTGCAGGTTAATTGCCATCATCAGCTGGTTGCCAAGCTGCTTGTTAAGCTGATCGAGCAGCTCGCGGCGCATATCCACCACCTGCAACAGCGCGTCGTGAACCTCAGGGTTCACTTCACTGGAGTGGCCCTCTTCCACTTTGGCAACAAAGGTGTCGCTCTGGAAAAGCGTGTCGCGCTGCTGGTTTACGTCAAATTGCTCCAGACGTAAATCGGCAATGCGGTTGGTCATGTCTTCCAGCTCATCCGCGGACGGTAGTGTCTGCTGTTGCTGGTACAAAATGCGTGATAACAACAGGCTGCCTTTTAGTACGGCAATCTGTTCTTTAATATTACGTTCCGCCTGGAGCGCGCGGTCCAGCCAGTTTTTCACTTTAATGTTCTGCTGAACCAGCGAGTTACCGCTTTCGGTTGCCTGAATCAGGCGCTGGCTGAGCTGATGGTTAACGTCCAGCTCCTGTTTAACCAGTGGGTTGGCCTGAATACGGGCCGTCTCGTCTGGCGAAACAGCCTCCTGCGCTGTTTTTTCCGTGAGCGTCAGGCGCTTACTGTTTACCGCCTCCTGCAACAGCTGGAGCTGGTGCTCAAGACGGTTTATGTTTGCGGTGACGTAATCGCGTTGTTTTTGCAGCGTATCCTGCAAGACGGTATTGCCTTCCAGGCTCTTACGTTGCTGTTCGATTTGCGCGTTTAGAAGCGACTGCTGGCACAGCAGCAGCGTTTGCTGAGTGGGACGTAAAGCCCCTTCCCCAACGGTAGTCCCATTCAGGCGGTTACGGATTTGCTGTAGCTGCTGAGATGCCGAATACATTGCGTTTTGCACGCGCTCTGGCTGGGTTTGCAGCGACACCAGCTGGCTATTGTAGGTTGCCAGGTCGGACTGACCGGTTTGCAGGTCGTCCAGCAGATCCGCTACGCGAGACTCAAGCTGACGCAGCGACAGCGTCGAGAGCGTTTTGCGGGTTTCATCATCGTTGTCGACGTCGCTTAATGCATTCAACGCCTCAGTAGCCTTGCGCATATTGTCCGGCGCCTGGGCAACCTTCTGGCGAAGCTGGGTTGTTTCTGCTTTTACGCGCTCAATTTTATCAAGCGTTTCCAGCGTTTCGGTTAAATCCTGCTGGACGAGTTTGTCTTGCGGCGACAGATCTTTTTGCTTGTTCAGGGTATCGAGCTGCGACTGAACATCTGCGCGCGTGGGAATGTCATTGGTGTTATCTGCGCGAGCATAGGAAGCAGGTGTTGCCGCAAAGAAAAACAGCATGACAAAAATAAATGCAAAAACAGAGTGTTGCGAGCGATTGTAATGCAGCATAGTCATGAGTGTGATGTGTGAGAATGACCGAAAATAGTCCGGCGTGCAGGATATCACGCCCGCGTTTTGCAGAATAGCGCGAACCGTAACCTCTGAGAGAATTCCTGGAATGGCTTAAGCCGGCAGGGACGTTGTTTCACCGCGAAGCGTTGGGCTAAGCTGGCACATCTCCAGGAAAATCACGACGTAATCGCGCGCTTCTTTTTTCAAATCAAATGACTGGGGAGAGAAAAGCCAGTTTTCCATCAGGCCCGAAATGTAGGCGCGCATCAGGATAGCTGCCCGGCGGGTCAGCAAATCGGCAGGTAACATTTTTGCCTGAATACATTGATTTAGCGTATATTCTATACGGTCATAGCTTTCCAGACTCAGACTTCGTTGCGCCTGCTGAACAACCGCCATTTCGCCAACGAATTCGCACTTGTGGAAGATAATTTCCATCATTAACCGGCGGCGTTCTTCAACGACTGTTGCTTCAAGGATATATACTAAAATTTCTCTCAATACTGAGAGTGGATCGTCGGGGAATTTTGCCCGATACTCAGTCTCTAGATCACTAATGCTGGATTCTGAAAGCTCCCAGATTTCGCTGAACAGATCTGACTTGTCTTTAAAATGCCAGTAAATCGCTCCCCGTGTCACCCCAGCGGCCTGAGCAATCTGAGCCAGTGAGGTTGAAGACACACCTTGCTGAGAGAACAAACGCATAGCCACATCAAGTATGTGTTGACGAGTTTCCAGCGCTTGTTGTTTGGTTTTTCGTGCCATGCGTCAGTGAATTTACAGGAGTCAGATTTACATACATTTATGAATGTATGTACCATAGCATGACGATAATATAAACGCAGCAATGGGTTTTTAGACTTAGGACCCTTGATCAATTTGAAATCGGACACTCGAGGTTTACATATGAACAAAAACAGAGGGTTAACGCCTCTGGCGGTCGTTCTGATGCTCTCAGGCAGCTTAGCGCTAACAGGATGTGACGAGAAACAGGCTCAACAAGGCGCTCATCAGACACCAGAAGTGGGTGTGGTGACGCTCAAGTCCGAACCTCTCCAGATAACAACAGAATTGCCCGGTCGTACCAACGCTTACCGCGTTGCCGAAGTTCGTCCTCAGGTGAGCGGTATCATCCTGAAACGCAACTTCACCGAAGGTGGTGACGTTGAAGCAGGTGTTTCTCTGTATCAGATTGATCCGGCTACCTATCAGGCCGCTTACGAAAGCGCGAAAGGCGATCTGGCGAAAGCCGAAGCCGCAGCGAAAATTTCGCAACTGACGCTGAATCGTTACAAAAAACTGCTTGGTACTCAGTACATTAGTCAACAGGATTACGATACTGCCCTGGCCGATGCACAACAGAACAATGCAGCCGTCGTCGCGGCTAAAGCTGCCGTTGAAACTGCACGTATCAACCTGGCTTATACCAAAGTGACCTCCCCTATTAGCGGTCGTATTGGTAAGTCTTCCGTTACGGAAGGTGCGCTGGTCCAGAACGGGCAAACCACTGCGCTGGCCACCGTGCAGCAGCTTGATCCTATCTACGTTGACGTTACCCAATCCAGTAACGATTTCCTGCGTCTTAAACAAGAGCTGGCAAACGGCACCCTGAAGCAGGAAAACGGTAAGGCGAAAGTAGAGCTGGTCACCAGTGACGGCGTTAAATTCCCACAGGCGGGTACACTTGAGTTTTCCGACGTAACCGTTGATCAGACCACCGGTTCCATCACCCTGCGTGCCATTTTCCCGAACCCTGACCACACCCTTTTACCGGGTATGTTCGTTCGCGCACGTCTGGAAGAAGGGACTAACCCAACCGCAATTCTGGTTCCTCAGCAGGGTGTGACCCGTACGCCGCGTGGCGATGCGAGCGCGCTGGTTGTGGGTGCAGATGACAAAGTCGAAACGCGCAATATCACTGCAACGCAGGCGATTGGCGACAAATGGCTGGTGACGGAAGGTCTGAAAGATGGCGATCGCGTGATTGTCACTGGTTTGCAAAAAGTACGTCCTGGCGCACAGGTAAAAGCACAGGAAGTCGCTTCTGACACTCAACAAAAAGCCGCAGCCGACGGTCAGTCAGAACAAACCAAGTCTTAACTTAAACAGGAGCCGTTAAGACATGCCTAATTTCTTTATCGATCGCCCCATATTTGCGTGGGTGATTGCCATAATCATCATGCTTGCAGGGGGTCTGGCGATCCTGAAGCTGCCGGTCGCGCAATATCCAACGATTGCGCCACCAGCCGTTTCGATCACCGCAACCTACCCTGGGGCTGATGCAAAAACGGTGCAGGACACCGTTACTCAGGTTATCGAACAGAATATGAACGGTATCGATAACCTGATGTACATGTCCTCAAACAGTGACTCAACCGGTACGGTTCAAATCACCCTGACCTTCCAGTCAGGTACTGATGCTGATATCGCGCAGGTTCAGGTACAGAACAAATTGCAGCTGGCTATGCCGCTGCTGCCACAGGAAGTACAACAGCAGGGCGTGAGCGTCGAGAAATCGTCCAGTAGCTTCCTGATGGTTGTCGGCGTTATCAACACCAACGGCACCATGACCCAGGAGGATATCTCCGACTACGTGGGCGCCAACATGAAGGATGCTATCAGCCGTACTTCTGGTGTGGGTGACGTTCAGCTGTTCGGTTCTCAGTACGCAATGCGTATCTGGATGGACCCGAATAAACTGAATAACTTCCAGTTAACGCCTGTAGACGTTATCAGCGCCATTAAAGCGCAGAACGCCCAGGTTGCAGCCGGTCAGTTAGGTGGTACGCCACCGGTGAAAGGCCAGCAACTTAACGCATCTATCATCGCGCAAACGCGACTGACCTCTGCGGAAGAATTCAGCAAAATTCTGCTGAAAGTGAATCAGGATGGTTCACAGGTTCGCCTGCGTGACGTAGCGAAAGTCGAACTGGGTGGCGAAAACTACGACATCGTGGCGAAGTTTAACGGTAAACCGGCTTCTGGTCTGGGTATTAAACTGGCTACCGGTGCAAACGCCCTGGACACAGCGACAGCTATCCGTGCAGAACTGAAGAAGATGGAGCCGTACTTCCCGTCAGGTCTGAAGATCGTTTACCCGTATGACACCACGCCGTTCGTAAAAATCTCGATTCACGAAGTGGTTAAAACGCTGGTCGAGGCGATCATCCTGGTCTTCCTGGTGATGTACCTGTTCCTGCAAAACTTCCGCGCAACGCTGATCCCAACCATCGCCGTGCCGGTTGTCTTGCTCGGGACCTTTGCGATCCTGTCGATATTTGGCTACTCGATAAACACCCTAACGATGTTCGGGATGGTGCTAGCCATCGGCTTGCTGGTGGATGATGCCATTGTCGTGGTAGAGAACGTCGAGCGTGTAATGGCAGAGGAAGGTCTGCCGCCGAAGGAAGCAACCCGTAAATCAATGGGCCAAATCCAGGGCGCGTTGGTCGGTATCGCGATGGTGCTGTCTGCGGTATTTATCCCGATGGCCTTCTTCGGTGGCTCCACCGGTGCTATCTACCGTCAGTTCTCCATCACCATCGTTTCTGCGATGGCGCTGTCAGTACTGGTGGCGTTGATTCTGACGCCAGCTCTCTGTGCCACCATGTTGAAGCCCATTCAGAAAGGCGGCCATGGCGAGCATAAAGGGTTCTTCGGCTGGTTTAACCGCATGTTTGATAAAAGCACGCACCACTACACCGACAGCGTAGGTAACATTCTGCGCAGTACCGGTCGTTACCTGGTGCTGTATATCATCATCGTGGTGGGCATGGCTTATCTGTTTGTTCGTCTGCCAAGCTCGTTCCTGCCAGATGAAGACCAGGGTGTGTTCCTGACAATGGCGCAGCTTCCGGCGGGTGCATCGCAAGAGCGTACTCAGAAAGTGCTGGATGAAGTGACCGATTACTACCTCACCAAAGAGAAAGACAACGTTGAGTCTGTGTTTGCGGTTAACGGCTTTGGCTTTGCGGGTCGTGGTCAGAACACCGGTATCGCCTTCGTTTCTCTGAAAGACTGGTCAGAACGTCCGGGCAAGGAGAACAAGGTTGAAGCCATCACTGGTCGTGCAATGGGGACATTCTCGCAGATTAAAGATGCGATGGTCTTCGCCTTTAACCTGCCGGCGATTGTTGAACTGGGTACGGCTACCGGCTTTGACTTCCAGTTGATTGACCAGGGTGGTCTGGGTCATGAAAAACTGACGCAGGCACGTAACCAGCTGTTTGGTGAAATTGCTAAACATCCTGATCTGCTGGTCGGTGTGCGTCCGAACGGTCTGGAAGATACACCGCAGTTCAAGGTCGATATCGATCAGGAGAAAGCGCAGGCGTTGGGTGTTTCCATTAGTGACATCAATACCACGCTGGGTGCTGCCTGGGGCGGAAGCTACGTCAACGACTTCATCGACCGTGGTCGTGTGAAGAAAGTGTACGTCATGTCTGAAGCGCAATACCGTATGTTGCCGAACGATATCAATAACTGGTACGTACGTGGCACTAACGGCCAGATGGTACCCTTCGCCGCCTTCTCTACGTCACACTGGGAATACGGTTCACCACGTCTGGAGCGTTACAACGGTCTGCCATCGATGGAAATCCTCGGTCAGGCAGCTGAAGGCAAGAGTACCGGTGAAGCGATGGCAATGATGGAGCAACTGGCCAGCAAGCTGCCTTCGGGTATTGGTTATGACTGGACGGGGATGTCCTATCAGGAACGTCTGTCCGGTAACCAGGCCCCTGCCCTGTACGCAATTTCACTGATTGTCGTGTTCTTGTGTCTGGCAGCGCTGTATGAGAGCTGGTCGATTCCGTTCTCCGTTATGTTGGTTGTTCCACTGGGGGTTATCGGCGCACTGCTTGCCGCAACGTTCCGTGGTCTGACAAACGACGTTTACTTCCAGGTGGGCCTGCTGACAACCATTGGCTTGTCGGCGAAGAACGCGATTCTTATCGTGGAATTCGCCAAAGATCTGATGGAGAAAGAAGGCAAAGGCCTGATTGAGGCGACGCTTGACGCGGTTCGTATGCGTCTGCGCCCAATCCTGATGACGTCTCTGGCGTTTATCCTCGGCGTTATGCCGCTGGTTATCAGCTCTGGTGCTGGCTCCGGTGCGCAGAACGCAGTAGGTACAGGTGTAATGGGCGGTATGGTCACCGCGACCGTTCTCGCTATCTTCTTCGTACCGGTGTTCTTCGTGGTGGTTCGTCGCCGCTTCAGCCGTAAGAATGAAGATATTGAGCATAGTCACTCAGTAGAACACCACTGATACCGGTTTCAACCGATAAAAAGGCCGCATTAGCGGCCTTTTTCATTTCACACGAAAAATCATAAATTACGCTTATTGTCGGATTATTTATTTTCTGCCATCTTAATAAGACATATCATATTTAACCGTTAACTTAATCGACGAACTTATGGTTTTTTTAATTTCATTTCTCTTCGTAGATTATTAGGAATAATCCTAATACAGCGCACAAAAGTGCAAAAAGTCTGAATCTGGACTTCATTTGAAGGTAAATGCTAACCCAATGAATCATAAGGATGCGGTAAAAAATAAGCGCTGATAAAGTTAAAAACGCCGCACATAAACCTTGCTATTGCGCGCACGCTCGAAAACCTGATTTTTAATTGTAATTTTTCGTAATAGCGCGGTGAAATCTTGAAAGGAGTGGCTTATAGTTAGAGTTATCAGGAACACAGCACGTTGCGGCTAAGTATGTTGTATCCATCCCGACAATGATGTTCGGTGAGTAAGAAATCACTCAGAAGGGGATGCGCTATGGACGAGTACTCGCCAAAAAGGCATGATATCGCGCAGTTGAAATTTCTCTGCGAATCCTTGTACCATGACTGCCTTGCCAATCTTGATGAAAGTAACCACGGCTGGGTGAATGATCCAACGTCTGCCATCAATTTACAGTTAAATGAGTTGATAGAGCATATAGCGACCTTCGCACTTAATTATAAAATTAAGTACAATGAAGATAATAAACTGATTGAGCAAATTGACGAATACCTGGATGACACCTTTATGTTGTTCAGCAGCTACGGCATTAACGCACAGGATTTGCAAAAATGGCGTAAATCGGGAAACCGCTTATTCCGCTGTTTCGTCAACGTGAGCAGAGCTAACCCTGTTAGCCTATCCTGTTAAAATTATTACAATGACTAAGGTGAATTTATGTCTGATAAACCATTAACCAAAATCGATTATTTGCTGCGTTTGCGACGTTGTCAGTCAATAGACACGCTCGAACGTGTTATTGAAAAAAATAAATACGAGCTTCCTGATAATGAACTGGCTGTATTTTATTCAGCGGCTGACCACCGTCTTGCAGAACTCACCATGAATAAGCTGTATGACAAAATTCCTTCTTCTGTATGGAAGTTTGTCCGTTAATCACGAATGTTGACCATTGAGACTGAACACCACTTCCTAAGCTGAATTCACCTTTCGCGTTGCGAACCCTGTGAGCCAGACAGGTCCCCTTAACCAATGTGCTCATTCACAACAATGTTGTGACTGTAATCACACCCCACTTTCGGGAACGTTCCCTTTCCGGTTTATGACCATTACCTTATAGGTGATCAATTTTCCAGTGAGGCTCCCATGAGTGAAGAAAAGCAAAAGATGATTGCAGGCGAACACTACCGTCCGGGTGACGATACATTACGGGCCGACCGCTTGCGTGCCCGCCTACTGGTTCATCGATACAACCACACGTCGCCAGACGACAAACCTGAACGCCAGTCCATCCTTGCTGAATTGCTGGGGCAAAGCGAAGGGGCCTATATTGAGCCAAGTTTCCGCTGTGATTACGGCTACAATATCTACCTCGGCGCGGCGTTTTACGCTAATTTTGATTGCGTTATGCTCGACGTCTGCCCAATCCATATTGGTGATAACTGTATGCTCGCGCCGGGCGTTCATATCTATACGGCAACACATCCGCTGGATGCCAGCGAACGCAACAGCGGTGTTGAATACGGTAAGCCTGTGACAATCGGTAATAACGTCTGGATCGGCGGGCGTGCGGTCATTAACCCAGGCGTGACTATTGGTGATAATGTTGTGGTGGCGTCCGGGGCCGTTGTCACGAAAGATGTCCCCGCCAATGCGGTAGTCGGCGGTAATCCCGCCAAAATCATCAAAATGCTGTAAGCGTATGCCGGGTAACTGTTATGATCTTTCAGCGCATAACTGTTACTTTTTTCACCCCATCCGCTCCACTAAACTAGGCAGATCCCCTGTATTTTCAAAATTCATGAAGGCAAAAAATGACAGAGATACAGCGCCTGCTCACCGCTACCATCGACGACCTGAATATTCGCGAAAAGCGTGATAATCGCCCGCGCTTTAGCATTAGCTTTATTCGTAAACACCCAGGTCTGTTTGTTGCGATGTACGCCGCCTGGCTTGCCACGCTGATTGTGATGCTGCGTTCCGAAACCCTGGTGGATTCCGTCTGGCTTCTGGTTGTGTTGTTTGTGGTGTTTAACGCGTTCTTCTTCTTCGACGTTAATCCTCGTTATCGTTACGAAGATATCGACGTTCTCGATTTTCGCGTCTGCTATAACGGCGAATGGTACAACACCCGCTTTGTGCCCTCTGAGCTCATCGACAGCATTCTCCACTCACCCGACGTAAACGCCGGGGAAAAAGAGAAACTGCAAAAAATGATCTCCACCAAAGGTGAGCTTTCGTTCTACGATGTCTTTACGCTATCCCGCCCTGTTGCAGCGTAATGAGGTTTTGTAAACGCCGGATACCGGATGTGAACTGAGAAGCGGAAGTATTGCCGTACCCTAATACCAGGCCGGTTTGCCCCTGATGAGTATCAAGGTAGTATCCGCTCAATGCAGCAGGTGCCAGCTGAAAAGCTCTTGCCTGCTGCACAATGGCTTTATCATCAATCCCGTCAATGGCCACCGTCAGATGCATTCCGCCCTCACCGGCCAGAACGCGGTGTTCAACATGAAGCTCCGTGCTTAGTACCTCACGTAACTGTCTGTATCGCTTGCGATAAAGTCGACGCATTGCCGCAAGGTGCCGCGCATAATGCCCCTCTTCAATAAACAACGCCAGGGTGCGCTGTTCTGCGCGATGCCCGCCACGCAATAATGCGCCGATTGCCGGCTGCGCCGCCTTCGCCAGCGCAGGTGGTAACACCATAAAACCAATTCGAAGCGAGGGAAAAAGCGTTTTGCTGAAGGTTCCCAGATAGACCACCGGCGCGTGCTTTATCATTCCTGACATAGCCGGAACCGGTTCACCGCTGTAGCGAAATTCGCTGTCATAGTCATCTTCCACAATCCACGCTTTTTGCGCCTGAGCCAGCTCCAGCAGCGCCAGACGCCGACGGGCGCTGAGCACACTACCATAAGGAAACTGGTGTGAGGGTGAGGTAAAAATGAGTGAAGGTGCGTCTGACTGCTGCTGCTCCCAGCACATACCTTCATCATCAACGGGCATCCCGACCACCGTGAGCCCCGTTTTGGCGAACGCACTTTTTGCCCCTGCATAACCGGGATCTTCAATCCAGGCGATATCCCCGGGTTCGCTCAGAAGCAACGTACAAAGATTTACGCCTTCGAGCGCGCCTTCGGTTATAACAATCTGGCTGGCATCACAGGTGATCCCGCGCGATAACGCAAGGTGCCGGGCAATAGCCTCTCGCAAAGACAACTCCCCTTCCGGGGCGCCATAGCCCAACAGGGCACTGCCCTCTTCCCGCAATACCCTGTCGTATAAACGCCGCCATAACGGCAGTGGAAAATAGTTAATCGCGGGTGTGCCCGGGGTAAAGGCCGGAACCGGCGTTCCCCGTGGCGTAGGCGCAGGCAGTAATGCAACGCGTTTTGCGAGCGTGACAGCAGGCTCAGGTGATGGATGGGCAATATTACGCTTTGCAAGCTGTGCAACCCGCGTACCCTGCCGGTTTCGCCGCAAATAGCCTTCAAGCGTGAGCTGCTCCAGTGCGGCATTCACCGTGTTGCGCGAAAGGCCGAGCTGTCGCGCAATGACACGAGAGCCTGGCAATCGCGATTCCGCCTGCAGCCGTCCGTGCAAAATAGCCTCCCGCAAAGCAAGATAGAGGGCACGTTGCAGCGTTTCTGCCCCACGCTTTTTCAGCGTATCCAGAATCAGGGTATAGAATTCATCGCCGGGTATATTCATCTTTCCTCCGTGGTACCAACAAAACATATCCTGGTGGTTCTTTTTAAGGAACCAGTTATTCCCTAACCTGAATGTCTTTACACCGCCACGGAAATTAACATGAATACATTCAATCAGTTTGGGCAACCCATCGGGGAAGAACTTGTCGACTGGCAGCCACGTCAGCATCCGGCCAGGGTGGAACTTAATGGCCGTTACTGCCGCCTTGAGCCGCTACGTGTGGAGCACGCCTCGGCGCTGTTTGCCGCCTATCAGCAGGCTGAAGATACCCGTAGCTGGACCTGGTTATTACGTGAACCCGATGCAACAGTTGCTGAGTATTCTCAGTGGATTGCCAGCGTATGTGTGTTATCTGACCCTATTCATTTCGCCGTTATCGACAATCAAACGCAGTCGCCGGTGGGCTCTCTGGCCCTGATGCGTATTGATCCTAAGAATGGTGTTGTGGAAGTCGGGCATGTGCATTTTTCACCGCTTATGAGCCGCACGCCGTTGTCCACAGAAGCACAATACCTGCTGATGCGTTACGTGTTTGACGGGCTGGGATACCGCCGTTACGAGTGGAAATGCAATAGCCTGAACGAACCTTCACGTCGTGCCGCGCTGCGTCTGGGATTCCAGTATGAAGGTCGTTTTCGTCAGGCGCTGGTGGTGAAAGGCCATAACCGTGATACCGACTGGTTTTCCATCATTGATAAAGAGTGGCAGGCCCTGGACTGCGCCTTTCAGAACTGGCTTGCCACCGACAATTTTACGGCCGATGGCAAGCAGATAAGATCCCTGGAAAGTTGGCGCGAAACACGTTTTTAACGCTTTTTCTTACGTCCCTGCACCGCTTTAAAACGCGGGTTGGACTTACAAATGACGTACAGGCGCCCTTTGCGTTTGACTATCTGACAATCGGGATGGCGCTGTTTTGCACTGCGTAGTGAGTTAAGTACCTGCATGATTAGCCTCGTTTAGCGCTAAGAAAGCCACCAAAGCGCTGGCGGAAACGTGCCGCACTGCCTTCGGTTGAGAATGACTTCTGCTTACCGGTGTAATACGGATGCGATTTTGACGATACCTCGATGGTGATATACGGGAATGTTTCACCATCGAGTTCGATTTCGCGGTCAGTTTTGATAGTCGAACCGACTTTAAAATATTCATTGGCACTGGTGTCGTGGAAAACGACAGTGCGATAGGCTGGGTGGATATCTGGTTTCATCGTAGACTCTTTATGTTTTGTTATAACATAACAAAATACTATCCGAGTCATGCTGCAAAAACAACCCCGCGCAATGCTTCATCCTGGCAATGTTTTTTTCTGATTCACCTTCATTGGACTGAAATCCCATCCCATCACGTGCTATAACTATATCATTTCACGATAAAATATTATCCTCTGGCGAGTAGGCTCTGTGTCCCGGAAGCGGGCATCTGAGAAAGGAAACAGCAGCATGAGAACCCGACATTTGGTCAGCCTGGTGACTGGTATTCTGATCTTTTCCGTGCTCGTTCCCATTTGTCTCAGCGTCTGGCTGGCCCACCGCCAGGCGGAACATGAATTTATCAACGCGCTGGACAGCTATTCATCACGCGTGCTGGTCCGCACGGAAAGGGTTGTTCAGCAAGCCAAGGATGCGCTTAAGCAGTTAGAGAATTTCGAAGGTGTTCCCTGTAGTCCGCTGCAAATGCGCGAAATGCGTCGGGTAGCGTTTTCTGCACGTTACATCCAGGAAGTGATGTATCTCGATAACCTGAAACCACTATGCTCTTCCCTTGAGCAAGCCAGTTACGCTTCTTCGTTACCGCCGCCGATGCGAATCACTGCTGATGGCTATAACGCATGGTTGACCCGGCAAAACGATCTTGGAATTAATCGCTACATGGCCGCGTTGGGACACGGGCATTACCTGGTTATGGTCGATCCCGCCTCGCTGGTCGATGTTATTCCATTTGGCGCACTCCCTGTTGATGCCGCACTCATAGGCCATGCCAGAAACAGTGTTTTCGCCAGCAGCAGCACGCTTGATCCCCATGTCCATGAACTCCTGGAAAACAGAGGCGTGACGCATTTGCAGTACAAAGGCGCGATGTATGTCGCGAAGCCAGTCCCCGATCTGGGCTTTACCATTGTCGCCTGGGCCACGCTAAAACCACTCGATGAAAGCTGGCATCAGCAGCTTCTGTTCTGGCTTCCTTTTGGCATTCTGGTGAGCCTTATCGCAGCGCTTTTTGTGCTGCGTATCTTGCGCCGGATCCAGTCGCCGAGAAATCGCCTGCTTGATGCCATTAACAGCCGTGAGTTTGTCGTTCACTATCAGCCGATAATCGCATTAGGCAGTGGAAAACTGGTTGGCGCCGAGGCGCTGACTCGCTGGCCACAGCCGGACGGAACCCACCTTTCACCCGATATTTTTGTACCACTGGCCGAACAAACCGGGCTTATTTCGCAATTAACCCAGTTGGTTTTCGAGAAAGTTTTCGAGGATATGGGAAGCTGGTTACAGCAGCATCCCGATCTGCATATCTCAGTAAACCTTGCCCCCGCCGATTTAACATCCGGTAAACTGCCGCCACTGTTAAGCCGGCTGCTAAACCACTGGCAGGTTCACCCGCAGCAAATTGCTCTTGAAGTGACCGAGCGCGGCTTTGCCGATCCGAAAATCAGCGCGCCGGCCATTGCGGCATTCCGTCGCGCCGGGCACGCGATCTACATTGACGATTTTGGGACCGGCTATTCCAGCCTCAGCTATCTTCAGGATCTGGATGTCGATACGCTCAAAATTGATAAATCCTTCGTCGATGCGCTGGAATACAAAAACGTGACGCCGCACATCATTGAAATGGCGAAATCTCTTGATCTGGCGATGGTGGCGGAAGGTATTGAAACGCAGGGGCAGCTCACGTGGCTGCACAGCCACGGCGTTCAGTTCGGGCAGGGGTGGTTTTACAGTAAGGCGCTACCGAAACTGGAATTTATACTCTGGGCTGAAAACAACCTCACAAAATCGTGAGGAACACGCACTATTTGAGATAGGATTTCATCACCTGCAAAACTACGCCAAGATCGGCCTCGCGCTGATTTTCTTCGGGCTCTTTCACCACATGATCGGTTAAGTGCCCTTCGATCACCTGCATCATCATGCCGTTCACCGCACCGCGGATCGCCGCCAGTTGCTGAAGCACCTCAGCACACTCATGATCGCTGTTGAGCATTTTTTCCAGCGCGGTACTTTGCCCCTGAATTTTCTTCAGGCGGGTCAATAACATCTTCTTATGGCGAACCGTATGTGACATCTCACTCTCCCTCATTTTTTGCCACTGAAGCATAACATGCTCTACTCCCCCTGAGTATTTTTCTACTGGGGGGTAGTATTACCCTACTGGGGGGGAGTAGTATCAGCACACGTTTTCTTCCCCGGTATTCTTAATGAACGATTTCACTTCACTCCTGCAACAAGGCAACGCGTGGCTTTTTGTGCCGAGCGCAATTTTGCTGGGTGCGCTGCATGGCCTGGAACCAGGGCACTCAAAAACGATGATGGCCGCGTTTATTGTGGCGATCCGCGGTACGCTAAAACAGGCGATCCTGCTGGGACTGGCGGCAACGTTTTCCCATACAGCGGTAGTCTGGATCATTGCGATGGCAGGCTTATGGTTTGGCCGAGGCTGGGATGCAAATACCTCTGAACCCTGGTTCCAGCTGATTTCAGGCGTGATGATTATTCTGATCGCGTTATGGATGGCATGGCGAACCTGGAAAGAGAGCCAGCCACACGATCACCACCACGAACATCATCATCACGATCACCACCATGACCATGACCATGACCATGACCATGACCATGACCACCATCATGATCACCACGATCATACACATCAACTGGTTGATGAGGAGTGGCAAGACGCCCACCAGCGCGCCCATGCCCAGGACATCAACCGCCGTTTTAAGGGGCAGACTGTCACGACAGGGCAAATCGCCATGTTCGGGTTGACTGGCGGACTCATCCCCTGCCCGGCCTCCATTACGGTGCTGCTGATCTGCCTGCAACTGAAGCATTTTGCGCTGGGCGCCACGCTAGTGTTTAGTTTCAGTATTGGTCTGGCGTTAACGCTGGTTGCCTCAGGTGCAATTGCCGCCCTGAGCCTTAAACATGCCACCAAACGCTGGCCGGGATTCAGTGAATTTTCACGCAAAGCGCCGTGGATCTCAGCGGCACTGATAACAGTGGTGGGAATGTATATGAGCATCCACGGGTTAACCGGGATCCTCGCCTGAGCCAGGCGGCCACAAACCGTGGCCGCATCTTTTGTGTTACTGGGTCTTTTGCTGCCAGCTAAAGGAGTAGCGCAGCTGGCGGTTTTGCAGGATAAATTCTGGTGACACGCTCGGACTCCACGAATCATCACCCCCCACGCCCATGTGGAAGGCATCCAGATTTAACCAGCAGCCCGGCTCTTCCCTCAACAGATGCTGATGTGTGGTATCACGCAGCTGGCGCTGGCTGTACCGGCTCAGGGAGAAGTGGAAATCTCCGGTGAACTGATGAGCGCCAAATTCAAGCGCGCGGGTATCGCAACGCAGGCCATTCTCCGTCGGGAAAATGTAAGGAGTTTGCAGGGCATCAAGCGGTAATTCCCAGCGCCCCTGTTGCGCCGCCAGTTTTCGGTCCGGGTAGTTTTCGTGCGGCCCAAGCCCCTGCCAGCTAACGATTTCTGGCGTTTGGGCAAGCTGACAATCCAGCCCGATACGCGCAGGCTCAGGAATATCTGATGCAACCTGCACCAGCACATCACCGTGCAATACCCCGTTGCTATCAACCCGCCAGGTTTTCCGGCTGAGGAACAGCGTTTTCCCCTGGTGTTCCCAGGCATGAAGGGTGCTGACAACAACATCGCCGCTATGCTGTTCACCGTCACACTGCAATAACCGGGCAGACAAATCATACATGCCCGCCGCTTTCCAGCGTTCGACCCAGGCATTAGGATCAATGCGGGTTGCCTCACTCACGCCAATATCATTATCCAGCGGCGCGCGGGTAAAGTTATCCTTTAGCGGGGAGAGCAGGGTTTCAACCCCTTCATTCCACCACTGCGTCAGATCCCCTGAAACACGGTCAAAGTGCCAGCGCTGCTGCTGATGGGTAATGTCCAGCACCGTCTCTTTCACCGTTAATAACGGCGTCACACCCGGCTGCGGGGCTGGTGCCACATACAATGGTGCGGGAAGTGGCCACTGCTCCCAGGCGCAGCAATGATGTGCCGATGACCACGGCGTGCTTTGGGTTTGATACACCTCTACATTTAACCAGACATCGCCCGGCGCAGCCTGTAGCGCTGGTAGGGCGAACTCTACGCGCTGTATTCCCTGCGGAGCCATGTTCAGGGTGATGTCGCCCGCTCCCAGTACATTTTCACCCCGGGTAATCGTCCATTTCAGCTGTTCGTTATCGGTGGTGCGGAACAGGTAGTCACTTTTAATCTCAATCACCAGTGGCGAGGTACTGACCAGGCTAAAGGTGAAGAATTGCTGCGCGCGCTGGGCTTCATACAGTGCAGGGTGTGGCGTGCGGTCAGGGAACACCAGTCCGTTCAGGCAAAACTGTCGGTCATTCGGTTTATCACCAAAATCACCGCCATACGCCCAGAACGTATTGCCGTTTTCGTCTTTCTTCGTCAGCGCCTGGTCAACCCAGTCCCAGACGAACCCGCCCTGCAAACGCGGATGGCTGCGAAACGCCTGCCAGTATTTTGCAAAGCCACCGAAACTGTTGCCCATCGCATGAGCGTATTCACACAAGATCAGCGGACGCGTTTCATCCGGCATCCCGATCCATTTCTTGATTGACCATTTTGGTACGGCCGGGAACGGCTGATCCTGATCAACACGCGCATACATCGGGCACACAATGTCGGTTGCGGCGGTATTTGCACCACCGCCTTCGTATTGCACCGGACGAGTCGGGTCGGTGGTTTTCAGCCAGCGGTAGAGCGCATCGTGGTTAGCACCGTGGCCAGATTCATTCCCGAGTGACCAGATAATAATTGACGGATGATTACGGTCGCGCAGCACCATACGGGTTACGCGTTCGCTCATGGCTGGCAACCAGCGCGGATCGTCAGCCAGACGACTCATCGGCACCATGCCGTGCGTTTCAATGTTGGCTTCATCTACCACGTACAGGCCGTAGCGATCGCAAAGCGTGTACCACAGCGGATGGTTGGGATAATGCGAACAGCGCACCGCGTTAAAGTTGTGCTGCTTCAGCAACTCGATGTCGCGGCGCATGGTGACTTCATCCATCACCTGCCCGTTTTCAGGGTGATGTTCATGGCGGTTAGCGCCGCGGATCAGTAGCGGTTTGCCATTGAGTTTAAGCAGGCCGTTGCGTATCTCTACACGACGGAAGCCCACGTCACAGGCCTCGCACTCGATGACCCGCCCCTGCGCATCCCTCAGTGAAATCGTCAGGCGATACAGCGCCGGAATTTCGGCGCTCCATAATTCAGGTGCCACAACAGGCATAGATACCGTTAAGCGCTCGGCCCAGTTGCCGCGCTCATCCACAATCTCAGAGCCAGGACGCTGGGTTGCCCTGGCGCACGGCTCACCGTTTCGCCACAGGGTAAGCGCCACATCACACTCAGCGTATTGGCTCCCCGCCAATGCAACGTCCACCCTGAGCAGCGCCCGGTCTAATTCGGTATTTAATTCGGTGACAACGTGGTAATCCGCAATCTGCGTTTCCGGTTTATGCAGCAACGACACATCGCGGAAGATGCCGCTCATCCGCCACATATCCTGATCTTCAAGATAGCTCCCGTCGCACCAGCGCAGCACCATTACTGCCACGCGGTTCAGGCCCGGGCGAAGCACTGCCGAGAGATCAAATTCTGCGGGCAGACGGCTGTCCTGTGAATAGCCAATCCAGTGGCCGTTACACCACAGATGAAAAGCCGAATTCACCCCATCAAAAATAATGCGGGTTTGCCCGCTCAGCAGCCATGCATCATCCACCTCAAATGTGAGCGAGTAACAACCGGTCGGGTTTTCTTGCGGAACAAAGGGCGGGTTAACGGCAAAAGGATAAGTAACATTGGTATAGATGGGAGTATCGAAACCCCGCATCTGCCAGTTTGACGGCACAGGCATCGGAACTGAGCCGTCACAGTCTTCTTCTACCCATCCTTGCGGAACGCGCTCTGGGAAGGCATAAAAATTGAAGCGCCACTCCCCGTTAAGAGAACGCTTATTAAGGGGTTGCCAGTCATCTCTGGCGTGTTGTTCATCACGCCAGCTGTGAAACGGCGCATGGGCCGCCAGCCGGTTCCACTGTGTAACACCAGGATTTTCCCAGTCCCGACGAGCCAGAAGTGCGCTGAGTGTCAGCGGCGATGTATTTGACATATTACCCTCAATGCGAAGCGCTCACAATTTATGTCAACATGCCCTGGCAAAACCCTGCGGTAAAGCGTCCGATCGCGGCGAAGCGAGTCAGATCACAAAAGTCTTATCCGCGTGCTAATTGTTCAGCTAAGAGCGCCAGTGTTTTCAGCTGCCGGGCAAGTTCTTCACGATCCGCCTGCTGTGACGTACGGCGGGCGCTGGAGTGACGGGTAATAAGAGTCACCGGAAGTTGTGCTTGCCAGCATTCGTTTTTGGAAGACGCGGTCAGCAGCCACTCAACGCTGCGCTCGCCCGCCTCACGAAATGCCTGGCGAACCGTGGTCAGTGGCGGAGAAAACCAGGCGCTATCGGTTGTGTCATCAAAACCCACAACGGATATCTGCCCAGGCACAGCAATCCCTTTTTCCGCGCAGGCACGCATAACCCCTAACGCCATCTGATCGTTTGCCACCAGAATAGCCTCCGGCAGCTCCGGGCCCGATAAAAGCTGATGACCCTTTTCGTAACCGGAAGCGGCGCTCCAGTCACCGAAAACTACGCCGGCAGGTTCAAGCCCGGCTTGTGCCAGAGAAGCCAGCCACCCGGCCCGGCGGGCTCTGGCAGAGACAGAGCTTTCAGGCCCATTCAGCAGGGCAACCCGCTGATGACCCAACGAGATAAGATGTTCAGCCCCCAGCTGCGCTCCCTGGGCCGCATCAAAGACCAGGCTATTGACCTGCGCTGAGGGTGAAACATCCAAAAACAGCACCGGCACGGGTGATGCCAGTGCCTTTAGCTGTTCGGCTTCAGCATCTTCCAGCGGCACGTTCACCAGCAGCCCTTCAACACGTTGTGCCAGAAGTTCCTGAACTGCTGCCTGGCAGCGTTGTGGGTGTTCCACCATAGAAATCAGCACACTCGCCCCCTTCTCCACCGCGCGGGTTTTTACCGCAGAAGCAATTTGCGAAGGGGCATGAAGTGCCAGATCGGTCGTAATCAGACCCAGCGTCCGGGTGCGTTTACCCGCCAGCTGTTGTGCGCCGCGATTGGGAACATAGTTCAGTTCCGCCATGGCTTGCTGCACCTTTTCCCGCGTGCGGGCGGAGACATGCTCCGCATCATTAATCACGCGGGAAACGGTCTGATAAGAAACCCCTGCGAGGAGGGCTACGTCATAAAGAGTGATAGCTTTCATGCATTTTGACATCGCGACAAGAGATGCCGCTATTCTGTCACAGCCACGCCGTTAATACTTGTGAGCGCTTCGCATAATTAAACAACTTGCTCAGGCTGAGGTATCTTTTGCACTTGCGGCTTCTGGCGAAACCAGGGCAAGCAGATCTGGATCAGCGGGCCAATGGTTAATGCATACAGCACCGTACCGACACCGAACGACCCGCCAAGCATGATGCCAATCAGCAACACCGCTACCTCGATGGACGTACGCACACTGCGGATAGACCAACCCAGTCGGGCATGAATGCCTGTCATCAGGCCATCGCGTGGGCCTGGCCCAAAACCGGCACCAATATACATCCCTGTCGCTATCGCATTAACTATAATGCCCGCCACCAGCAGAGCAATTCGCAGGGGCAGTGAGGTCAGCTCAGGGATCAGCGCCATCGTGGCATCGGCAGCCAGACCAATACAAATGACGTTACTTATCGTGCCAAGCCCAGGCCACTGGCGCAGCGGAACCCATAGCAGCAGCACCGCAGCGCCGATTAAAATAATCACCGTGCCAATGCTCAACCCCAACTGAATTGCCACCCCAAGATGAAATACGTCCCACGGATCGACACCCAGATCGGAACGAATAAACATTGCGGTTGAAAGGCCATACAGCCCTAATCCGACATAAAGTTGTACCAGACGACGTAACATTTTTATCTTCCCCGAAGAACCAGACTTTCATCTTCGGCGAAAATGGTCTTATGATTAATGTCCAGTTTTCAAATAGTGGACTGCATATGTCATCTCGTCGTTTTGGTAGTCAGTCACTGGTACGCTTGTTAGGCCACTGGCAGCAAACCACATCCCGTACACCGCTCTGGCGACAGCTGGCAGATGCCTTACGCCTGCTCATTCTTGATGGTCGACTGGCGCTCAACACCCGTTTACCGGGCGAGCGTGAACTGGCCTCCGCGCTGGACGTCAGCCGTACAACCATCAGCAGCGCATTAGCCCGCCTGCGAGACGAAGGCTATCTGGAGAGCCGTCATGGCAGTGGATCACGGGTGATCCTGCCTGATTCCCGGGCTGTACCCACCCTCTCAGCGGCAAGCGTAGCACTGGATCTTTCCACTGCGGCACTCAACGCCGGGCCGGAAATTCACCAGGCCTATACGTACGCGCTATCTGCCATTACGCAGTATCTCTCGCTAACGGGTTACGATCAGTCCGGATTGCTGGCCCTGCGGGAAGCCATTGCCGCACGCTATACCGCACGCGGGCTGGCAACCCGTGCAGACGAAGTGATGGTCGTCAACGGTGCGGTCAGTGCCTTTGCGCTGGTGTTACGCATGATGACAGGCCCCGGCGACCGCGTCGTGGTTGATCATCCAACCTACCCGCTGGCCATCGCCGCTATCCAGGGGGCACTTTGTCGGCCGGTAGGCGTCTCCCTGCCACAAACGGGCTGGGATACCGACGGTTTTGCCGCAACGCTTGCACAAACCGCGCCACGGCTGGCTTACCTGATGCCGGACTTCCATAACCCGACAGGGCGCTGTATGGACATCCCGACCCGCAAAGCGATAACTGACATTGCCGCACAGACCCGCACCACGCTGGTGGTTGATGAAACCATGGTGGATCTCTGGTTTGATTCTCCACCGCCTCCGCCGCTGGCCTCATTTAACCCAGAGGCAACGGTGATCACCCTGGGCTCGGCAGGAAAAAGTTTTTGGGGGGGCCTGCGTCTGGGCTGGATCCGCGCGTCTTCGCGGACCATTGCCACTCTCGCCCAGACACGCGATACCCTGGATTTAGGTTCACCGGTGCTGGAACAACTGGCAACCCTGTGGCTTATCGAAAACAGCGACACGTTTTTGCCGGCCCGGCGGCAAATGCTGGCCGAACGCCGCAAGCGGTGCAGTGAATTGCTGCGCGAGCATTTCCCGGAATGGACTTTCAACGACGCGGAAGGCGGGCTTTCTTACTGGGTGGAGCTACCAGGAATGCAGGCAACACAGCTTGCCGCGCGGGCAGAAACACTGGGGATCAATCTGGGCACCGGAACACGCTTTGGCCTGTCGGGGGCGTTTGACCGCTATTTACGAATGCCCTTTACGCTTGACCCGGCAGAGCTTGAGAGCGCGCTGATGAGAATCAAGCCGCTGTGGACGGCATTGAATAAAACCGCGGCTCCTGCCATAAAAAGGAGCATTGTTTAATGTGATGAGGATTAAATCTGGAGTTGAAATTTACGCTGGTTACATAATAACCCGTGATTATTATCACAGATAATTTCACAGCAAAATTAAGAATAAAAACTGCTGACTGAAATGATTGCAGTCAGCAGTTTTCACAGAATGGTACTTAGTGCTGAGGAGGAATAGGGAAACCCTTAAGAGAAATAACGAAGTTTTCTCCTTCTTTCTTTATTTTTGCGCCGGTATCACACCAGTCAGACGCAATTCGAAAGAACTCATCACTACCTACATTCCAGCCAAGACGGACATGCTTCACATAGCCTGAACGCAACAAATCACAGGCCTCTTTGTAGTCATTGGCGGTTGACAGTTGTTGTTTCATTTTCTCTTCTTCAGAAGTTTACGTAGAGCCTTGATTTCTTTAGGAGTAAAAGGAGTTACACTCTCTTCTTCCGTATGCTGATTATCAATATCCTCTTCCGATACTCCCACCTCTTCTACCGCTTCAAATGCCAGCTGTAGCAGTTTCTCTGTGGTCACGCTTAAATTTTCATTATTCACTTCTGCGTAGTGGCGAAGTCTTTCTTTTAGCGCTTCATCAATCTTAACGTTTAATACCGCAGTAGCCATGATTGTTTCATCCCTTCGGAATAAGTCCTTTATTTAATACACGAAATTAACAATGTAATCCAGATTTATATTTTTTACTTATGACAGAAAAAATTCACCCAAATATAAAATGACAGTCTATTATTACATGTTTATGACAATAATATTTCAGTTGGATGAATGATATATTACATATTGAATTAAATGTCTTTTATTCCTGTGGAATAAATCAGCAAGCACAAAGATTGGGGAACGAAAGAGGTGCGGTAAAATCTGGGGAGAGCACAAATGGGTGGGGGCCCTGCCAGCTACATCCCGGCACACACGTCGTCTGCCCTGGCTGCTTCCTTCCGGACCTGACCTGGTGAACAGAGTAGCGTTGCGGGAGAACCAACAGAGCCCCCATTGAGAGCGTTGTTAACCAACGCGCTGGCGCATTATCCCTGTGCTGTCCGGCAATTGCAAGCCGCTGGCATTCGGATGACGGTTTATTGCACAACCGAGGCATAACTTAAGACCTGATAACGGCCTGCACAGCCTGATAAGTACAGATTGCGAGCCCCTTCGCAGTAAATTCACTCACCCATGCCACACTGTTCGAATGCGTTTCATTCCTGCAGGGCACATCCATGATTAGCACATTACCCCAGACACTGACGCTCGTTATGCCCGCCATCGATGGCGTAACCCTTCACCACAAAGGGCTGAATTACCTGCGTCCTGAATTGCTGCTGGATTTCGTGACCATCAGTGAACAGCCGATGCTTTTTGTCACGCCTGTTGCCGTGCTCTATTCCACTGTCGGCGTGGTGCGTTGCGTCAATCTGCGCAGAATTCCTGTCGCCGTTTCCGGACGGGTGATTTATCCAATCTGTTCACAGGCCCTGCCCGACCTGCGTGCCAAACTCATCATCAATACCCAGGCAAGAAAACTGAAGTTTCTGGAAAGTCTGGTGGCAATGCGTGAACAGCCCGCTGCCAGCAGTACAAAAGTGATCGGCCTGGCACTGGAATTCACCGTCCAGCAGCCCTCCTGAGCAACAGTCATTGCGCCTTCACAATCCGCCGGGGGTCGCTTATTCTGTGGTTTTTCTTGTCTGGTAAACACAATGGACGCTTTCGATTCGATTCCCGAACCGTTACCTGACTCATTCCCTGTCAGGGTCTGGCAGATTATCGCCTCAATTCCCGAAGGCTATGTAACGACTTATGGCGATGTCGCCCGGCTGGCAGGCTCACCCCGCGCGGCACGTCAGGTAGGCGGCGTATTAAAACGTTTACCGGAAGGCAGCACACTGCCCTGGCATCGGGTGGTTAATCGTCACGGGACAATCTCACTGACGGGCCCGGATTTACAGCGCCAGCGACAGGCATTGCTCGCTGAAGGCGTACAGGTGTCGGGGGGCGGGAAAATCGATTTACAGAAATATCGCTGGGTGTACTAAAACAGCTGCCCTCTTCACCGGGAAGAGGGCATAGGTCATTACTGCTGGATTAAGGCAGGTGGTTCAGCCGCAACAGGTGGTTGTGCTGAAACAGGAACTTCGGTCTGCTGCACCGCAACCAGATTCAGATCGGCTTTTGTCCCACCGTGGTTAATCACTTCCTGAACCGTATCAGTGATAAACATCAGCTTACCGTTAACGGTGACTGCTGCACTCAGCAATATCCGCGCATTAGGCTGGATGTCAGCCGGGTTGTATGGCAACACGAAACTGAACGGAGCCTGTTTACCGATGGTACGCACCGCTCTTTGCGACAGCACTTTGGCAGGTGCATCAGCCAGAGAGGCATCCGAAAGGGTGACCGTTAACACAGCGTCTGGCGGTAAAGCCACTTTCTGACGGATCCATACCGTACCAGAAACGTTAGGCTGCTGAGTAGTCTGCTGCGAAAGCGTGTCAACAGTATTTGGATCCGGCGCTGGCGCCTGGGTACTGGCGTGCTTACCTGCGCAGGCAGTCAGTGCCACCGCTATCGCTAAACCACTTACTATGTGCACGAGTTTCATTGAAGTCTCCTTATCATCAATGCACCAGCGGGATCGATCCCACCCGATGTCGTTAACATTTATATAACGTAACAAGTGTGGCACAAATCACTGATTAATGCCTGATTTCAGGCCGATATTCAGATTATTCTACCCATCGGACCACTTTCAAATCTGCGTTATACTCTGCTTATCTTTCGCCACGGCGTTTTATTGAGGACAACTATGAGTCAAGCACTGAACAATCTGCTGACATTACTGAACCTGGAAAAAATTGAGGAAGGACTCTTTCGTGGACAGAGCGAAGATTTGGGCTTACGCCAGGTCTTCGGCGGGCAAGTCGTTGGACAGGCGTTATATGCCGCTAAAGAGACCGTCCCGGCAGACCGTCTGGTGCACTCTTTTCACAGCTATTTCTTACGCCCTGGCGACAGCGCCAAACCGATTGTTTATGACGTTGAAGTGTTGCGTGACGGCAACAGTTTTAGTGCCCGTCGCGTGGCTGCCATTCAGAATGGCAAACCTATCTTTTACATGACGGCCTCTTTCCAGGCGCCTGAACCGGGTTATGAGCATCAAAAAGTGATGCCGCCATCCCCATCGCCGGAAGAGCTTAAATCTGAAACCGATATCGCGCGTGCGCTGGCGCACCTGCTACCACCGCAGGTGAAAGAGAAATTCCTGTGCGATAAGCCACTGGAGATTCGCCCCGTCGAGTTCCATAACCCGATGAAAGGCCACGTAGCTGCACCAAAACGTCAGGTGTGGATCCGCGCCAACGGCACCGTGCCGGAGGATTTCCGCGTCCATCAGTATCTGCTGGGATACGCTTCCGACTTCAACTTCCTGCCGGTTGCCCTGCAACCACACGGCGTTGGGTTCCTGGAAAAAGGGATGCAGGTTGCGACAATTGACCACTCCATGTGGTTCCACCGCCCGTTCGATATGAATGACTGGTTGCTCTATAGCGTGGAAAGTACGTCGGCGTCCAGCGCTCGCGGGTTTGTACGCGGCGAGTTTTATACTCAGGATGGTGTTCTGGTGGCATCAACGGTGCAGGAAGGGGTAATGCGTAATCGCGGGTAATTTTGTGCGGCCTGATGCCCTCTCCCGGTGGGAGAGGGCATCAACATTAAAAACGGCAACCTGAGGTTGCCGTTTTGCTGTTTATTAAGCGTTATACGCATTCTCGCCGTGGCTGTTGACGTCCAGACCTTCGCGTTCCTGCTCTTCTGGTACACGCAGACCGACGGTCATGTCAGCCAGTTTGTAGCCGATAAAGGCCACAACGGCAGACCAGACAACAGTGATGGCAATACTTTCCAGCTGTACCAGCACCTGGTGAACCATGGTGACGCCTTCTGCGTAACCCACTCCACCCAGAGATTTCGCCGCGAAAATACCGGTCATGATACAACCGATGATACCGCACACGCCGTGCACACCGAACACATCGCAAGGGTCATCAACACGCAGAACACGTTTCAGCGCAGTCACGCCCCACAGGCCAGCCAGACCAGCAACCAGACCAATAAGCAGCGCGCCACCTACACCCACATAACCACACGCAGGGGTGATACCAACCAGACCGGCGATCGCACCAGAACATGCACCCAGCAGAGAAGGTTTACCGCGAACGGCCCACTCACCAAATACCCAGGAGAGGATTGCACCCGCCGTGGCAATAACGGTATTCACGAAGGCCAGCGCAGCGATTTCGTTCGCAGCACTTGCTGAACCGGCGTTGAAACCGAACCAGCCAAAGTAGAGGATAGCCGTACCGGTAAACACCATCGGCAGGTTGTGTGGCTTGAAGGCTTCTTTGCCAAAGCCCACACGTTTGCCAATCAGGTATGCACCGACAAGACCTGCAACAGCGGCGTTAATGTGCACAACAGTACCGCCCGCGAAGTCCAGTGCACCATGAGTCGCCAGCAGACCACCGCCCCATACCATATGCGCAATCGGCACGTAGGAGAGCGTCAGCCAGACAACCACGAAAATCAGTACCGCAGAGAAGCGAATACGCTCAGCCAGCGCACCAACAATCAGGCCTACGGTGATACAGGCGAACGAGCCCTGGAAAGCAACATGGATGTACTGATAGAAACTACCCATCAGCGCGGTCAGTTCGATATTTTTCAGCATCACCCAGTTGAGGTTGCCGAAGAAAGCGTTGCCTTCGCCGAAGGCCAGCGAGTAACCGTAGACCACCCACAGCACACACACCAGTGCGAACGTCACAGCAACCTGCGTCAGCATGGAGAGGACGTTTTTACCGCGGATCAGGCCGCCGTAGAACAGCGCAATGCCTGGGATAGTCATGAACAGCACCAGCGCGGTGCAGATCATCATAAAGGCATTATCGGCTTTGTCTGCCACCGCAGGGGCAGCCAGTGCCAGGCCTGGCAGCAGTGCCAGCGAACCCAGACCCGTTTTGATTGTTGCTATCTTCATTTTCTCGATCCCTATCACTGTGTGCCAGGAGTTACTTACAATGCCGCTTCGTCGGATTCGCCCGTACGGATACGAATCACGCGCTGCAACTCGGCAACGAAAATTTTGCCGTCGCCAATCTTGCCGGTGTAGGCCGCTTTGCTAATGACATCAATCACTTCATCAAGCTGATCGTCAGCAATTGCGACATCAATCTTCACTTTAGGCAGGAAGTTAACGCTGTATTCCGCCCCACGATAAAGCTCGGCATGACCTTTCTGACGACCAAAGCCTTTCACTTCGGTGACAGTCAGTCCCTGAATACCCATGGAAGACAATGCTTCACGAACGTCTTCAAGTTTGAATGGTTTGATTACAACTGTAACCAGCTTCATAAATCCCCTCCAGTCAGAATTCGGTAATGGCCGCTGCTAACACGCAGGAGATATTGCAAGGGATGTGCCAGAATTGAAAAAAGGGGGAAAAAGCGGTGCAATGAGCGCGGCAAGGCATTCGGTGATGAAGTGGCGAAAAAAAACGCACCATAACAGTGCATGATGCGTTTCAGTGTTGCACCAACAGTTGAGAGTGTTAGCGCGTTGCCTGATTTTGGTGCATCAGGCGCTGAGTGATTCCTCTTCGCGCGCACTGGCAGCCAGCTCTTCTCCCGCCAGTTGCAACTGGTACATCTGCCAGTAACGCCCTTTCGCCTCTAACAGCTGACGATGCGTACCGCGCTCGACGGCCTGGCCGCGATGCAGCACCAGAATAGTATCGGCATCAACAATCGTTGACAGGCGGTGAGCGATAACGACAAGCGTTGTATGATCGCGCACGGCCGCCAGCGCCTGCTGGATAGCCTGCTCAGTACCGGAGTCAATACTGGCAGTTGCCTCATCCAGAATAAGCACCTGCGGCGTTTCAATAAGCACCCGCGCCAGCGCCAGCAGCTGTTTTTGCCCAACCGAGAGATTATTTCCCTGCTCGCCCAGCCGGGTGTCGATACCCTCGGGCAGACCGCGTGCCAGCTCTGCCAGCTGCACGGTTTCCAGCACCGCCCACACCTGCTCATGCGTATAAGGCCTGCCCAGCGTGACGTTGGCATAGAAAGTATCCGCCAGCACCACCGGGTCTTGCTGCACCATTGCCACCCCTTTACGCAGGACATTGTGGCTCAGGGAAGACAGTGGACGCCCGTCCAGGCGGATCTCCCCTTTCGTGAGCGGGTAATACCCCATCAGCAAGCTGGCGAGCGTACTCTTACCGCTACCGGTGTGCCCCACCAGCGCCACAAAGCCACGCGACGGGACATCCAGGCTAACGTCCTGGAGGACAAGCCGGTCATCACGATAAGCAAACGAGACATTATCAAAGGTAATAGCACCGCTTTGCAGACTACGGTCATCATCACCGTAGGTCTGACGTGGCCTGTCCATTAGCTCAAAGACGCGCTCTCCCGCAACCACGGCCTGTTGCAGCATGGATTGCTGAGTGGTGAGCTCAATCAGCGGTTCATTCAGACGCCCAAGATAACTAATAAAGGCATACAATACGCCCACTTCAATGGTGCCGCCCGACGTCAGACCAAACAGCATCAGTAAGCCGCAAAGCACCAGCGTAGAGAAAAGACTCAGCAACGGACGCAACAGGAAGCCATCCAGGCGAAGCGTCTGCATTCTCGCCATGTAATGTGAACGACTGGCTTCCCCCATTCGCTCGCCAAAACGTGCCTGCTGGCGGAACTGCTGGATGACGCTCATACCGTTGATCACTTCGTTAAAGCCATCGTTGATATCGGCCAGATAAGCGCGCACGCGGCGAACAATCGGCGTGCTGTAACGTTGATAGATAACCATCACAATCAGGACTGCCGGGAAGATGGTGATCGCCACCAGCGCCATGCGCCAGTCAAGGCTAAACATCGCCACCAACATCGCACCAATCAACGCCGCACTGCGTAATACCGTTGCCACAACGGTGACATACAGATCCCGGATAACCTCCGTATCATTGGTCACACGCGAGATAACTTGCCCGACAGGCTGAGTATCAAATTCACTCAGCGGCTGGCGCAGCGCCGCATCCATCACATCCGTGCGCAGCTGCTGCACGACGCCAACGGCTGCCCGGTTAAACAGCAACGACTGCGCATAGTGCAGCCCGGCGGCCGTCAGCTGTAACCCAACGTAGGCAATACCTAACCCCGCCACCAGCCCCAGCGGCAGATAGCGTTTCGCCACCATATTGTCGATGAAATAGCTAATCAGCAGCGGACCACTCACCTCAGCAATCGCCGCAATCCAGAGCAGAAGCACGGCAATCGACAGCGGTTTTCGCCACACAGAGCCATAGGAAAGCAGACGTTTTAAGGTCGGCCACATCGTTCCCAGCTTACGCATTGGCGGTCTCCTCATCCTGCTCTGGAGCATCATCGAGCGCCGCTTCAAGCTGCTGATAACGGTACATATCGCGATACCAGCCGGGTTGTTCTGTAAGCTGGTCATGTTGCCCACTCTGAGCAATGTGCCCGTGCTGCATCACCAGAATTTCACTGGCTTCGGTCAATGCCGACAAGCGGTGCGCACTGATAATCACCGTGCGCCCTTCGCCCCACTGTCGCAGGTTGTGCAGGATCTGATATTCAGTGCGGCCATCCACCGCAGAAAGTGCGTCATCCAGGATCAGGATTTCGGCGTTCAGCAGCAGCGCGCGGGCAATCGAAATACGCTGTTTTTGCCCACCAGAAAGCATCACACCACGTTCGCCCACCTCGGTGTCATAGCCCTGCGGCAGACGCAAAATATCGTCATGAACGCTGGCAAGACGCGCGACATGTTCAATCTCTTCCTGCGTCGCCGTTGGGTGGCCAAGAGCAATGTTATTCGCGACGGTGTCAGAGAATAAAAACGGCGTCTGGCTGACCACAGCCAGACGGCTGCGCCAGTCGTCCAGCAGAAGGCGTGTCAGCGGGATATTGTGAAAGCGAATATCGCCCTGAGTAACATCAAAGTGACGCTGGATAAGCGAAAGCAGAGTGCTTTTACCGGAACCCGTCGGGCCGCAAATACCCAGCATCTGGCCCGATTGCAGCGTGAAATTGACGTTTTCAAGCACCGGATGTTCCGTTTGCGGGTAAACAAACGAACCGATATCCGCTTTCATTACCCCACGTCCTTCCGGAACCGTTTCACTACCGTCGTTAACCACTGGCGCTTCGGCCAGCATGGCGCGAATACGGCTGTAGGCAGCACTGCCGCGCTCAACAATATTAAACATCCAGGCCAGCGCCAGCATTGGCCAAATCATCAGCCCCAGATACATCGCGAAACTGGTTAACTGGCCAAGCGTCATCATGTCGTGTACCACCATCCAGCTACCGCCGCCGATAGCCAGCAGGTTCGCCATACCGATAGCGATATAAATCGTCGGGTCAAAACGCGCATCAATCCGCGCCACCCGCATGTTTTTCGCCCCGGTATCCGCCGCATCGGCAGCAAACAGCGCAGATTGTCTGTCCTCCAGACCAAAGGCTTTGATCATGCGGATACTGGTCATGCTCTCCTGAGTGCGGTCGTTGAGTGACGAAAATGCCGCCTGCGCCAGTTTGAAACGCTCATGTAGTTTTTCGCCGTAGCGATTGATCGCCAGCGCCATAAGCGGCATTGGCAGCAGGGCCAGCAGCGTCAGTTGCCAGCTGATTTGGGTCGACATCACAATCAGCACCGCGCACCCCATCACCAGCGAGTCCACCAGCGTTAACACCCCTTCCCCGGCGGCAAACACCACGCGGTCAACGTCGTTGGTAGCACGGGCAATTAAATCACCAGTGCGGTGACGCAGGTAAAACTCGGGATGCTGGCGGCTCAGTTGGCGGTAAAAGTCTTCGCGCAGCTCAACGGCAAGCTGATAAGACGCCCCGAATAACAAGACACGCCAGACGTAGCGCAGCAGGTAGACAATCACCGCAGTCAGCACCAGCGTGCCAATCCACATCAACACCCGTGCGGTGGTGTAATGCTGTTCGGTGACGCCATCCACCACATATCCCACCACCTTTGGCGGGATAAGTTGCAGAATGGCAATGATAATAAGCAGGCAGACTGCGCCGAGATAGCGTTGCCACTCCCGACGAAAGTACCAGCTTAGTTGGGCAAATAATCGCACGCGGTATTTTCCTGAAGGTATTTTTCCGGCCTGGCCGGGAAGTTATTCAATTTATTCAATGGGTAATGCTGTGGTGTGTTTTATTTGTTCCATCGCGAAGCTCGATGTGACGTCCGATAAGCCCGGTACACTGTTGACCAGTCGCTTGTAAAAATCATCATATCGCTTCATATCGGCCACCTGGACGCGCATCAGATAATCATATTCCCCTGCCATACGCCAGAATCCAAGAACCTCCGGCATTTCAGAGACCTGGGTGACAAAGCGGCAATACCATTCGCTACTGTGATGCTGCGTTTTTATCAGGACAAATGCGGTCAGTCCAAGCCCCAATTTTTCGGGATCTAAAAGTGCAACACGCCCGAGCAAAATGCCGTCATCTTCCAGCTTTTTGAGGCGCTTCCAGCACGGTGTGGTGGTCAGATTAACGGCATCTGCCAGCGCCTGCAAAGAGAGGGTGCAGTCGGTTTGCAACAATGAAAGAAGCTTGCGGTCAATTTTATCTAGCATACCCACCTCGCAGAGAAAATTTTTCTCCCTTCATTCTATTTTAAAGGTCAGATAGCAACAATTTTTTCTGTGCTTTTCGCTATGCTGGGCACAAAATGACAAACGGATACACACGATGAATAGCACCTGGGTTAAACATGCCATCAGCGAAATCAATGCCGACTATCAGCGCTCGGCAGATACCCATTTAATCCGCCTCTCTCTGCCAGGATTTGCGGGCATTCAGCTCTACCTGAAAGATGAAAGCACCCATCCTACCGGTAGCCTGAAACATCGCCTGGCCCGCTCGCTATTCTTATACGGTTTGTGTAACGGCTGGATTAAAGAAGGCACCACGATCATTGAATCGTCGTCCGGCTCCACCGCGGTATCCGAAGCCTATTTTGCCCGGCTGTTAGGCCTGCCGTTTATCGCCGTGATGCCCTACTGCACGGCCAAACGCAAAATCGAGCAGATTGAGTTTTACGGCGGGCGCTGCCACTTTGTCGAAAGCGCCTGCGAAATTTACGCCGCCTCTGAAATGCTGGCTCGCGAGTTAAATGGTCATTATATGGATCAGTTCACCTTTGCCGAGCGGGCGACGGACTGGCGCGGGAATAACAACATCGCGGACAGCATTTTCCGCCAGATGACGCACGAACCTCATCCCGTTCCCGCATACGTTGTGATGAGCGCAGGCACGGGCGGGACGTCAGCCACCATTGGCCGTTACATTCGTTGCCAGGGTTATGACACACAACTGATGGTGGTTGACCCGCAGAACTCCGTGTTCCTCGACTACTGGCAAACCCGCGATGTCGCCCTGCGTAGCCCGGTGGGGAGCAAAATTGAAGGCATTGGCCGCCCGCGCGTTGAGCCATCGTTTATTCCTGATGTTGTGGATGAAATGCTGCGCGTACCTGATGCAGCAAGCGTTGCGACAGCACACTGGCTGGAAGCTCAGCTTGGCCGCAAGGTGGGTGCTTCTACGGGCACAAACATGTGGGGCGCGTTGCAGTTAGCCGCGCGGATGCGCGAAGAGGGTCGCACCGGCTCTATCGTTACGCTGCTGTGCGACAGCGGCGAGCGTTATCTTGATACCTATTACAACGCAGAGTGGGTGCAGGCGAATATCGGTGATATCGAACCCTGGAAAGCGCAAATCACGCAACTGCTGAAATAAAAAAAAGCCAGACCGAAGTCTGGCTTGCTGGAAGGGTCTCACTATTCGGGGGAATATGGGAGGTTGTTTTTGTCCAGCCAATGAGTCAAAAAGTGGGATACGGCTTCGTTACGGCAGTGTCCAATAACGGGCAGATGAGGTAGCTCCGCTTTAAGCTGCGGCATCGCATTCCCCATAATCAGACCGCGACCGACGCTACCCAGCATCTCGCGGTCGTTCATGGCGTCGCCAAACGCTATACAATCCTGCATCGTGAAACCCAGATGGCCGCTCAGCACCGCCAGCGCCGAGCCTTTATTGCAGCCCACTGGCAGCACTTCCAGGCAATCTACCGCCGAGAACGTCAAATGCGCACGTTCGCCTAGCGCCTCATTAAGCTGAATGCGCAGACGGCACAGATCGTCATGATCGCCGCAGAAACAGATTTTCGTCACCGTGTGAGCGGGAATACGGCGCAGATCGATTAACTGATATTTAAATCCGCTATAGACATGTGCGTGCAGCATTTCCGGTATTTCTCGCCCGGTAAACCATCCTTCGTCGTTAAAGACATGCACGCTGGCCTGAGTATCCCAGGTGCTGTGCAGCACAATATCCGCCACTTCCGGACTGAGATCCTGACGATGCAATACATCCCCTTCAACGGAGTGAATTCGCGTCCCGTTACCGGTTATCAGAAACGCATCGAGCGAAAAGGCTCCTAGCAAATGGCGCATTTCCAGCACGTGGCGACCTGTCGCAAAGGTCAGGGTAATATCATGCTCATGCAGGCGCTTCAGGGTGTTCAGGGTTTTATCGCCTAAACGGTGATCCGGCATTAACAGCGTGCCGTCCATATCAAATGCAGCGAGCCTGGCCATGATTACTCCCGAAAATGTGATGCGGTTAACTTGTGCATCAGTATTACCTGAGATATACGGAAGTAATACTGAATAGATGGAAATTATTGTTCCGGGTTTATCATGCGCCAGCTTAATCGCCTCAACCAATATCAACGCCTGTGGCAACCTTCGGCAGGTGCGCCGCAGAAGGTCACCGTAACAGAGCTTGCCAGCCGCTGTTTTTGCAGTGAGAGGCATGTGCGCACACTCCTGCGCCAGGCACAGGAGGCCGGCTGGTTAAGCTGGCACGCCCAGTCTGGGCGGGGTAAACGCGGCTCTCTCACGTTTCATGTCACGCCGGAATCGCTGCGTAATGAGATGATGGAAGAGGCTCTGAAGAGCGGACATCAGCATAACGCGCTGGAACTGGCGCAGCTTGCACCGGAAGATTTGCGCACTCTGCTTCACCCTTATCTGGGCGGGCTTTGGCAAAATGACACGCCAACGCTACGGATCCCCTATTACCGCTCGCTGGATCCGCTTCTCCCTGGCTTTTTAGCGGGCCGTGCAGAGCAGCATCTGGCGGGGCAAGTGTTCTCCGGGCTGACGCGTTTTAACGGCACCAGCAGTGAACCCACAGGCGATCTTGCTCACCACTGGGAGGTATCGGCCGATGGGCTGCGCTGGCATTTTTACATCCGTTCCACGCTGCACTGGCACAACGGCGATAAAGTCGAAACAGTGCAGCTACAACAAAGTCTGACTGCACTGTTGGCCTTACCGGCCCTGCGTAAACTGTTCCAGAGTGTCTCGCGCATCGACGTGACGCATCCCCAGTGTTTGACCTTTATTTTACATCAGCCGGATTACTGGCTTGCGCACCGGCTGGCGACATATTGCAGCCGCCTGGCGCATCCTGAGCAGGCCATGACGGGCAGCGGGCCTTTCCGTCTGACCCTGTACGATCCCGATCTGGTTCGTCTGGAGAGCCACGAGCAATATCATCTGAGCCATCCCCTGTTAAAAGCGATTGAGTTCTGGATAACGCCGCAACTCTTTGACTATGGGCTGGGTACAAGCTGCCGTCATCCCGTGCAAATTGCCATTGGCGAACCCGACGAACTGGCCAGCCTGCGTCTGGTGAGTAACAGCACCAGCCTGGGCTTTTGTTATCTCACCCTGAAACAGAGCCCACGATTAAGCGAAATGCAGGCAAGACGGCTGATCAATATTATCCACCTCACTGAACTCCTGCATACGCTGCCGCTTAACGAGGGGCTGATTACCCCAACGCAGGAAATGCTTCCCGGATGGAGTATCCCGCAGTGGCCAGAGCTCGGGGATGTTCAACTGCCGAAAACGCTGACCCTGTTTTACCATCTGCCCGTAGAGCTCCACACCATGGCGAGCCAGTTAAAACAGTACCTTGCGCAGCAAGGTTGTGAGCTTACGTTGATATTCCACGACGCGAAAACGTGGGATGGCTGTCTGAGTCTTGCCGATGCGGACATCATGATGGGTGACAGGTTGATCGGCGAAGCGCCGGAATATACGCTTGAGCAGTGGCTACGCTGTGATGCACTCTGGCCGCATCTGCTGAGTGCCCCTCAGTTTACCCATCTACATGCCACACTGGATGCCGTTCAGAGTCAGGCCGATGAGCAAGCCCGGCATGTCGGTCTTAAGACTTTATTCACCGGATTAATGGAGAGTGCAGTGCTGACTCCCCTGTTCAACTACCAGTATCAAATCAGCGCCCCTCCGGGAGTCAACGGCATACAACTGAATGCCCGCGGCTGGTTTGATTTTACGCAGGCCTGGCTACCGGCACCTAAATTGTGAAGAAGCTGGTCGCCGTCGAGGTCAGGCGGTAACATTACGCTTTTACCGTCACTGTCGAGATAATTTATGAAACGTGCCGTCGTCGTGTTCAGCGGAGGACAAGATTCCACTACCTGCCTGGTTCAGGCTCTTCATCAGTATGATGAAGTTCACTGTGTGACTTTCGATTATGGTCAGCGTCATCGCGCTGAAATCGACGTTGCCCGCGAACTGGCGCTGAAACTGGGCGCGCGTGCGCACAAGGTACTGGATGTTACGCTGCTAAATGAACTGGCCGTCAGTAGCCTCACCCGCGACAGTATTCCTGTGCCTGACTATGAACCTGATGCCAGCGGTATTCCGAATACCTTCGTGCCAGGGCGTAATATCCTGTTCCTGACCCTGACGGCGATTTACGCCTGGCAGGTGAAGGCCGAAGCCGTGATCACCGGCGTCTGTGAAACCGACTTCTCCGGCTACCCGGATTGCCGCGATGAATTTGTTAAAGCGCTCAATCACGCGGTAAATCTGGGGATGGCGAAAGATATCCGCTTTGAAACACCGCTGATGTGGCTCGATAAAGCAGAGACCTGGGCGCTGGCCGACTACTGGGGCAAGCTGGATATGGTCCGCAGCGAAACCCTCACCTGCTACAACGGCATTAAGGGCGACGGTTGCGGCCAATGCGCGGCCTGTAATCTGCGCGCGAATGGGCTGAACCACTATCTGGCTGATAAAGCTGGCGTGATGGCCGCATTGCAGAAAAAGACCGGGCTGAAATAAGTTACTTCGCCGTGCTGTCGAACAGTTTTACGCCGGCAGCACGGGTGACTTTCACCAGCGTTGTCAGCGTTGGGTTGCCATTGCCTGACAGGGTTCGGTAAAGCTGTTGACGAGAAAGTCCCGCTTTTGCAGAGATTTCACCGATGCCGCCCTGGGCTTCAATGACACGCCTTAACGCAATTAAATATGCCGGGATCCCCTGGTCTTCATAAATCTCCTCCAAAGCAACCTGAAGGTATAGCTGAGCGTAAGAAGGATTTTCGCGAAGCATCTTAACGACGGCCTCATCATGGCTGACGGAAGCAGGATAGTTTTGTTCACTTTTGCTCATCCGGTTTATCCTTTTGATAATCTTTCCAATAGTCTATTGCCAGTTTTATATCCGATGATTGGCCCTTTTTGTCACCGCCCATCAGCAACAACAGGACCTCCCGATGTTCAACAGCAAAATAGACTCGATAACCGGGACCAAAATCCATTTTCATTTCCAAGACGCCGCTTCTCAGATAACGATAATCCCCGAAATTGCCTTTTTCCGCACGGTCAATTCGCAGAAGGATCCAAAACGCTAACTCCGGATCCTTCTTCTGCATTTTCGCTACCATTCCTCAAACGGAATTGTCCCGTCACGGGTCTGGTAACGTACAACGACGTAGTCCCTGTCCATTATTCTATCCCTGACAAAACCATTTGTCTTTTATAAAAGACAAAAATCTATACGATCATCAACTCCAGCTTTTCACGCAACTCCCCTTCCAGCGGCAACGCTTTCTGATTTTTAAGATCAATACAGACAAAGGTGATCAGCGCATCGGCAACCACCTGCCCTTCAGGATCCAGGGTTACCACCTGGCTTAACACACCACTTTTTCCGTTTAGCTGCTGTACCTGGCTGGTGACGGTAAGGACATCTCCCAGCACGGCCGGACGACGGTAGTTGATATTGATGTTGACGACCACGAATGCGATGTTGTGCGCGGTCAGCCACTGAAAGCTTTCGCTGTTTTCCAGCCCGTCCCAGCGAGCCTCTTCAAGAAATTCGAGATAGCGGGCGTTATTCACATGCTGGTACACATCGAGGTGATACCCGCGTACTTTGATTTTTGTCTGCATAGCGCAATAGCCTTTACTGTTGTTATAGGATTAGAGGTCATAACTGGTATGACCTCTTTATCCTGGCAAATTTTTGCCGCCGTGCAAGTTATTGCGTGATTACAACGTCAGGTGTGAGAGATTGCGCTCAACCAGTGAACTGCCCATGCCCGGAACTTGCTTAAGATCGTCGATGGTTTTAAATGGGCCATACTCTTCACGGTAGCTGACAATGGCCTGCGCTTTTTTCAACCCGACACCATTCATCGCGCGGGCGAGATCTTCAGCAGAAGCCGAATTGATGCTGACTCGCGTACCATCATCATCCGCGCTTTTCGCGCCAGGCATTGCTTTTGATGGCATAGCCCCTTGCCCATTTACCGATGACTCGGCTTTAGCCTGTACCGCCGGTGTTTTATCGACTGCCGTAGCAGCATTCGCCACTTGTACAATCCCGCCGCTGGCAAGCGCCAGAGTAATGATGAGAGCTTTGATTCCACGTTTCATGCTGTTATCTCCTTGTTTGTTGACAGCCACATCACGATAGCCGCGCCGTAAAACAGGTACAAACAGCAGATTGCAGAAATGGAAAAGGCCGCGAAAGCGGCCTTTGGATATTGCAGTACGTTACGAAAATCTGCGAGCAGATACGTAATTATTGCTGCTGAGTAATGATGTCACCCAGCTTGATTTTGGCTTCTTTACGCAGGTTGCTCATCATTGCTTCGAACGCGATCTGTGCATTGTTTTGCGTAATGCCCTGAACCATCGCTTTCTTCTGCGCTTCTGGCATGGTACCTGCCTTCACTTCATCCAGCGCCAGCAGAACAATGTTACCCTGCATGTCGGAGGTTGTGCCAAAGCTTGGCTTATCTTTCGCAGGCAGGCTAAGACCAAACGCAGCCTGGCTGACAGGATCCTGCCCCGTGCGGCTCAGCGTTTTCGCATCACCGAAGCTCAGACCCGCCGCTTTCAGGGCATCATCTTTACCTGCTTTCAGGTCAACCAGGATCTTCTCAGCATCCAGTTTCGCCTGCTGTTCCGCTTTGTTGTGTTTAACCTGTGCGACAACCTGATCTTTCACTTCTGCCAGCGGTTTTACCGCCTCTGCTTTATGCTCGGCCACACGCAGAACGAATGCACGGTCGCCGTCCACGGTAATGATGTCAGAGTTGCTACCCGGTGTGCCGTTCTCGCCCACCAGACCACCGTTGAAGATGGCATCAGAAACCGGTTTAAAGTTCAGCTCTTCCGGCAGGTTGTCGCGGCCAAACCAGCCCGTCTCAACCGCTTTTGCACCTGCGGCCTGCTCTGCACCCGCCAGTGATTCGTTGTCATTGCTGGCAGCGTCACTCACTTTCTGCTGCAACGCATAGAAGGCATCCAGTGCTTTTTCCTGCTTCACTTTCGAGGCGATATCGTCACGAACGTCAGTCAGCGGCTTGGTTTTTGCCGCTTCGATATCGTCCAGACGTGCAACCAGGAAGCCAACGGAAGATTTGATAACGCCAGACAGCTGACCTTTATCTTTCAGGCCTGCATTTTTCAGTTCATCCGGGGTAGTGGCATCTTCCAGCCAGCCCATATCACCGCCATTTTTTGCAGAGATAATGTCAGTGGATTTTGCTTTGGCTACCGTCGCGAAATCAGCGCCTTTGTTCAACTCATCCAGCACGGCTTTAGCATCAGCTTCAGTTTTGGTCTGAATCACGCTGTAGCGGTTACGTTGAGGCTGAGTGAACTGATCCTGATGCTGATCGTAGTAAGACTGAATGTCCGCGTCAGAGGCCGTTTCCTGCAACGCAGCAGCATCCAGTTTGATGTAGCTTACACGGAATTGTTCTGGCGCAACGAAAGTGTTCTTGTTCTGCTCGTAGTAGGCGTTAATTTCGTCATCGCTCACCTGCTGTTTCGCAGCCAGGGCAGCAACATCAATTGTTGCTTCACGGACAACACGCTGCTGAGACACCAGAGCAGCCAGCTCGTCAGTTTCACCTTTGAGCATAAAATCGGTGCCAACCACGGCATTGATCAGTTGCTGGGTCGTCAGCTGATTACGCAGCGCCTGCGCGTACTGGTCGGCAGACATACCCATCTGATTGACGATGCTGTTGTAGCGAGCGTTATCGAATTTACCGTTAGACTGGAATGCCTGAGTAGAGATAATGGCTTTTTTAACCTGCTCGTCGCTGATTCCCAGACCCAGGTTCCTGGCGTACTGGTCAAGCAGCGCTTCGTCAATCAGGCGGTTCAACGTCTGCTGACGCAGGGTTTTCATGTAACCTTCATTTGCTGCCAGCTCTGAGAACTGATCGCCCAGCTGTTGCTGCATACGGTTACGTTCACCCGCGAAAGCGTTCTCGAACTGCCCACGGCTGATTTCCTGGCCATTCACTTTTGCGGCATAGTTGGCGCCAGCGCCGATAAGGTAACTGCTCACGCCGGTCAAAATGAACGACACGATAATGATACCGAAAATAATCTTGAGCACGAGACTGTTAGCAGCCGTGCGTAAGCTGTCCATCATGGTGTAACAACACTCCGCTGTAGGTGACTGGTTACCTGACGCTGACGGAAAATCCTGACCGTCGCGCGTAAAGTCGTATTGTGACAAGAAACCGGGGCAATTGTCAGCCCACAACTCGCATAAACTCGAACAAATCAGGTCTGGACAAACAAAAAAGGCACATCAAATGATGCGCCCTTGTACTTTTCAGCTTCCCTGAAACGAGAAAGCAATCAGTTTACTGCGTCTTTCAGCGCTTTACCGGCACGGAAGCCCGGCACTTTAGCAGCAGCAATGGTGATCTCTTTACCGGTCTGAGGGTTACGGCCAGTACGGGCAGCACGCTCTTTAACCGCGAAAGTACCGAAACCTACCAGTGCAACATCGTCCCCAGCTTGCAGAGATTCAGTAACAGAAGCAATTAAAGCATCTAACGCACGTCCAGCTGCAGCTTTAGAAATATCAGCACCCGCAGCAATTTTGTCAATCAGTTGAGATTTATTCACTGTTCTCTTCCTCTCTTTATAATTTATATCGCACCTGAATCCTTCACAGCGCGACCGCGCAGCAGTTATATCAGGCCTGCCATGACCTTACAACACCCGTTGTTGATGGCTAGCCCAATCAGCAATCTAAATTAGCTATACAAAAAAAGGCTGGCAAGTCCGAAATGACTTACCAGCCTTGTTTTTATTGACGCTCTTTGCGCGAGGTCACTATTTTGCAGTTACAACCTGCATTCCTGAGGGTTCATTCTGCAATGCGAGAGTCAGAACTTCCTCAATACGCTTCACCGGATGGATGTCCAAATCGGCAATAACGTTGTCCGGAATCTCTTCCAGGTCGCGCTTATTTTCATGCGGAATTAATACAGTTTTGATCCCACCACGGTGTGCAGCCAGAAGTTTTTCTTTCAGACCACCAATTGGCAGAACCTGACCACGCAGCGTAATTTCGCCCGTCATCGCCACATCGGCACGAACCGGGTTCCCTGTCAGACAAGAAACCAGTGCCGTACACATGGCAATACCCGCACTTGGACCATCTTTCGGTGTTGCACCTTCAGGTACGTGGACGTGGATATCGCGTTTTTCGTAGAAATCCGGGTTGATACCCAGTTTTTCCGCCCGCGCGCGCACCACAGTCAGCGCAGCCTGAATGGATTCCTGCATCACTTCACCCAGGGAACCGGTGTATGTCAGCTTACCTTTACCCGGAACACAGGCGGTTTCGATGGTCAGCAGATCGCCACCCACTTCCGTCCATGCCAGACCGGTAACCTGGCCTACACGGTTCTCGCTGTCCGCACGACCGTAGTCGAAACGCTGAACGCCCAGATACTCGTGCAGATTGTCGCCGTTAATCTCGATGTGCTTGAGGGTTTTATCCAGCAGCAGCTGTTTAACCGCTTTACGGCACAGTTTAGAGATTTCACGCTCAAGACTACGGACACCCGCTTCACGCGTGTAATAACGAATAATGCTAATAATGGCACTGTCGTCAACCGTGATCTCGCTATCTTTCAGTGCGTTACGCTCAATCTGCTTAGACAGCAGGTGGCGTTTGGCAATGTTCAGTTTTTCGTCTTCGGTGTAACCCGACAGACGGATCACTTCCATACGATCCAGCAATGGAGCCGGAATGTTCATGGAGTTAGAGGTCGCTACGAACATCACATCGCTCAGATCGTAGTCAACTTCCAGATAGTGATCGCTGAACGCCACGTTCTGCTCTGGATCCAACACTTCAAGCAGTGCTGACGCCGGATCGCCACGCATATCAGACGACATTTTGTCGATTTCATCGAGCAGGAACAGCGGGTTTTTAACGCCCACTTTCGCCATCTTCTGAATCAGTTTGCCCGGCATTGAACCGATATAAGTACGACGGTGACCGCGGATTTCAGCTTCATCACGCACACCGCCAAGCGCCATACGGATGTACTTACGTCCGGTCGCTTTGGCAATAGACTGACCCAGAGAGGTTTTACCAACCCCTGGAGGCCCTACCAGACACAGGATTGGGCCCTTAAGCTTATTCACACGGCTCTGTACCGCGAGGTACTCAAGGATACGGTCTTTAACGCGCTCAAGGCCGTAGTGGTCGGTATCAAGGATTTCCTGAGCCTGGCGCAGGTCTTTTTTGACCTTGCTGCGGGCATTCCATGGAACCTGAACCATCCACTCAATGTAACCGCGAACAACGGTCGCTTCAGCCGACATTGGAGACATCATTTTCAGCTTTTGCAGTTCTGCTTCGGCTTTTTCTTTCGCCTCTTTCGGCATTTTTGCCGCGTCGATCTTACGCTTCAGCGCTTCGTTTTCGTCCGGCGCGTCGTCCATTTCGCCGAGTTCTTTCTGAATCGCCTTCATTTGCTCGTTCAGATAGTACTCACGCTGGGATTTCTCCATCTGCTTTTTCACACGGTTGCGAATGCGTTTCTCAACCTGGAGCAGATCGATTTCGGATTCCATCATCGCCATCAGATATTCCAGACGTTCATTCACGTCGGACATCTCCAGCACAGACTGTTTGTCTGCCAGCTTCAGCGGCATGTGAGCAGCGATGGTATCCGCCAGACGTGCAGGATCGTCAATGCTGTTCAGCGACGTCAGCACTTCTGGTGGGATTTTCTTGTTCAGCTTGATATAGCCTTCGAACTGGCTAATGGCCGTGCGCACCAGCACTTCCTGCTCACGTTCATCAAGCTGCGGCGAATCGAGGTACTCTGCTTTTGCAGAGAAGTGTTCGCCATTGTCAGACAGAGTGGTAATACGCGCACGCTGCAAACCTTCGACCAGCACTTTGACGGTGCCGTCTGGCAGTTTCAGCATTTGTAAAATAGAGGCCACGGTCCCGACGGTGAAAAGATCGTTTACACCCGGCTCATCCGTTGAAGCTTCTTTCTGCGCAACCAACATGATTTTTTTATCATGATCCATGGCGGCTTCAAGGCAACGGATAGATTTTTCCCGCCCTACAAATAAGGGTATGACCATGTGCGGATAAACCACCACATCGCGCAACGGCAATACGGGGATTTCAATGCGTTCAGAACGCTCAGGATTCATAGAGCTCTCTCTTAGTTTAGTGTCCGCCAGGTAATCAGGTTGTGTAACTGTGCTTCACACAACCATTAACATGTAAGCAGTATATGGGGATGTTTCCCACACATTCAACGCCATGAATACGGAAAAAGTAAAGGGGGGATAAAATCCCCCCTTTTTTAATAACTGCTTGTATGTTTTGGTGAATTATTCGCCAGATGCCTGCTGTGCTTCAGGCTTACCGTAAATCAGCAGCGGTTTCGTTTGACCACCAATGACTGACTCATCAATAACCACTTTTTCGACATCTTCCATCGATGGCAGATCGTACATGGTATCGAGCAGCGCAGCCTCAACGATGGAACGCAGACCACGAGCACCGGTTTTACGCACCATTGCTTTCTTGGCAATGGCATCCAGCGCTTCGTCACGGAACTCCAGCTCAACGCCTTCCAGATTGAACAACGCCTGATACTGTTTAGTCAGTGCATTTTTCGGTTCTTTCAGGATCTGAATCAGAGCGTCTTCGCTCAGTTCGTTCAGCGTTGCGACAACCGGCAGACGGCCGATGAACTCAGGGATCAGACCAAATTTGATCAGATCTTCCGGTTCTACCTGCGACAGCAGTTCGCCTTCGTTCGGTTTTTCAGACGTCGACTTCACCGTCGCGCCAAAACCAATGCCGGAGCCAGTTTCAACACGGTGTGAGATAACTTTGTCCAGACCCGCAAACGCACCACCACAGATAAACAGGATCTTGGAGGTATCCACTTGCAGGAATTCCTGCTGCGGATGTTTACGACCACCCTGTGGTGGAACAGCAGCAACGGTACCTTCGATAAGCTTCAGCAGCGCCTGCTGCACGCCTTCACCCGACACGTCACGCGTAATGGATGGGTTGTCGGACTTACGGGAGATCTTATCGATCTCATCGATATAAACGATCCCACGCTGCGCTTTCTGCACATCGTAATCGCACTTCTGCAACAATTTCTGGATGATGTTTTCAACATCTTCACCCACGTAACCTGCTTCGGTCAGCGTGGTGGCATCCGCCATCGTGAACGGAACATCCAGCAGGCGTGCCAGCGTTTCAGCCAGCAGCGTTTTACCGGACCCGGTAGGGCCGATCAGCAGAATGTTACTTTTACCCAGTTCTACGCCATTGCTGGTATCGCCGTTACGCAGGCGTTTGTAGTGGTTATAAACCGCCACCGCCAGCACTTTTTTAGCTTGTTCCTGACCGATGACATAGTCGTCAAGGTGATGACGAATCTCATGCGGGGTTGGCAACGCGCTACGCTCACGGTGAGGTGCTACTTCTTTAATCTCTTCGCGAATGATGTCATTACATAAGTCGACACATTCGTCGCAGATATACACGGACGGCCCGGCAATCAGTTTACGCACTTCATGCTGGCTTTTGCCGCAAAAAGAGCAGTACAGCAGTTTGCCCGAACCATCTTTGCGTTTATCTGTCATGAGTCCAAACCTCTTTTTAAGTTCTTTGTGCCGCACATGACGACGCAAATGCCATTCTCAGACGCAAGCTGCATTCAAGCAGCGTGCCGCCCTACCTTAGTATAGCGGCACACTCGCGTCGCGGGCATCAATTACGATGGGTCAATACGGAGTCGACTAAGCCGTACTCAACTGCCTCTGGTGCAGAGAGGAAGCGATCGCGCTCGGTATCGCGCTCGATCTGCTCAAGGGATTGACCCGTATGCTGCGCCATAAGTTCATTCATGCGCGCTTTTACTTTCAGAATTTCGCGTGCGTGGATTTCGATATCCGTCGCCTGGCCCTGATATCCGCCCAGCGGCTGGTGAATCATCACGCGGGAGTTTGGCAGGCAGAAACGCTTACCTTTCGCACCTGCGGTTAACAGGAAGGCGCCCATGGATGCCGCCTGTCCCATACAGATGGTGCTCACATCCGGCTTGATGAATTGCATGGTGTCGTAGATAGACATACCCGCCGTGATCACGCCACCAGGTGAGTTAATATACAGGTAAATGTCTTTTTCCGGGTTTTCCGCTTCCAGAAACAGCATCTGCGCCACGATCAGGTTAGCCATGTGGTCTTCCACCTGGCCGGTCAGAAAGATAACGCGTTCCTTGAGCAGACGGGAATAGATATCAAAAGAACGCTCACCACGTGAGGTCTGTTCAATAACCATTGGCACCAGAGCCATATGGGGTGCAAAGTTATCTCGTTCGCCACTGTATGACATTTCCGTCTCCTGGATCAAAATTGAAAACACCTGCTGTACTGATTGTAACCTTATGGACGGATTATCAGCCAGTCTCATTCATCGTGATTACATACTTATGGGGTTCGCATCGCCCTATTTCAAGCATAACAACCTTTTGTTGTTACGCTAACACTGAAAGGGCGTTTTAGCACTCTTCCTGGGCTATTGGTGCGATAAAAAAAACCCGTCGCCGGAAGGCAACGGGTTTTTTGTTCAAACTTTAAACCGTTGAGACGAAATTACGCCTGCTGGTTCATCAGTTCGTTGAAAGAGGTCGCTTTTTCGGACACTTTAGCTTTCGCCAGTACCGCTTCAACAGCCTGCTCTTCCAGCGCTACATTGCGCATGTTGTCCATCAGTTCTTTGTTGTTACCGTAGAACTCAACAACTTCTGACGGATCTTCGTATGCAGAAGCCATCTCTTCGATCAGGCCTTTCACACGCTCTTCGTCAGCTTTCAGTTCGTGGGTACGAATCACTTCGCCCAACAGCAGGCCAACAACAACACGGCGTTTAGCTTGCTCTTCGAACAGTTCGCGCGGCAGTTCCATCGCTTGTTGCTGGTTGCCACCGAAACGCTGAGCAGCCTGACGGCGCAGAACGTCGATTTCGTTGTCAATCAGTGCAGCTGGAACGTCGATTTCGTTCGCTTTCACCAGGCCTTCGATTGCCTGAGATTTCACACGGTTACGCACAGCGCCGTTCAGCTCGCGTTCCATGTTTTTACGTACTTCAGTACGCAGACCGGCTACAGAACCATCTTCAACGCCGAAACGTTTGATGAATTCTTCAGTCAGTTCTGGCAGTTCGCGCTCTTCAACTTTCTTCAGGTTGATGACGAACTTCGCTGCTTTACCTTTCAGGTTTTCAGCGTGGTATTCTTCCGGGAAGGTCACGTCGATAGTGAACTCTTCGCCAGCTTTGCGACCTTTGATACCGTCTTCGAAGCCTGGGATCATACGACCCTGGCCCATTGCCAGTACGAAGTCAGACGCTTTACCGCCTTCGAACTCTTCGCCGTCTACAGAACCGGTGAAGTCGATGGTTACACGGTCTTCCGCGTCAACAGCGCCTTCTTTATCTTTCCAGTTCGCCTGCTGCTTGCGCAGGGTGTCCAGCATTCCGTCTACGTCTTCGTCAGTCACGGAAACGATCGGTTTTTCAACTTCGATAGATTCCAGACCTTTCAGCTCAACTTCTGGGTACACTTCGAATTCTACAGAGTAGGTGAAGTCTTCGCCCAGTTTGTATTCGCCTGGAACATAGTTCGGCGCGCCAGCTGGATTGATTTTTTCTTTGATGATCGCATCGATAAAGTTGCGGCTCATCAGGTCACCCAGCACATCCTGACGCACAGAGGCGCCATAACGCTGAGCAACAACATTCATCGGTACTTTACCCTTACGGAAGCCGTCAATACGTACTTTTTTTGATACGTTGACCAGCTCGCTTTTCACAGCAGTTTCGATGCTGTCAGCAGCGATAGTAATCGTTACACGGCGGCCAAGGCCTTGAGTGGTTTCAACTGAAACTTGCATCTTGTTACCTCAAAAAAATCACAGTGCTCGGTCAACTCTGAATCTGTCTCGCAATACCGGGATGCTCTCTATTTAGCAGATTCACATTCCCTGTCGCCAGAATCATCCCGAAGACATTCATTAAGACGCGGCATTATAGCGGCATCACTTAGGTGAGTCGAGAACGGTTAGGGTATGTTGCTGCGGCTTTTTTCACACTTTAAGGCTATTTTTAGCCTTAAAAACGCACCATACGCTCAAAACTCAGACAAAACAAAACGGCCCGGAGGCCGTTTTGACGTAATCTGCTAGCAACATACTGGAAAAACTCCAGCGGTTGCAAATACGATTTTTCAGGCGATGGTGCCTGCGCCACGACAAGGCGGCGATGCAAAAACCGTATCCTGCAAGCCTTCCCATTCTTTGATGGTGTATGTATGAAGCGCCAGTGCATGAACCGTTGCCGAAAGTTCTTCGGTTAACGTGCCGTAGATCATACGGTGTCTATTAAGAAAACGCTCTCCAGCGAAGCGGTCACTTACCAACACCACTTTAAAATGACTTTCAGACCCTGCCGGTACGTTGTGACGATAGCTTTCATCGACGACTTCGAGGAAAACGGGGTTGAACGCTGCCCTTAATTTGTCTTCTATTTGCTCACGTATCATCATGAAATCACTCCTCCGACAACGCTAAGATGTCACCCATCCCTTTAAATGTTAGCCGCTTTTACCGTTTCCATTACAACAACACAACAAATATTTAGCTTTCGTCTGATTTTCTCAGCCAAACGGATGAAGTTCACTGTGAGGCTCATACGTTTTGTCATTCACGGGCGGAGAAAAACACTAAGCTGGTCAGTTTTCAGACAAGACGATGAATTTACATGCGTTGACCACTTCCCCTGGCCGTTGGCGATGTTATGATGGCGGCAATTTTTCTCTCTATATGCTTACGATTCGTTGAGAACCCGAAAATGTTAAAAAAACTCTTCTTTCCGTTGGTAGCACTTTTTATGCTGGCAGGCTGCGCTACCCCGCCAACAACGATTGATGTCTCACCAAAAATCACCCTGCCTCAGCAGGATCCTAGCCTGATGGGCGTGACCGTCAGCATTAACGGTGCAGACCAGCGTCAGGATCAGGCACTGGCAAAAGTGACGCGCGACAACCAGCAGGTAACGCTGACCGCCTCCCGCGACCTGCGCTTCCTGTTGCAGGAAGTGCTCGAGAAACAAATGACCGCACGCGGTTATATGATTGGCCCAAGCGGTGCTGTTGATTTGCAGATCATCGTAAACAACCTCTATGCAGACGTTTCCCAGGGTAACGTGCGTTACAACATCGCCACCAAAGCGGATATCGCCATCATCGCTACCGCGAAGAACGGCAATAAGATGAACAAAAACTACCGCGCCAGCTACTCCGTTGAAGGTGCTTTCCAGGCTTCCAACAAAAATATTGCTGACGCTGTTAACAGCGTGCTGACCGACACCATCTCCGACATGGCTCAGGACACCAGCATCCACGACTTTATCAAGCAGAACGCTCGTTAATCCTGCTTCCTGACCCGGCGTTTCGCCGGGTCAGCGCTATATGCTCATGTCCAGTCGCTACTTACGCATTTTCCAGCAACCGAAATCAGCCATTCTGCTGATCCTTGGCTTCGCCTCCGGTTTACCGCTCGCGCTCACCTCAGGCACGCTTCAGGCCTGGATGACCGTAGAAAACATCGATCTTAAAACCATCGGTTTCTTCTCTCTGGTTGGGCAGGCGTACGTCTTCAAATTCTTGTGGTCGCCGGTTATGGATCGCTACACCCCACCGTTCCTGGGGCGTCGTCGCGGTTGGCTGGTGATGACCCAGGTTCTGCTGCTGCTGGCGATCGCCGCCATGGGGTTCCTTGAGCCAGCTACCCAGTTGCGCTGGATGGCAGCACTGGCCGTGGTGATTGCATTCTGTTCGGCCTCTCAGGACATCGTGTTTGATGCCTGGAAAACGGACGTTCTGCCCGCAGAGGAACGCGGTGCTGGCGCGGCTATCAGCGTGCTGGGCTATCGTCTGGGCATGTTGGTTTCCGGCGGGCTGGCGCTGTGGCTTGCCGACCGTTACCTTGGCTGGCAGGGCATGTACTGGCTGATGGCCGCCCTGCTTATCCCGTGCATTATCGCCACCCTTTTCGCACCCGAACCGAGTGATGTGATCCCTGTTCCTCGTTCCCTGGAACAGGCGGTAGCCGAACCCCTGCGTGACTTCTTTGGCCGCAATAATGCCTGGCTAATCCTGCTGCTGATCGTCCTTTATAAGCTTGGCGATGCATTCGCCATGAGCCTGACGACCACCTTCCTGATCCGTGGCGTCGGGTTTGATGCGGGTGAAGTCGGCGTGGTCAACAAAACGCTGGGGCTTTTTGCCACCATCGTCGGCGCACTGTACGGCGGTGTGTTGATGCAGCGACTGACGCTGTTCCGGGCGCTGTTAATCTTCGGTATTTTGCAGGGCATTTCAAACGCCGGTTACTGGATGCTTTCAATTACCGACAAGCACATGATCAGCATGGCCACCGCCGTTTTCTTTGAAAACCTGTGCGGTGGCATGGGGACCGCGGCATTTGTCGCGCTGCTGATGACCTTGTGCAACAAGTCGTTTTCTGCCACCCAGTTTGCCCTGCTCTCGGCGCTTTCTGCCGTAGGGCGTGTATATGTAGGCCCGATAGCTGGCTGGTTTGTTGAAGCGCACGGCTGGCCGACGTTCTATCTTTTCTCGGTTGTCGCTGCGGTTCCGGGGATCTTATTGTTACTGGTTTGTCGTCAGACGCTGGAATATACGCAGAAAACCGAACATTTTATGCCGCGTACCGAATATCAACACGCCTATCGATTTGCTTTACGCCTGCTGATGGTGGGTTGCCTGGCGCTCGCATTATGGCTCGTGGTGTTAATTGTTAATGCAACAACCCCTCTTACGCTTCCCTTCGAAGCCCTTCTGCTCAACGCTGGAGCCCTGCTGGCTATCGCCGGGATCCTGACTGGCTGTGCGCTCGATTTCCTGGCATTACGTAAAATGCCCACAACCTGAAGTAAAAAACGAAAGGTTATTTCTCGTTGTAATCACTAAGCGAAATTATAACGGTGAAATAACCGCCAGTCGGTAAAAAAAATATTTGTTGTTTTGTGCGGGATAGAATTTGGAAATTATTGGAGCCCATTCCAGTGAGCTATTTTTCATTAAACGATTCAGCATTTGAAAGATTGAATTTTCGTTTTTTAGTTGTCTTTTTATTGATAATTAATTGTTAATTTTTTGTATATTTTTGATAATGGTTATACCAATTGCCCCTTTTAGGGTATGCTTGGGGGTCCTTTCGTTATAACGCCCGTACCACGCGGCTTTCACCTTAAAAATCGACATAATTTGCAACACTTGTGACATGTGCGGCAGAACCCGGTAACACCTTCCTGACACAGGTCTAATGATGTTTACAGTAATGTAACCTTCCCGTAAAATGCCCCCACACTTTAAACGCCACCAGACTCCCGTGGAATTGAGGTCGTTAAATGAGACTCAGGAAATACAATAAAAGTTTGGGATGGTTGTCATTATTTGCAGGCACTGTATTACTCAGTGGCTGCGATTCTGCACTACTTGACCCCAAAGGACAGATTGGACTGGAACAACGTTCATTGATTCTGACGGCATTTGGCCTGATGATGATTGTGGTTATTCCTGCCGTTTTGATGGCTGTTGGTTTCGCCTGGAAGTATCGTGCGAGCAATAAAGATGCGAAGTATAGCCCTAACTGGTCACACTCCAATAAAGTGGAAGCTGTGGTCTGGACTGTGCCTATTCTGATCATCCTGTTCCTTGCCGTGCTGACATGGAAAACCACTCACGCGCTTGAGCCAAGCAAACCGCTGGTTCACGATGAAAAACCGATTACCATCGAAGTCGTCTCCATGGACTGGAAATGGTTCTTCATCTATCCGGAACAGGGCATTGCTACCGTGAATGAAATCGCCTTCCCGGCGAACACTCCGGTTCAGTTCAAAGTGACCTCCAACTCCGTGATGAACTCCTTCTTCATCCCGCGTCTGGGTAGCCAGATTTACGCGATGGCTGGGATGCAGACTAACCTGCACCTGATCGCGAATGAAGCAGGCACCTACGATGGTATCTCCGCCAGCTATAGCGGCCCGGGCTTCTCAGGTATGAAGTTCAAAGCTATCGCGACGCCGGACCGTGCCGCATTCGACCAGTGGGTTGAAAAAGCGAAACAGTCCCAGAACACCATGTCTGACATGGCGGCGTTCGACAAAGTGGCTGCACCTAGCGAATACAACAAGGTGGAGTACTTCTCTAACGTGAAACCAGATTTGTTCAAAGATGTTGTTGGCAAATTTATGGACCACGGCAAGAGCATGAATATGTCCCAGCCTGAAGGCGAGCATAGCGCGCACGAAGGTATGGAAGGCATGGACATGAGCCACGCGGAAACCGCTCACTAAGGGGCCGAGGAAGAAAATGTTCGGAAAATTGACACTGGATGCAGTGCCCTACCATGAACCCATTATCGTGGTTACGGTGGCTGCAATTATCATCGGTGGTGCGGCCTTACTGGCCTTAATCACTTACTTCGGTAAGTGGAGCTACCTGTGGAACGAGTGGCTGACTTCGGTTGACCACAAAAAACTCGGTATCATGTACTGCATCGTCGGTATCGTCATGTTAATTCGTGGCTTTGCGGATGCTATCATGATGCGTAGCCAGCAGGTGCTTGCCTCTGCGGGCGAAGCGGGCTTCCTGCCGCCGCACCACTACGATCAGATCTTTACCGCTCACGGCGTTATCATGATCTTCTTCGTGGCGATGCCGCTGGTTATCGGTCTGATGAACGTGGTTGTGCCGCTGCAAATCGGCGCGCGCGACGTTGCGTTCCCGTTCCTGAACAACCTGAGCTTCTGGTTCACGGTTGTCGGTGTAATCCTGGTTAACCTGTCACTGGGTGTGGGCGAATTCGCACAGACCGGCTGGCTGGCGTACCCGCCGCTTTCAGGAATTGAATACAGTCCTGGCGTAGGTGTCGACTACTGGATTTGGGCGCTTCAGCTCTCCGGTATCGGTACAACCCTGACCGGTATTAACTTCTTCGTGACCATTATCAAGATGCGTGCCCCTGGCATGACCATGTTCAAGATGCCAGTGTTTACCTGGGCATCTCTGTGCGCCAACATCCTGATTATTGCTTCATTCCCGATTCTGACTGTCACCATCGCGCTGCTGACCCTGGACCGCTACCTGGGCACCCATTTCTTCACGAATGATATGGGTGGCAACATGATGATGTACATCAACCTGATTTGGGCCTGGGGTCACCCGGAAGTGTACATCCTGGTTCTGCCTGTGTTCGGTGTGTTCTCCGAAATCGCAGCAACCTTCTCGCGTAAGCGCCTGTTTGGTTACACCTCTCTGGTGTGGGCAACTGTGTGTATTACCGTTCTGTCGTTCATCGTTTGGCTGCACCACTTCTTCACCATGGGTGCGGGCGCGAACGTAAACGCCTTCTTCGGTATTACCACCATGATTATCGCAATCCCTACCGGGGTTAAGATCTTCAACTGGCTGTTCACCATGTATCAGGGTCGCATCGTGTTCCACTCAGCAATGCTGTGGACCATCGGCTTCATCGTGACCTTCTCCGTGGGTGGTATGACCGGCGTACTGCTGGCTGTACCGGGTGCTGACTTCGTTCTGCACAACAGTCTGTTCCTGATTGCGCACTTCCATAACGTTATTATCGGTGGTGTGGTCTTCGGATGCTTCGCTGGCGTAACTTACTGGTGGCCAAAAGCGTTCGGCTTCACGCTGAACGAAAAATGGGGTATTCGCGCGTTCTGGTTCTGGATCATCGGCTTCTTCGTTGCGTTTATGCCGCTGTATGTGCTGGGCTTCATGGGTATGACCCGTCGTCTGAGCCAGCAGATTGATCCACAGTTCCACCCAATGCTGGTTGTTGCAGCATGTGGCGCGGTGCTGATTGCCTGCGGTATCGCATGCCAGCTGATTCAGTACTACGTGTCTATTCGCGACCGCGAACAGAACCGTGACCTGACCGGTGACCCATGGGGCGGCCGTACGCTGGAGTGGGCGACCTCTTCTCCACCTCCGTTCTATAACTTCGCCATTGTGCCGCAGATCCATGAACGCGACGCATTCTGGGAAATGAAAGAAAAAGGTGAAGCGTACAAGCAACCTGCTCATTACGAAGAGATCCACATGCCGAAAAACAGCGGCGCGGGCATTGTTATTGCCGCCTTCGCAACGGTATTTGGTTTCGCAATGATCTGGCACATCTGGTGGTTGGCGATTGTTGGCTTTGGCGGCATCGTGATCAGCTGGATTGTGAAGAGCTTTGATGAGGACGTGGACTACTACGTACCAGTCCGTGAAGTCGAAAAACTGGAAAACCAGCATTTCGATGAGATTTCTAAAGCGGGGCTGAAAAATGGCAACTGATACTTTGGCACACTCAACTGCCCACGCGCATGACCATGCGCACCACGATACAGGGCCGACGAAAGTATTCGGTTTCTGGATCTACCTGATGAGCGACTGCATTCTGTTCTGCTGTCTGTTCGCGACGTATGCCGTTCTGGTGAACGGCACTGCTGGCGGCCCGACCGGTAAGGACATTTTTGAACTGCCGTTCGTTCTGGTAGAAACCGCACTGCTGTTATTCAGCTCCATCACCTACGGCATGGCGGCTATCGCCATGTACAAAAACAACAAGAGCCAGGTTGTCTCTTGGCTGGCGTTGACCTGGTTGTTTGGTGCTGGATTTATCGGGATGGAACTCTATGAATTCCATCACCTGATTGCTGAAGGTATGGGCCCGGATCGTAGTGGCTTCCTGTCTGCGTTCTTCGCGCTGGTAGGTACTCACGGTCTGCACGTTACCTCTGGTCTGATCTGGATGGCGGTACTGATGTTCCAGGTATCCCGTCGCGGCCTGACCAGCACTAACCGTACGCGTATCATGTGCCTGAGCCTGTTCTGGCACTTCCTGGACGTTGTGTGGATCTGTGTGTTCTCTGTTGTTTATCTGATGGGGGCGATGTAATGAGTCATTCAACTGATCATGGCGCTTCCCACGGTAGCGTAAAAACCTACATGACAGGGTTTATCCTGTCGATCATCCTGACGGTTATCCCGTTCTGGATGGTGATGAGCGGTACTGCTTCTCACGCGGCGATTCTGGGCACTGTCCTGGTCACTGCAGTGGTGCAGATTCTGGTGCATCTGGTTTGCTTCCTGCACATGAACACCAAGTCCGATGAAGGCTGGAATATGACTGCCTTTGTCTTTACCGTGATTATCATCGCTATCCTGGTAGTCGGTTCCATCTGGATTATGTGGAACCTCAACTACAACATGATGGTTCACTAAGAGCGGCGAGTATGTTTAAGCAATACCTGCAAGTAACGAAACCAGGCATCATCTTTGGCAACCTGATCTCCGTGATCGGAGGGTTCCTGCTGGCCTCTAAAGGCAGCATTGATTACACCCTCTTTATTTCCACGCTGGTCGGTGTGTCACTGGTTGTTGCGTCCGGTTGTGTATTTAACAACTACATCGACATGGATATCGACAAGAAGATGGAAAGGACTAAAAATCGGGTGCTGGTTAAAGGCCTGATAGCCCCTTCCGTCTCGCTGGTGTACGCCACCTTGCTGGGTATTGCTGGCTTTATGCTGCTGTGGTTTGGTGCTAATCCTCTGGCCTGCTGGCTGGGGGTGATGGGGTTCGTGGTTTATGTGGGCGTTTACAGCCTGTATATGAAACGTCACTCCGTCTACGGTACGCTGATTGGTTCTCTCTCCGGCGCTGCGCCGCCGGTGATTGGCTACTGTGCCGTCACGAACGAGTTCGACAGCGGTGCGCTTATCCTGCTGGCTATCTTTAGCCTGTGGCAGATGCCGCACTCCTACGCCATTGCGATTTTCCGCTTCAAGGATTATCAGGCAGCGAACATCCCGGTATTGCCGGTCGTGAAAGGTATCTCGGTTGCTAAAAACCATATCACGTTGTACATCATTGCCTTTGCAGTGGCGACACTGATGCTCTCTCTGGGCGGTTACGCTGGATACAAATATCTGGTGGTGGCAGCCGCAGTAAGCGTCTGGTGGCTCGGTATGGCCCTGCGTGGTTACAAAGTGGAAGATGACAAAGTCTGGGCACGCAAACTGTTTGTGTTCTCAATCGTTGCTATCACCTCGTTGTCCGTAATGATGTCTGTAGACTTTATGGTCCCAGACTCGCACAACCTGCTGACTTACGTCTGGTAAGACATAACAGGTGAATAAAGGGGTGCTTCGGCACCCTTTTTTATTCACTGAATCTATTAATACCGCATGTAATATTTGTTAAATAAGCCTTTATTTACCCCGCCCCTTCCCCGCACTACACTATGGCCTGCTTTTGAACTGAGGTGGTAATGAACGATAATAAAATGACGCCAGGCGAATTGCGCGCGACCTGGGGTTTAGGGACTGTTTTCTCGCTACGGATGCTTGGCATGTTTATGGTCCTGCCTGTTCTGACCACGTACGGTATGGCATTGCAAGGCGCCAGTGAAGCGCTGATTGGTCTGGCGATTGGTATCTATGGTTTAGCGCAGGCGGTATTCCAGATCCCCTTTGGCCTGCTTTCTGACCGCGTAGGCCGTAAGCCGCTGATTGTCGGCGGGCTGCTGGTCTTTGTGCTCGGCAGCGTAATAGCCGCCCTCTCCCACTCTATCTGGGGCATTATTCTTGGCCGCGCGTTGCAAGGTTCCGGGGCGATTGCTGCGGCCGTAATGGCGCTGCTGTCGGATTTAACACGCGAACAAAATCGCACCAAAGCCATGGCGTTTATTGGCGTGAGCTTTGGCGTGACCTTTGCGATTGCGATGGTACTCGGCCCGATCATTACGCATAAACTAGGTCTTCATGCGCTGTTCTGGATGATTGCCATTCTGGCGACCATCGGTATTGCGTTAACGCTGTGGGTCGTGCCGGACAGCAAAAACCACGTGCTGAACCGTGAGTCCGGCATGGTCAAAGGCTGCTTTAGCAAAGTCATTGTCGAGCCGCGCCTGCTGAAGCTGAATTTTGGCATTATGTGCCTGCACATTCTGCTGATGTCGACCTTCGTTGCCCTTCCGGGCCAGCTGGCGGCAGCCGGTTTCCCGGCGTCTGAGCACTGGAAAATTTATCTGGTGACCATGCTGATTTCGTTCGTCTCCGTCGTGCCATTTATCATCTACGCCGAAGTGAAGCGCAAGATGAAACGCGTGTTTCTCGCCTGCGTTGCACTACTGCTGATTGCGGAGATCGTGCTGTGGGGTTCCGGCCCGCACTTCTGGGAACTGGTGGCGGGCGTTCAGCTCTTCTTCCTGGCATTTAACCTGATGGAAGCCCTTCTGCCCTCGCTTATCAGCAAAGAATCACCAGCGGGATATAAAGGCACGGCAATGGGCATTTACTCCACCAGCCAGTTTATCGGCGTCGCTATCGGTGGCTCGCTCGGCGGCTGGGTGGATGGCCTGTTTGATTCGCAAACCGTATTCCTGGCAGGCGCGCTGCTGGCAATGATCTGGCTGCTGGTCGCCAGTACCATGAAAGAGCCGCGCTATGTCAGTAGCCTGCGCGTAGAAATCCCGGCTGACGTTGAAATTAGTGATGCGCTGAAGCAGCGCCTGGAAGCTACAGACGGCGTGAACGAAGTGATGATTGTGCCGGATGAACGCAGTGCGTATGTCAAAATTGACAGCAAAGTGACCAACCGCTTTGAAGTAGAGCAGGCGCTGAAAGCCTGAAAAAATGCCCGGTTCAACCGGGCATTTTTGTCTTAATCGCGGAAGTTTTTAAACTGGAACGGTTGTCCCAGATCGCCGCCGCGAACCAGCGCCATAACGGATTGCAGATCGTCACGGGATTTCCCGGTAACACGGATCTCTTCACCCTGAATTTGCGCCTGCACTTTCAGCTTGCTGTCTTTGATGAGCTTAACGAGCTTTTTCTGCACCGCGCTCTCAATGCCCTGCTTCAGTTTGGCTTCAACAAACCAGGTTTTACCGCTATGTACGAACTCTTCTGGCACATCAAGAGACGCGCCTTCAATGCCGCGTTTCAGCAATTTGGCACGCAGAATATCAAGCAGCTGATTGACCTGGAAATCAGACTCGCTCAGAACCTTGATAGTCTTATTTGCATCGTTCAGCTCAAAAGTCGCCTCTACGCCACGAAAATCAAAACGTGACTCAACTTCACGGCTTGCATTATCTACGCCGTTACGAACTTCCTGGATATCAACTTCGGAAACAATATCGAAAGATGGCATCTTTTCTTCTCCCTTCATTTTTGTTGCGTTGCATAATACCCGCAACGAGGCATAACGAGAAGCTTAGCTGACGGCGCTATACTTAGGCCGTAACACCTGGCGCAGTTGCAGGTGAGGAGGAACAATGAAAATTACAGTGCTTGGATGCGGAGCCCTTGGTCAACTATGGCTGACGGCACTATGCAAACACGGACACGAGGTACAAGGTTGGCTGCGTGTGCCCCAGCCCTACTGTAGTGTAAACCTGATAGATGAAGACGGAAGCATCTTTAACGAATCACTCACTGCAAACGATCCTGATTTCCTGGCGCAAAGCGACCTGTTGCTGGTCACGCTCAAAGCGTGGCAGGTATCGGATGCGGTGAAAACCCTCGCGGCTCAACTGCCCCCGACATCGCCCATCCTGCTGCTGCATAACGGCATGGGAACCATTGATGAGCTGAAAAGCATCCCGCAGCCGCTGCTGATGGCGACAACCACCCATGCCGCACGGCGTGATGGCAATATCATTGTGCATGTCGCCAGCGGCGTCACCCATATTGGCCCGGCTCGCGAACAGGATGGTGACTACAGTTATCTGGCTGACGTTCTGCAAAAGGTGCTGCCAGACGTCGCCTGGCACAACAACATTCGTCCTCAGCTGTGGCGCAAACTGGCGGTTAATTGCGTCATCAACCCGCTCACGGCGCTGTGGGATTGCCCTAACGGCGAGCTAAAAAACCATCTGCAAGAGGTCACAACCCTGTGTGCTGAAGTTGCCTCTGTTATCGAACGTGAAGGCTTACACACCTCGGCAGACGATTTACGCTATTATGTCGAGCAGGTTATTGATAGTACGGCAGAAAATATCTCTTCGATGTTGCAGGACGTTCGGGCGTTGCGCCACACCGAGATAGACTACATCACCGGCTATCTGTTAAAACGCGCCCGTGCGCACGGTATTGCCGTACCGGAAAACGCCCGCCTGTATGACCTGGTTAAACGTAAGGAGAGTGAGTATGAGCGCGTCGGCACTGGTATGCCTCGCCCCTGGTAGCGAAGAAATGGAAGCCGTCACCACCATCGACCTGATGGTGCGGGGCGGTATTAATGTCACCACCGCGAGCGTTGCCAGCGACGGTAACCTGGCTATCACCTGCTCACGTGGGGTGAAAATCCTCGCAGATGCCCCGCTGGTACAGGTGGCTGATGGTGATTATGACATTATCGTTCTGCCCGGCGGCCTGAAGGGAGCGGAGTGTTTTCGCGACAGCCCACTGCTCGTCGAAACGGTCAGGCAGTTTCATCTCTCTGGCCGTATCGTCGCCACAATTTGCGCCGCAGCCGGAACGGTGCTGGTTCCGCACGATATTTTCCCGATAGGCAATATGACCGGTTTCCCGACGCTGAAAGACCGTATCCCGGAAGACCAGTGGGTCGATAAACGCGTGGTCTGGGATCCGCGCGTCAATCTGCTCACCAGCCAGGGGCCGGGAACCGCGATTGATTTTGCGCTGAAGATTATTGACCTGCTGGTCGGGCGTGAAAAGGCATACGAGGTCGCGTCGTCGCTGGTCATGCCGGCGGGAATTTATAATTACTACGAAGCTTAGAGCGTAAAAAAGCCGGGTGGCGGCTACGCCTTACCCGGCCTACACGTGCTCATCTTTTCTCCCTCTCCCTGTGGGAGAGGGCCGGGGTGAGGGCATCAGGCCGCACTCCCCGGCAAAACGCTACGGGCGATACACCTTCACATTAGCAAAGCCCTGCTCGCGCAGATACAGCGCCTGCAAGCGGCTCATCACGCCACGCTCGCACCACAGCAGGTACGTTTTGCCCTTGTCGAGGTCGCCAAATTTCGTGCTCAGCTTGTAGAACGGCAGCGGCATCACCTCAACGCCTTCGACGTTCAACGGTTTAGCATCCTGTTCGTCGATGGAACGGATATCCAGGATCACATCGTTAGCGCCAAAACCGCTGACGGTTTCAACTTCAACCACGTCCTGTTCGGTCTGCTGTGCAATCTCACGGATATCGATGTTGGACGCTTCCGCCACCACCTTCTCCAGAATAGCGAAATCGAAGTTCTCTTCTTCCGCTTCAATCTTCGCTTTCACCGCCTTAACGGTTGGGCTTTTTGAGATAACGCCACAATATTCCGGCATGGTGCGGGCAAAATCTTCGGTGCCGATTTCGCGCGCCAGGTCGATGATGTGTTCTTTATCATGAGAGATAAGCGGGCGCAGGATCAGGGTATCAGACACATTATCGATAAGACGCAGGTTGGTCAGCGTCTGGCTGGACACCTGGCCCAGCGCTTCACCGGTTACCAGCGCCTGCACACCGTAACGCTCCGCCACTTTTGACGCTGCACGCACCATCATACGTTTCAGCACCACGCCCATCTGGCCGTCGTCCACTTTTTCGAGGATTTCGCCAACCACTGGCTCAAAGTTGATCGCCACAAAACGCACGCGGTGCGAGCTGCCGAAGCGGTTCCACAGGTAATGCGCCACCTGACGGACACCGATCTCATGCGCCGCGCCGCCCAGGTTAAAGAAGCAGTAGTGAACGCGACAGCCACGGCGCATCAGCATGTAGCTGGAAACACCGGAGTCAAAACCGCCGGAAATCAGGGACAACACATCTTCCTGCGTCCCGATCGGGAAACCACCGATACCTTCATAACGGCCTTTCACCAACAACAGGCGATCGTTTTCGATCTCCAGGTTAACGGTCACGTCCGGGTTAGTCAGGCGTACGCGCGCAGTCTCAACGTGCTGGTTCAGACCGCCGCCCACGTAACGTTCCACTTCAATGGAGCTAAATTCGTGTTTGCCACGGCGCTTCACGCGGACACAGAAGGTTTTACCTTCGATCTGGTCGCGATACTGCACCAGCGCTTTTTCGAAGATGTCGTGCATGTCGGTAAACGGGACATCTTCCACTTCAAGAATATGGTGGATCCCCGGAATACGGGTCAGCGCGTCGCGGATATCAAGACGCTTGTTTTCGTCTTTGGCGCGAACTTCAACGTGATCCCAGTGACGAACAACGGCCAGCGTTTCGTCATAATGCTTCAGAACGTTACGGATGTTCCCGGTCAAAATTTTAATAAAGCGCAAACGCACAGATTGGCTTTTGATAGTGATTTCAGGGAACAATTTAATGATAAACTTCATGGCGGCAATGTTTCTTAGGCAAGCTTATTAAGGCTTGTAATGGAAAAGTACAACAGCCCCTATACCGAAGGCTGTATCCAGGCGCGCAAGTATACCACTATCACGCGGCTCCTGTGCACATTGCGCGTTATTTGCTTATCCGCCCGAGTCCGTTACCATGACAGGGCAGAAAATATGAGAGTCAGACATTCACTATGCCGAAGAAAAATGACGCACCGGCCAGTTTCGAAACTGCGCTGAGTGAACTGGAGCAAATTGTAACCCGTCTTGAGAGTGGCGATCTGTCGCTGGAAGACGCACTCAACGAATTTGAACGTGGGGTGCAGCTTGCACGCCAGGGGCAGATTAAATTACAGCAGGCTGAACAACGCGTGCAGATCCTGCTCTCCGAAGCCGAAGACGCCGCGACAACACCTTTCACACCGGACGCCGAGTAAATGGATTTTTCCACACAGCTTCAGGCGTGCGTTGTGCGTGCCAACGATGCGTTGCGCCGTTTTATTGAGCCGCAGCCTTTTCAGAACACTCCACTGGTTGAGGCCATGCACTATGGCGCACTCTTGGGTGGAAAGCGCCTGCGCCCGTTCCTGGTCTACGCCACCGGAAAGATGTTTGGCATCAGTGAAAACACCCTGGATGCACCGGCTGCTGCCGTTGAATGCATCCATGCTTACTCGCTGATCCATGACGATTTGCCGGCCATGGACGACGACGATTTGCGTCGTGGTCAACCAACCTGCCACATCAAGTTTGGCGAAGCGAATGCCATTCTGGCGGGTGATGCCCTGCAAACGCTGGCGTTTTCGATTTTAAGCGATGCACCAATGGCCGAAGTGGCCGACCGCGATCGCCTGGCAATGGTTTCCGAGCTGGCAATGGCCAGTGGCGTTGCAGGGATGTGCGGCGGGCAAGCGCTGGATCTTGAGGCCGAAGGACGTCAGGTTAATCTGGAACAGCTTGAGCGTATTCACCGTCACAAAACGGGTGCCTTAATTCGCGCAGCCGTTCGTCTGGGTGCGCTGAGTGCGGGTGAACAGGGACGCAAAGCCCTGCCGATTCTGGACAGATACGCAGAAAGTATCGGTCTGGCGTTCCAGGTTCAGGATGACATTCTGGATGTGGTGGGCGATACTGCAACATTGGGTAAACGTCAGGGTGCCGATCAGCAGCTTGGCAAAAGCACCTATCCCGCCCTTCTGGGCCTTGAGCAAGCCCAACGTAAAGCCCGGGACCTGATTGATGATGCCCGCCAGTCACTGAATCAACTGGCCGCGCAATCACTGGATACCTCGGCACTGGAAGCGCTAGCGGACTATATAATCCAGCGTGATAAATAAACTGTATATCTCGATGAGCCTTTGATGAGTTTTGATATTGCCAAATACCCGACACTGGCGTTAGTTGACTCCACCCAGGAGTTGCGCCTGTTGCCGAAAGAGAGCCTGCCGAAATTGTGTGACGAACTGCGTCGCTACCTGCTCGACAGCGTTAGCCGCTCCAGCGGCCATTTCGCCTCCGGGCTTGGCACGGTTGAACTGACCGTGGCGCTGCATTACGTCTATAACACGCCGTTTGATCAGTTAATCTGGGACGTGGGTCACCAGGCATATCCGCACAAAATTCTGACTGGCCGTCGCGATAAGATTGGCACTATTCGCCAGAAAGGCGGCTTGCATCCGTTCCCGTGGCGCGGTGAGAGTGAATTCGACGTATTAAGCGTCGGCCACTCTTCTACCTCCATTTCTGCGGGTATCGGTATCGCTGTCGCTGCCGAAAAAGAGAACAAGCAGCGCCGCACTGTCTGCGTGATTGGTGACGGGGCGATCACCGCCGGTATGGCGTTTGAAGCCATGAACCATGCGGGTGATATCAAGCCGGACATGCTGGTTATTCTCAACGACAACGAGATGTCTATCTCTGAGAACGTTGGCGCGCTGAATAACCACCTGGCACAATTGCTCTCTGGCAAGCTCTACTCCACGCTTCGCGAAGGCGGTAAAAAAGTCTTCTCTGGCGTTCCGCCAATCAAAGAGCTGCTCAAGCGTACCGAAGAACATATCAAAGGCATGGTTGTGCCTGGCACGCTGTTTGAAGAACTGGGCTTTAACTATATCGGCCCGGTCGACGGCCACGACGTTCTGGGGCTGGTGTCCACGCTCAAGAACATGCGCGACCTGAAAGGCCCGCAGTTCCTGCACATCATGACCAAAAAAGGGCGTGGTTACGAACCTGCGGAAAAAGACCCGATTACCTTCCACGCGGTACCGAAATTTGACCCAACCAGCGGCTGCCTGCCAAAAAGCAGCGGCGGGATGCCGAGCTATTCAAAAATCTTCGGTGACTGGCTGTGCGAAACGGCGGCCAAAGATAACAAGCTAATGGCCATCACCCCGGCCATGCGCGAAGGCTCTGGCATGGTGGAATTTTCGAAAAAATACCCTGACCAGTATTTCGACGTCGCTATTGCAGAACAACACGCGGTGACGTTCGCGGCGGGGCTGGCGATCGGCGGCTACAAACCGGTTGTCGCGATTTACTCCACCTTCCTGCAACGCGCCTATGACCAGGTGATCCATGACGTCGCCATCCAGAAACTGCCGGTGCTGTTCGCTATCGACCGGGCAGGGATCGTAGGTGCCGACGGTCAAACGCACCAGGGGGCATTTGACCTCTCCTTCCTGCGCTGCATCCCGGACATGGTCATCATGACCCCAAGCGACGAAAACGAATGTCGCCAGATGTTGTTTACCGGCTACCACTATCAGGATGGCCCAAGTGCCGTTCGCTACCCGCGCGGTAACGCAGTGGGCGTGGAACTGCAACCGCTGGAAAAACTGACGATTGGCAAAGGTCTGGTGAAACGTCGCGGCGAAAAAGTGGCGATTCTGAACTTCGGTACACTGATGCCAGAAGCCGCTAAGGTTGCCGAAACGCTGAATGCCACCCTGGTAGATATGCGTTTTGTGAAGCCGCTTGATGAATCCCTGATCCTGAGCATGGCTGAAGCCCATGACGTGCTGGTGACGCTCGAAGAGAACGCCATTATGGGCGGTGCAGGTAGCGGCGTGAACGAGGTGCTGATGGCACACCGTAAAGCCGTGCCGGTTCTGAACCTCGGTTTGCCAGACCACTTTATCCCGCAAGGGACGCAAGACGAAGCCCGTGCAACCATCGGCCTTGATGCCGAAGGTATTGAAGCTAAAATCCGCACCTGGCTGGCCTAAGCCCTCCCCTTTCCGCTCCTGCTATGCTTAAAGGTAACGCTTTACGCAATCAGCAGGAGTGGAACCATGCGATACAATACATTAGGAAAAACAGACCTTAAGGTTTCCCGACTTTGTCTCGGCTGCATGACATTTGGCGAGCCTGACCGGGGAAATCACGCCTGGACACTGCCGGAAGAGAGCAGTCGTCTTATCATCAAACACGCCATCGACGGCGGCATTAACTTCTTTGACACCGCCAACAGTTACTCAGACGGCAGCAGCGAAGAGATAGTCGGGCGCGCCCTGCGTGACTTTGCCCGCCGCGATGACGTGGTGGTGGCGACCAAGGTCTTCCATAAGACCGGCGATTTACCAGAAGGGCTTTCACGCGGGCAGATCCTGCGTTCCATTGACGACAGCCTCAGACGCCTGAATATGGATTATGTCGATCTGCTGCAAATCCACCGCTGGGATTACAACACGCCTGTCGAAGAGACGCTGGAAGCGCTTAATGATGTGGTCAAAGCCGGTAAAGCACGTTACATCGGCGCCTCTTCCATGCACGCAGCCCAGTTTGCAACCGCGTTAAACCTTCAGGCACAGCACGGCTGGGCGCGCTTTGTCACCATGCAGGATCACTACAATCTGATTTATCGCGAAGAAGAGCGCGAAATGCTGCCGCTCTGTTATCAGGAGGGGGTGGCAGTTATTCCGTGGAGCCCGCTGGCTCGCGGACGTTTAACCCGCCCGTGGGGCGAAACCACAGCCCGTTCGGTGTCGGATGCATTTGGTAAAACCTTGTATGACGCCACTGAGGCCAGTGATGCCCTGATTGCCGAACGCCTGGCGGGAATAGCCGACGATACCGGAGCGACGCGAGCGCAGGTCGCGCTGGCGTGGTTACTGAGCAAACGTGGAGTTGCAGCACCGATAATTGGCACATCGCGTGAAGAGCAACTGGACGAGTTGCTCAATGCCGTGGATATAACCCTGACGCCGGAGCAGATTGCCGAGCTGGAAACGCCGTATGAACCGCATCCTGTGGTGGGATTTAAATAAATAAACGCCGGGTGGCGGCTTCGCCTTACCCGGCAAAAAAACTTACGCGAAGTGATCGTATCCTTTCCAGTCGAGCGCGACCGGTGCACCTTCGCGGACAAACTGCATCCCTTCACTTTCAGGAAGGATCTGCCCGATACAGGTATACGGCACACCCAGGTGACCCAGCACCACATCCAGCGTACCGCGATTCAGTTCCGGGACGGTAAAGCACAGCTCATAATCTTCACCACCGGACAGCGCCCAGCGCAGGGCCTGCTCGGGTTCAACATGGCGACGGATTTGCGCGGAAAGCGGGAACAGATCCAGATCAACACGCGCCCCTGTACCGCTGGCCTTCAGGATATGACCCAGATCGGAGATCAGCCCGTCAGAGAGATCGATAGCCGAGCTGGCGCGCTCGCGCAGGGCCTGGCCGTGAAGAATTCGCGGCGTTGGCCGCAGATGGCGTTTCATCAGATAGGCAGCGTCATCGGCATCGTCAACCGTTAAACGTTCCTGAAGAATAGCCAGCCCTGCGGCGCTATCGCCCGGCGTACCGGTTACGTAGATCCAGTCACCCGGTTTTGCTCCCGAGCGCTTAAGTGCTCGCCCAACAGGCACATAGCCGTGGATAGCCAGCGTCATCGACAGCGGTCCGCCGGTGGTATCACCGCCAATCAGCTGCATATCGTAGTAATTGAGTTGTTCAAACAGCGCATCGCTGAACGTTTCGAGCCAGGCTTCATCAACATTCGGCAGGGTTAATGCCAACGTTAGCCACGCAGGATCGGCGCCCATTGCCGCCAGATCGCTCACGTTCACCGCCAGCGCTTTATACGCCAGGTCAGCAGGATCGATATCAGGTAAGAAATGACGTCCGCACACTAAGGTGTCGGTGCTGATCGCCAGCGTCTGTTTTTCGGGAATATTGAGAAGTGCGCAGTCGTCGCCGATTCCAGTTTCAACATCAAGACGAGAGGTTCTGACTCGGTCGAAATAACGGGCAATAAGGGAAAATTCGCCACATGCCATGCGTTATGCCTCAGCAGATAAAAGAAAAAACCGGAGCCGCACTGCCGGCAAGGCAATGCGAAACTCCGGTTTGCGGATCACTTTTTGTGGGGACGGATCGCAGGTGCGGCTTTATCCAGCACGCCGTTTACAAATTTGTGGCTGTCTTCAGCACCGAAGGTTTTCGCCAGTTCGATAGCTTCGTTGATGGCCACTTTGTACGGCACATCATCACGTTTTGACAGCTCAAACAGCGCAATACGCAACACTGCTTTTTCAACCTGACCCAGCTCGTCGAGCAGACGAGACAGGTATGGCTTCATCAGACCATCGAGATACGCGCTATTAGTCGCCACTCCCGACAGCAGTTCACGGAAGTACAGAACATCAACGTCTTTCACGTCTTGCTCTGACAGGAACTGGTATTCAACATCAGCGATGTCGTTCTGGGACAACTGCCAGGAGTAAAGTGCCTGGACGGCACATTCACGGGCGCGGCGACGAGCAGCAGGTTTCACGGAATTCCCCTTACAAAAAAATCAGGCCTTGATGGCTTTCAATACATTGATCATCTCAAGCGCGGTCAGTGCAGCTTCTGCACCTTTATTACCGGCTTTGGTGCCAGCGCGTTCGATAGCTTGTTCAATACTTTCAGTGGTCAGCACGCCGAACGCGACAGGAATTTCAGCATCCTGCGCAACGTGTGCCAGACCATTGCTTGCACCACCCGCAACGTATTCGAAGTGCGCAGTGCCGCCACGAATAACAGTACCCAGTGCAATCACCGCGTCGTACTTACCGGTTTTTGCCAGCGCGCCTGCTGCCAGTGGCAGTTCGTAAGCACCTGGAACCCAAACAACGGTAATGTTGTCATCTTTAACCTGGCCGATACGTTTCAGGGCGTCAATCGCACCTTCCAGCAGGCTGTCGTTGATGAAGTTGTTGAAACGCGCAATGGTGATGGCGACGCGAGCGTCCGGGGTAGCTACAGCAGCTTCAATAATGTTCATACTCTTCCTTTACGGGTTCATTTGGCCCCGCAGGGGGGCGGATTTTATCATAATACTTTGCGCACTGCTTCCCTATTTCAGGAGCAATTACGCTGTCGTTAAATGGAGGCAGACATCCGGGCCAACCGGACGAATCTCGCTGAATTTGAGTTGTGGGGCATCGGCCAGTTTTTCAAGGCCTGGCAACACAAACAACCCGCGTGCAGCGTTTCCTAGCAGTTTAGGGGCAACGTAGACTATCAGTTCATCCACAAGCCCTGCCTGGAACAGCGCACCGGCAAGCGTTGGCCCCGCTTCCACCCAGATGCTGTTCACCTGTTGTTTGCCAAGCAGCATCATCAGCACCACTAAATCGAGATGCCCGTTGTGCTCCGGCACCATAATGCTACGAACACCTTCCGGCCAGCTGCGATCGTCTGCTTTGGTCCGGGCAAACCAGGTTTCGCCTGGCTGCTGGACGATGCGGTGCTCCGGCGTCACGCGATTCTGGCTATCAATCACAATACGCAGCGGCTGACGCAAATTTTCCTGCGGATAAAGCGCCTGAGTATCGGCATTCAGTTCATCCCAGCGAACAGTCATCGCCGGGTTGTCAGCCAAAACGGTTTCACTGCTGGTGAGGATAGCATGGCTTTGCGCACGCAGACGTTGCACATCGCGCCTTGCTTGCGGTGACGTTATCCACTGGCTTTCACCGTTAGCCATCGCCGTACGACCATCAAGCGAAGCGCCCAGCTTCAGCTGAATATATGGGAACCCCGTGCGCATACGCTTAAGGAAACCCTTATTAATGGCCTCGGCATCGTTCATCATCAGACCATGGCTGACGTCGATACCTTCTTGTTGGAGCCGGTAAAGGCCGCGCCCGGCAACCTGCGGATTGGGATCCTGCATCGCTGCGACCACCCGCGAAACGCCTGCTGCAATCAGGGCTTCGCAGCACGGTGGGGTACGCCCGTGGTGGCTGCAAGGCTCAAGGGTCACGTACGCTGTCGCGCCACGTGCCTTTTCACCCGCCATACGCAGGGCATGAACTTCAGCATGAGGCTCACCGGCGCGAAAATGGAAACCCTCACCGACAATCTCGCCATCTTTCACAATGACACAGCCGACATTCGGGTTGGGATGGGTGGTAAAACGCCCGCGCTGCGCCAGTTTCAGCGCTCGCGCCATGTAAATCTCATCCTGCATGAGCTTAATCCTGTAGGCGGGCGATCTCTTCGCCGAACTCTTTGATATCTTCGAAACTGCGGTACACAGAGGCGAAGCGGATGTACGCGACTTTATCGAGCTTTTTAAGCTGCTCCATCACCAGGTTGCCGATCATTTTACTCGGCACCTCGCGCTCCCCTAAACCACGAAGATAGGATTTAATATGATTTAACGCTGTTTCAACGTCATCTGCGCTGACTGGCCGTTTTTCCAGTGCTTTTAGCATCCCGCTGCGCAGTTTTTCTTCGTTGAATGGCTCACGCACGTCGTTGCTTTTCACCACGCGCGGCATCACAAGTTCAGCCACTTCGAAAGTGGTGAAACGTTCATTACACACCAGACATTGCCGACGACGGCGTACAGACGAGCCTTCGCCCACAAGACGAGAGTCGATTACTTTGGTATCCACAGCGGAGCAGAATGGGCAATGCATACGGTGTCCTGACTATCCGGTTAACTTTCCTCTATTTTACCCTGATCTGGGCTGACAACAAAGGAAGAGCTTTTTGAGACAAAGGATCTATACCTGGCGGTAAGATGCTGGCTACCATTACGGTAATCCGTTACTTCAAGGAAATTAACGCAATGACAAGACGTTACATAAGAATTTTCCTGGTGGGAAGTCTCTTCACACTGAGCGCCTGTGCACAGCAAACTGAAGTTCACGAAATGAAACAAAGCGTGAGCACGCTCAATTCAGCCATGGATAAGCTGAATAAGGAGACGGTGAAGATCACTCAGCAAAACGCGCTGAATGTGAAATCCACCAGCGGCGTTTATCTGCTGCCAGGGGCAAATACCCCTGCCCGACTCAATAGTCAGATTGGCACGCTGAAAATGTCGATGGTCAATGTGGCGGCCAATGCAGATGGTACTCGAGTAACATTGCGCATTCACGGTGAGTCCAACGATCCGCTGCCTGCATTTAGCGGCACCGTTGAGTGGGGTCAGATTCAGGGCACCACCGAGAGCTACCAGGAAGTGAACGTGAAGAACCAACTCTTCACGGCTCCCGCCAGTACACTGGCTCCGAGCGATGTTGATATTCCGCTCCAGCTGAGTGGTCTTACCCCGGATCAGTTAGGTTTTATCCGCATTCACGATATCCAGCCCGCCGCGCAATAACCCCCCTTTTCAGCGGAGTGCAATGTCACTCCGCTAACATTTACATTTCGTATAGATTGGCAACATAAATGTTTGCCGTTACAATCCCCGCCGTTTAAAGTACGCAAACGTGAACGCAATCGATTACGTACGTGAGAGATATGTGAAACAACACATATTTTTGTGAGCAAGGATTCCTATAATAGGCTCCGCAGAAACACGAAATATTTTGAAACGCAAATCGCGCATTTTTCACTCCCGGAAGGGAATTTCAATCAGTGGCATGATTATGAAAAAAACATTACTTGCAGCCGGCGCAGTGCTGGCACTTTCCTCTTCTTTCACTGCTAACGCAGCAGAAAACGATAAACCAGAATACGTTTCCGACTGGTGGCATCAGAGCGTAAACGTGGTAGGCAGCTACCACACCCGTTTCGGACCACAGCTCCGTAACGATACCTACCTGGAGTACGAAGCATTTGCCAAGAAAGACTGGTTTGATTTCTACGGCTATATGGATGCGCCGGTCTTCTTTGGTGGTAATACCGATGCAAAAGGTATCTGGAACCACGGCTCGCCGCTGTTCATGGAAATTGAACCACGCTTCTCCATCGATAAGCTGACCGGCACCAGCCTGGCGTTCGGTCCATTCAAAGAGTGGTACTTCGCAAACAACTACATCTACGACATGGGCCGCAACAAGTCCGGTCGTCAGAGCACCTGGTACATGGGTCTGGGTACGGACATCGACACTGGCCTGCCGATGAGCCTGTCCATGAACGTCTACGCGAAATACCAGTGGCAGAACTACGGTGCAGCGAACGAGAACGAGTGGGATGGCTACCGTTTCAAAGTGAAATACTTTGTGCCAATTACCCAGCTGTGGGGCGGCAACCTGAGCTACATCGGCTTCACCAACTTTGACTGGGGTTCAGACCTGGGCGACAACGACTTCCGTGATCTGAACGGTAAGAAAGCGCGTACCAACAACTCCATCGCTTCCAGCCACATCCTGGCGCTGAACTACGATCACTGGCACTACTCTGTTGTTGCGCGTTACTGGCACAACGGTGGTCAGTGGAACGACGACGCCAGCCTGAACTTCGGCGACGGCGACTTCAGCGTTCGTTCTACCGGTTGGGGTGGTTACCTGGTAGTAGGTTACAACTTCTAATCACTGCGGGATTGTACGGGCTGATGCCCTCACCCCTTCCCTCTCACACGGGAGAGGGTGCAAACGCAAAAAACGGCAACGTATGTTGCCGTTTTGCTTTAACCTCGCCACCCGGCTTTTTACTGCTTCACCTTCCTGAGAAAATCCGCCAGAGACCTGTCTGCACTCTCGCTAAAGCGTCTCTCCGTCGATGCAATATTCAAACACCTGTCGAGTCGGAAGCAGCGGTAGTCATCGCGCCTTTCACACCAGGCTGCCAGCAGCCAGCGTTCTCCCCAGAAGAACAGCCCCAGCGGCTGAACCTCTCGCTTTGAGAGCTGCCCGGCTTCATCCCGATAATGCAGTGCCAGAACCCGCTGGGCAGATATCGCCTGATGAATCACATCGAAGTGATTGCGGGAGTGGTTTTGCAGGGCAATATCCGGCGCATAAATGCGTGTCTGCTCTGCCTTGCGACGACTCTCTTCCGGCAGGATCGCCAGCACCTTTTCCTGGGCCGATTCCAGCTCACGCGACAGTGATTCCCCGCCCCAGGTTTTCAGCAGACGGATCGCCACCATCAATGCTTCAGACTCTTTGTTTGTCAGCATCAGCGGGGGTAAGTCGAAACCGGACATCAGACGATAACCACTCCCCGCCTCACCTTCCACCGGCACTCCAGAAAGGGAAAGGTCGCGGATATCGCGATAAACGGTTCTCTCAGAAACCCCGAGTCGCTCTGCCAGATGCGCTGCCGTCGTCAGACGCCTGCCCCGCAGGATCTGCACAATCTGAAATAAACGGTCAGCGCGTCGGGTCATAGTCTCTTTAGCTCTCAGGCGGGTTGATGAAGGCCAACCCGGTTACCTTCGCTGTCGGTAAACAGGGCAATTGTGCCGATACCACGTGGCAGCTCCAGCGGGCCAAACACACATTCTCCGCCCGCAGACGCGATTCTGTCGAGCGTGGCGGCCAGATTGTCAGTATGCAGATAAATAATAGCGCCCTGCTGTGAGGGTGTAATGCCATCAAATTTAGCCAGCGCGCCACCGGTCGCCGGATCGTCATGCGGGAACACCGCCAGCTCTGCACAATCCATTTTTTCGCGACGCAGCGCGACCTGCATTACCGGCTCGTAGAATTTGATGGCGCGATCCATATCCGCGACGGGAATTTCAAACCAGTTAATGACACTTTTCATACTTCCTCCTGCCTGTTGTTTGGGTTCAGAAGGAGTGTATGACAGCCCTCCTGACAGCATACTGTCAGGAGTGTTTGTCAGCAGCAGATAAAAAAAAATCCCGGCCAACAGACCGGGATTTTTTTATGCATAAGACAATGTCTTACGGCAGAATTGACGGTTGGTCCGCCCCTTCTTTTTCGACTTTCTGCTGGAGCAGGTGCTCACGTCTCATGCCAAGTTTCAGTGCCAGAGCGGATGCAACGTAAATAGACGAAGCAGTACCGATAGTCACACCAATCAGCATGGTCAATGAGAAGCCTTCCAGCACCGGGCCACCGAAGAGATACAGCATCAGGATAACCATCAAGGTTGTACCGGATGTGATCAACGTACGGTGCAGCGTCTGGGTCAACGACACGTTAAAGATTTCGTACGGCGTACCGCGACGGATCTTACGGAAGTTTTCACGAATACGGTCAGATACCACGATACTGTCGTTCAGTGAGTAACCGATAACGGACATCAGGGATGCCACGATAGTCAGGTCAATCTCAATGTGGAACAGCGACAGTACGCCCATGGTGATCACCACGTCGTGCGCCAGCGCGATAACCACGCCTGCCGCCAGGCGCCACTCGAAGCGGAAGCCAACGTAGATCAGGATGGAGATCAGCGCCACCATCAGCGCCATCGCACCGGTCTGCGCCAGGTCTGCACCTACGCTCGGGCCAACGAACTCAATACGCTTCACCGCCGCATTCTGGCTGGTCGATTCGTTAATTACATTAACGACCTTGCTACCCAGCTCCTGGCTGCCGTTGGCGTCGTGTACCGGAGGCATACGTACCATGATGTCGCGGCTGCTACCGAAATTCTGCAGCAACGGCTCTTCAAAGCCCGCCTTCTGCAGTGACAGGCGCATCTGGTCCATATCGACCGGTTTTTCCAGAGAGATTTCAATTACCGTACCGCCGGTAAAATCGAGCCCCCAGTTGAAGCCTTTCACGCCCATAATGGCGATGGAGACAATCAGCAAAAAACCTGAAATGCCGAAGGCCCAGTAGTCCCAGCGCATAAAGTCCCAGACTTTACGGCCGTGGTTCAATTGTTCAACAGTATATTCCTGTGCCACAACGCACTCCTCAGATAGACAGCTTTTTGACGCGCTTGCCGCCGTACAGCAGGTTCACGATGGCACGGGTGCCGACAATAGCGGTAAACATCGACGTTGCAACACCGATACCGGTTGTAATTGCAAAGCCTTTGATTGCGCCAGTACCCACTGCGTACAGGATAAGAACCTTAATCAGTGTTGTTACGTTCGCATCGAAGATGGAGCTGAAAGCACCTTTATAGCCTTCTTCAATCGCCTGCTGCACAGAGCGACCATTGCTCAACTCTTCTTTGATACGTTCGTTGATCAGTACGTTGGCGTCGACCGCCACCGCAAGGGTCAGAACGATACCCGCAATCCCCGGCATGGTCAGCGTCGCCCCCGGCAGCAGGGACATAATGCCGATGATCATCACCAGGTTCGCCAGCAGCGCGCTTGTCGCAATCAGACCAAACTTCTTATAGAAGAAGATCATGAACAGGATTGAAACAACAAGACCCGCCAGACACGCTTCCAGGCCCTGTTTGATGTTCTGCATACCCAGGGTTGGACCAATGGTACGTTCTTCAACAATCTGAATTGGCGCAATCAGCGCACCGGCACGCAGCAGCAGTGACAGCTGGCGGGCTTCATTCGGGTTGTTAATACCGGTGATACGGAAGCTGTTACCCAGACGAGACTGGATATTGGCGATGTTAATCACCTCTTCCTCTTTCACCAGCACTGCACGGCCATTCGCATCTTTCTTACCGCTGTCTTTGTACTCCACGAACAAGGTCGCCATCGGTTTACCGATATTGTCCTTGGTGAAGTTAGACATGATGTTACCACCTGCGCTATCCAGCGAGATGTTAACCTGCGGCTGGTTGTATTCATCCTGGCTTGAAGTGGAGTCGGTGATATGGTCACCGGTCAGGATCACGCGTTTGTACAGCACAACTGGCTGGCCTTCACGTGTCTGTTTCACTTCAGAGTCGCCCGGAATACGGCCCGCAGCAGCAGCGGACTGATCGACGTTAGAGTTAACCAGACGGAACTCAAGCGTTGCAGTCGCACCCAGAATCTCTTTCGCTCGCGCAGTATCCTGGATACCCGGCAGTTCAACCACAATACGGTCAGCACCCTGACGCTGTACCAGTGGTTCAGCCACACCCAGTTGGTTTACACGGTTACGCAGAATGTTGATGTTCTGCTGAACCGCGTATTCACGCGCTTCGCTCAGACGCGCATCCGTCATCACGGCACGCAGCTGGTTGCTGCCCTGAGAGGTAATAACCAGGTCACGGTGACGTTGAGACAGGTAAGTTACAGCCTGGTCGCGTGCCGCGCTGTCGCGGAACGTGATGCTCATGCCGTAGTTATCTTCTTTACGCACAGTGGTATACGCGATGCCTTTATCACGCAGATCGCTGCGCAGGCTATCGATATTCTGTTCCTGCAATTTGCCCAGTGCGGTGTCCATATCCACTTCCATCAGGAAGTGAACACCACCACGCAGGTCAAGACCTAGCTTCATTGGCTCTGCATTAAGTGCAGCCAGCCAACGCGGGGTTGCAGGAGCAAGGTTAAGCGCCACGACATATTTATCACCCAGCACGCCCATCAGCGCTTCACGAGCGCGGAGCTGCGTGTCGGTGGTGTCGAAGCGAGCAAGAATAGCGCCCTCTTCCAGTGCCACAGACTTAGCGGTAATTTTTTCTTCTTGTAACGTTTTCTGGACCTGGATCAGCGTTTGCTCACTGGCGGCGACACCGCGCGCGCCAGTGATTTGAACGGCCGGATCCTCACCATACAGGTTGGGAAGCGCGTACAGCAGGCCGACGAGAATCACGACGACCAGCATGATGTACTTCCACAAAGGATAACGGTTTAACACGGCAGTTCCCTTTGGGAAAAGTTGGGATTACAGCGCCTTCATGGTGCCTTTCGGCAGAACGGCAGCTACGAAGTCACGTTTGATAACCACTTCAGTGGTGTCGTTCAGGGCGATAGCAATGTAGCCGCTTTCAGCTACTTTGGTCACGCGACCCACCAGGCCACCGTTGGTCAGCACTTCATCGCCTTTCGCGATAGAGTTCATCAGGTTTTTGTGCTCTTTGGTGCGCTTCTGCTGTGGACGCAGGATCATGAAATAGAAGATCAGACCGAACACAACCAGCATCAGAATCAGAGACATTGGGCTGCCCTGAGAAGGCGCGCCAGTTGCTGCTACCGCATCAGAAATAAAAAAGCTCATTCAAATTCCCTCATTATTAAAATTAATCAACGTTCAAAGGTGGAACATCCCGACCCTGACGTTGGTAGAAATCGGTCACGAAGCTCTCTAATTTACCCTCTTCAATAGCCTTACGTAAACCAGCCATTAAGCGCTGATAATAACGAAGATTATGAATGGTATTGAGACGCGCGCCCAAAATCTCGTTGCAACGATCGAGATGATGCAAATACGCGCGGGAATAATTGCGACAGGTATAGCAATCGCACTCAGAATCGAGCGGGCTGGTGTCACTCTTATGCTTCGCGTTACGGATTTTCACCACGCCATCGGTAACAAACAGATGACCGTTACGCGCGTTACGGGTTGGCATTACGCAGTCGAACATATCAATGCCGCGGCGCACACCTTCAACCAGATCTTCTGGTTTACCCACACCCATCAGGTAACGTGGTTTATCTGCTGGTATTTGCGGGCAGACATGTTCAAGAATGCGATGCATGTCTTCCTTCGGCTCACCTACAGCCAAACCGCCGACAGCGTAGCCATCAAAACCTATCTCTACCAGACCTTTAACAGAGATATCGCGTAAATCTTCGTAAACACTGCCCTGGATAATGCCGAACAGCGCGTTTTTGTTCTCGAGAGAGTCAAAACGGTCGCGGCTACGCTGCGCCCAACGCAGAGACATCTCCATGGAACGTTTCGCGTAATCCCAGTCCGCCGGGTATGGCGTACATTCGTCGAAGATCATCACGATGTCGGAACCGAGATCGTACTGAATCTCCATCGATTTTTCAGGATCGAGGAAAATCGGATCGCCGTTGATCGGGTTACGGAAGTGAACGCCCTGCTCAGTTATTTTGCGGATATCACCCAGGCTGAAGACCTGGAAACCGCCGGAATCGGTGAGGATTGGTCCTTTCCACTGCATGAAGTCATGCAGGTCGCCGTGCAGCTTCATGATCTCCTGACCAGGACGCAGCCACAGGTGGAAGGTATTGCCGAGAATAATCTGTGCGCCAGTGGCTTCAACTTCTTCCGGCGTCATCCCTTTTACGGTGCCGTAGGTGCCCACAGGCATAAATGCGGGGGTTTCCACCACGCCGCGATCAAACACCAGGCGACCGCGACGCGCGCGGCCATCGGTGGTATCGAGTTCAAATTTCATTTTTATTCCTCTGTGCCAGAAAAACAGTCCGACACATTATTCTGGTGCCGCGGACTTATTCCCCGACACGCTCATTCAAAGCCTGCGGATTGTACGTGATAAACATCGCGTCCCCGTAGCTAAAAAAGCGATATTTTTGTTCTACCGCAGACTTGTATGCGTTCATCGTATTCTGATACCCCGCAAAGGCGGAAACCAGCATAATCAACGTTGATTCAGGGAGATGGAAGTTGGTCACCAGAGCATCAATCACGTTGTACTGGTAGCCCGGGTAAATAAAGATTTGCGTATCGCCAAAGAACGGCTCAATCAGGTCATTTTTGGCAGCCTGCGCGGCGCTCTCCAGCGAGCGTACGGAGGTTGTACCGACAGCAATCACGCGGCTGCCGCGGGCTTTCGCCGCCAGCACTGCCTCAACAACATCCTGCGGCACTTCAGCATATTCGGAGTGCATGATGTGGTCTTCGATGCTGTCGACACGTACCGGCTGGAAAGTCCCCGCGCCCACGTGCAGCGTCACGAACGCCATCTCAACGCCTTTTGCGCGCAGTTTTTCAAGCAATGGGTCGTCAAAGTGCAGGCCAGCCGTCGGTGCGGCTACCGCGCCAGGTTTCTGGCTGTAGACGGTCTGGTAAAGCTCGCGGTCTGCCTCTTCGTCCGGGCGCTCAATGTACGGCGGCAGCGGCATGTGGCCGATGGTGTTCAGGATGTCGAGCACCGTGCGTTCGTCATTAAACTCCACTTCAAACAGCGCATCGTGACGCGCGGTCATGGTCGCTTTAATGCTCTCATCGTCACCCAGCAGCAGTTCCGCACCCGGCTTCGGCGCTTTAGAGGCGCGAATATGTGCCAGAATACGTTTATCATCGAGCATACGTTCGACCAGCACTTCAATCTTGCCGCCACTGGCTTTACGGCCAAACAGACGCGCCGGGATCACGCGGGTATTGTTAAAGACCAGCAGGTCGCCAGGGTTGAGCTTGTCGAGCAAATCGGTGAAAGTACCGTGCGTCAGCGCGCCCGTTGGCCCGTCCAGTGACAGCAAGCGACAGCTGCTGCGCTCAGGCATTGGATAGTGAGCAATCAGGGATTCAGGTAGTTCAAAGGAAAAATCGGCGACGCGCATGACGTATACTCGTGACTTAAAAACAGGCGGCATAGTCTAGTGCTCACACTCTTTTGCTGCAACAACTAGCCGCTACCGGACAAATAAAACGCATGAATTTTCTCGCTCACCTGCATCTCGCTCATCTCGCTGACAGCTCTCTTTCCGGCAATTTGCTGGCCGATTTTGTCCGCGGTAACCCTGCCGAGAACTATTCCCCTGAGATAGTCGACGGGATTTTTATGCACCGCCGTATCGACGTGCTGACGGATAATCTGCCCGAAGTGACGGAAGCCAAAACGTGGTTCCGCCCCGAAACGCGCCGCGTTGCGCCAATTACGCTGGATGTGATGTGGGACCATTTTCTGTCGCGCCACTGGGCGCAACTCTCGCCAGAGATGCCATTACCGGAGTTTGTGCGCTATGCCCATCAGCAGGTGTCGATCATTTTGCCCGACTCACCGCCGCGCTTTGTGAACCTGAATAACTACCTGTGGTCTGAACGCTGGCTTGAGCGCTATCGCGAGATGGACTTTATCCAGAATGTATTGAACGGTATGGCGAGCCGTCGCCCGCGCCTGGATGCGCTGCGTGATTCCTGGCATGACCTGGACGAGCATTACGATGCGCTGGAAACGCGTTTCTGGCAGTTTTACCCGCGCATGATGGCTCAAGCCAAAAGTAAGCAACTTTAATTAAAGAATGATTGATAGGCGAAAGCTTGTGGAACGATTGTCACCACCTCTTTGTCTTATTAGCGGACACTCTCTATACTGGCCCGCGTTGCGTTCCAAATAACCTTAGTATCTACAGGAGAATCATATGGTTCTGGTAACTCGTCCGGCTCCGGATTTTACAGCTGCAGCAGTTCTGGGCAACGGTGAAATCGTTGAAAACTTCAACTTCAAACAGCACACCAACGGTAAAGCGACCGTTCTGTTCTTCTGGCCAATGGACTTCACTTTCGTTTGCCCGTCTGAGCTGATCGCGTTCGACAAACGTTACGAAGAATTCCAGAAGCGTGGCGTAGAAGTTGTTGGCGTCTCCTTCGACTCTGAATTTGTACACAACGCATGGCGTAACACCCCTGTCGACAACGGCGGCATCGGTGCGGTGAAATACGCAATGGTTGCGGACATCAAACGCGAAATCCAGCAGGCTTACGGTATCGAACATCCGGACGCTGGCGTTGCACTGCGTGGCTCCTTCCTGATCGATGCGAACGGCATCGTTCGTCACCAGGTGGTGAACGATCTGCCACTGGGTCGTAACATCGACGAAATGCTGCGTATGGTTGACGCGCTGCAATTCCACGAAGAGCACGGCGAAGTGTGCCCGGCTCAGTGGGAAAAAGGGAAAGAAGGTATGGCTGCATCTCCAGAAGGTGTTGCTAAGTACCTGGCAGAGAACGTATCCAGCCTGTAATTGGCACGGTTTACGAGAAAGGCCCGCTTATGCGGGCCTTTTTTTATTCAGAACGCGAAGCAGGAACAGCCCAGCACGCCCCAGAACGCCTGATCGTCCGACACCGGAATATCTGACTGACGGGCTATGTCGTGCGCGTGCCCATGCACACCACAGCTCCCGATACACTGGTGCATCTGCACCACCGCGCCCACCTTGCTGGCGGCAGGCGGAGCTGAGCGATAATGTCCAGGCACCTTAACCACCGGTGACCATTCCGGCACGACCGGGATTGATGGCGGTGACAGCGGGCTAAAGTGCCCGGCTGCGTACACCACCTTGCCATCCACCACGGTCAGCACCGACTCGATGCCTTTAATCTCTTCTTCCTGCACGCTGAAATAGTCTTTCGAAAGCACCACCAGATCGGCAAGCTGACCTTCAACCAGACGGCCCTTCTTACCTTGATCGCTGGAGAACCACGCGCTGCCTGCGGTCCACAGTTCCAGCGCAACATCGCGCGGCAGGCGGTTGTTGTCGTCATACATCGCCAGCCCGCCCACGGTACGCCCGGACACTAGCCAGTAAAGCGCCGTCCACGGGTTATAGCTCGCCACACGGGTCGCGTCCGTCCCTAACCCTACCGGTACGCCCAGCTCCAGCATCTTCGCCACCGGCGGCGTATGTTTCACCGCCTCTTTACCATAGCGATCAACAAAGTATTCCCCCTGGAAGGCCATACGGTGCTGCACCGCAATCCCGCCGCCCAGTGCTTTAACACGTTCGATATTACGCTCAGTAATGGTTTCAGCGTGGTCAAAGAACCAGTGCAGCCCGTTGAACGGGATCTCGCGGTTTACCTTCTCAAACACATCCAGCATCCGGCTGATGGATTCGTCATAGGTCGCGTGCAGACGGAACGGCCAGCGGTTTTCCACCAGATGACGCACCACGCGCTCCAGTTCGTCTTCCATACCCTGCGGCAGATCCGGGCGCGGCTGGAGAAAGTCTTCAAAATCCGCCGCCGAGAAGACCAGCATCTCGCCTGCACCGTTGGCACGGTAGAAATCCGTCCCCTGCCCTGGCTTGAGCATATCGGTCCAGCGTTCAAAGTCTTCCAGTTCTTGCTTTGGACGCTGAGTAAAGAGGTTATAGGCAATACGCACCGTCATCTGCTCTTTGGCGTGCAGTTGCTCAATTATCTCGTAATCCTCCGGGTAATTCTGGAAACCGCCGCCTGCGTCGATAGCACTGGTCAGCCCCAGGCGGTTCAGCTCGCGCATAAACTGACGCGTAGAGTTCACCTGCAGTTCAAGCGGCAGCTTTGGTCCTTTTGCCAGCGTCGCATAGAGGATCATCGCATTCGGTTTAGCGATCAGCAGCCCGGTCGGATTGCCGTTGTTATCACGCACAATTTCCCCACCCGGCGGGTTTGGTGTCTCTTTGGTATAGCCAACGGCTTTGAGCGCAGCGCGGTTGAGCAGCGCGCGATCGTAGAGATGCAGTACAAACACCGGGGTATCCGGAGCGGCCTCGTTAAGCTCTTCGATGGTGGGCATCCGGCGTTCGGCAAACTGGAATTCACTCCAGCCGCCCACAACGCGGACCCACTGGGGAGATGGCGTACGGTCGGCCTGATCTTTTAGCATCCGTAACGCGTCTGCCAGGGAAGGGACACCTTCCCAGCGTAATTCGAGGTTGTAGTTCAACCCGCCGCGAATCAGGTGCAGGTGGGAGTCATTAAGACCGGGGATCACTGTGCTTCCCTGCAAATCAACAATTTGCGTGCCCTGGGTTGCATAACTCATGATGCGATCGTGATTCCCGGTCGCGAGGATCTTGCCGTTAGCGATAGCCACCGCTTCCGTCAGCGGATTTTCGCGATCAAGGGTGTGGATCTTACCTTTCGTTAAGATCAGTGTGGCAGTTTGAGACATAACGTACTCCTTTGAACCGGATCAGGCTTTTTTCAGCCATCCGGCAAACAGACGGGTCACGATGGGCATCCACAGCCAGACCACCAGCGCGACCACACAGGCATCGTTAATCAAATGCAGCAGTAAAGTGCCTTTCAGGCCAGGAAGCAGCGCGCCAGTCACCAGCGGCACCACATTGGTACTGGGGAAGATAACCAGCAGGGTGATGAGAAACTGTTTCCACTGCTTTGGTTTACGCACATTTGTCTCTGGCGGAGTGAACCAGAATGCCGCCTCGGTGCGCACTTCCGTTTTATCGCCTTCCGCCAGCAGTGGCTCAATCTCTTTCACCAGCACATTACGGGTATCGGACTGCGTCCAGGCATAAAGGTGCTCAATGGTGTCGAAGCGGATAATCACCGTCCACAGGCTCTGTCCTTCGGACGGGCGGATGACGTTAGCCCCCAGATGTCCGGGAAATTCAGCCGCGATGGGCATGATTTTGCCAAGCCACTGTTCGTATCGCCCGGCTTGTCCAGGCAGTAACGTATGGGTGATCACCAGCGTCACATGTGATGTTTGCGCCATAAAAGTTCCCTGGTCATTGATGGGCGGGAGAACCCCGCCCTGAAAGGATTACGCTTTGCGCTCTGGCGCACCGTGAACGAGGGTATAGGCATAATCAACGCCCATGCCGTAAGCCCCGCTATGCTCACGCACCAGATCCATCACCGCGTCATAAGTGCCTTTACGTGACCAGTCGCGCTGGTACTCAAGCAACACCTGCTGCCAGGTCACAGGCACTGCGCCTGCCTGCACCATACGGTCGATAGCACGTTCGTGTGCATCAACAGAGGTCCCGCCGGAGGTATCTGTTACTACATACACTTCGAAGCCTTCATCCAGCGCCATCAGCGCCGGGAAGGTCAGGCACACTTCTGTCCACAGGGCAGAAATGATGAGTTTTTTGCGGCCTGTGGCTTTAACTGCCGCAACAAACGCGTCATCTTCCCAGGAGTTCATCGAGGTACGTTCAATGGGTTTTACATCAGGATGGACGGCCAGCAATTCAGGCCAGATATAACCGCTGAAGCTCTTTGTTTCTACAGACGTATAGATAACCGGTACATCAAAAATTTTGCCTGCTTTCGCCAGAGCAACCGTATTATTTTTCAATAACTGACGGTCAATATTTGCCACGCCAAAGGACATCTGCGGCTGGTGATCGATAAAAATCAGTGCGGAATTGGACGGGTCAATCAGTTCACGAATAGACATAAAAGTACCTTTTAATCAATGTGTTAAAAGCCAACGATTTTGTGTGCTAAATGAGAAAGGGCCCTGTCTGATAAAGCAATTTGAGTATAGCGAGAATTGATTTAGACGATATTAAAGAAATTTGTCCGCTCTGTTTAATTTAACAGAACGACTTTGGGGAATATTCTGCAACCGGCGTAATACACCGGTTGCAAAAGGGGATTAATTACCAAACCAAACGCAGGCTGAAATCGCAGGCAGAGACAAAACCCCTTCTTGCAGGTCGCCTTTACCCTCTTTCAGTTGCCATGCCTTCACCCTGAGCAGTGGGGAATCATCCAGCACCACTTCACAGGCTTCACCCCGGTTAATGGCCACCAGCACGCGCTGCTGGTTATAGACCCGGGCAAACACCACGACGTTATCATGCGCGTAGACCACCTGGCATCCGCCGTAGCGTAAAGCCTGGTTCTGTTTACGCAGTTTCGCCATACTCTGATACAGGCTGAACAGCGACGCGTCCTGTTTTGCCGGATCCCACGGGAAGGTTTTGCGACAGAACGGATCGTTGTTGCCGTCCAGTCCCACTTCATCACCGTAGTAAATACACGGGATCCCAGGCCAGGTGAAGAGCCAGGTCACCGCCAGCGGCAGACGCGCCACGTCTTTGCCCAGCAGCGACTTGAAACGTGCTGTGTCGTGGCTATCCAGCTGGTTGAACATCCGCAGCTGCTGCTGGTGAGACAGACTGGCGCGGTAGTTGTCCATCCACGCCATGCAGGTTTCGGCGTCGATAAGTTGCGGATCGTAAGAAATATCGGTATTGGCAAGGAATCCCCACAGCGGGAAAGTAAAGCCGCGATAGTTCATCGCCGCGTCTTCGGCATCGGCATGAAGCCACTGACGCGCATCACCAAAATGCTCACCAAAGACAAACGCCTCCGGCTGGGCGACTTTTGCTGAACGGGTGATCCCGGCAACGTGCTCAATATTGTTACGTGCCCCACCCGCTTCACCCAGCATATGCACCACGTCCAGACGCCAGCCGTCCATGTTCCACGGAGCCTTTAACCAGTGGCGCACAATGCTGTCATCACCACCGTAGATCTCGTTCACAAGCACTGGCGACTGAAAATCGAGCTTAGGCAGGCTGGCATAGCCCAACCAGTCCAAAGCCCGTCCTTCATCACTAAAGCTGTACCAGTCACGCTGGGGTGAATCCGGGTTATGACACGCACCGCCCATGGACTGATTGTGACGATCAAACCAGGCGTGGGAATCCCCACTGTGGTTGAACACGCCGTCCAGAATCAGGCGCATTCCTTCTTTTTTCGTGTTTTCCCGCAGACGCAGCAGCGCGGCATCACCGCCAAACTGCTCATCAACGTGGCGATAATCTTCGGTATCGTATTTGTGAACGCTTGGCGCTTTAAAGACCGGGTTAAGGTACAGCGCCGTGACGCCCAGTTTTTTCAGATACGGGAGCTTTTCGCTGATCCCGTCCAGGTCGCCACCGTAAAATGTCGATCCCCCTGCCTGCGCTGTAAGCGGCTCATCCCACTCTTTAAAGATAATGTCGTGACCTGTGGCGTGGTGGTAATAGACCTTATCCTGCTGCGGCGTGCGCTTCTGGCTGCGGGCAAAGCGGTCAGGGAAGATTTGATAAAAGACCTGATCGTTGACCCACTGCGGGCCATGGTCCGGGTAATCGACGGCGAATTGCTCCAGCCGCGCAGGTGGAAAACGGCTAAAGCCTTGCGGGGTAAACCACAGCTGACGGTTATTCCACAGCAGCTTAAAGCTGTAGCGACGTCGCGGCTGCCCGCTGTTGAGATCGATGTTCGCGCGCCATGCCGTCACGCCGGGCTGCGGCTGGCTGCGTTGCTTATGCATGGTCAATGCGGTTTCTTCGTTATCCACTTCAGCGCGTAGCATCACGCGGTCGGGCTGATTTTCCCCCGCCAGCCAGAGCGTAATCACAAGGTTGTCTTTGTTTTGCTTAACAAATGGGGCAACCGGAAGGTGCCAGGCGTTCAACATCACGAATCCCCTTTGATGAAATTGACGTCACCTTGCCACAGGGTAGTTAAGGTTAGCTCATCATGATGCAGTTTATTGGGGGAGGAGGACGGGGGAGGAGGCATCAGTGCAGCCTGATGCCTTCACCCTCTCCTTTTGGGCTGAGGGTTCCCCAGTCATTTTATCTTTACTCAGCGATGACATTACGCCATTGAAATAAAAGGCTTACAGCAATTCCATGGTCCGGCTGAAAATCGCTGAGGCATTTCCTGTAGGCCGGGGCGAGGCGCATGGATGCGCCGAGAGGGCGCGACTTGCATGGACGCTGCATCGCGCCCGACCCGAAAGCCGAAAGGAATAAGCCGAAGGCACCGCGAAGCGGCGATTTTCTTGCCGGGAGCCCGGGTCGCCAGGGTAGCGGCGGTGAGCTACCCTGGCACGTTCACCGCTATTGTGGTGACAGAGTAGCAAGGAACGTAAAGTGAACGGAATGACCACCTGAGCCGTATGTTCCCCCTCACCCCACCCCTCTCCCCAAAAAGGAGAGGGAGCCGTCCGTGCTCGTATTTTTGTGGGGATTCCTCAACCCACAGGGTGAGGGGAAAAGGGGATTACTGCGCTTGCGCCAACTGGCGGTCGCGGCGGCATTTAAACATCCAGCCTGCCAGCAGCAGAACAATCCACGCAAAGCCCACATACAAGGAAATACGGGTATCCGGGTGATAGCCAATCAGTCCGATAATAAAGACCAGGAAAACCAGCCCAACTACGGTAGTAACCACACCACCCGGCACTTTGAATTTTAGTGCTTCCACCTCTTCCGGCGGCAGACGGCGACGGAACGCAATCTGTGACAGCAGGATCATAATCCACACCCACACGGTCGCAAAGGTCGCCAGCGATGCAATCACCAGGAAAATGTTCTCAGGCATGATGTAGTTGAGGTATACCGCAAACAGCAGCGCAATGGTCATAACCATCACCGTCACCCACGGAATACCGCGACGAGAGGTTTTCGCAAAGACTTTTGGTGCACTGCCCTGCTCTGCCATTCCGTGCAGCATACGCCCCACGCCAAACACATCGCTGTTAATTGCAGAAAGCGAGGCCGTCAGCACCACGAAGTTCAGAATACTGGCCGCAAACGTGATCCCCAGGTGCTGGAAAGTCAGGACAAACGGACTACCATCGGTGCCCACCTGGTTCCACGGGTAAATAGACATAATGACAAACAGCGTACCCACGTAGAACACCAGAATACGCATCGGCACTGAATTGATGGCACGCGGGATGGATTTCTCCGGGTCTTTCGCTTCACCTGCGGTGATGCCGATAATCTCAATACCGCCGTACGCAAACATCACCATTTGCAAAGACATCACCATGCCGAGCCAGCCGTTGCTAAAGAAGCCGCCGTTGCTCCACAGGTTATGAATACCGGTTGGCTGACCGCCGTTACCAATACCCCAGATGATGATGCCAAAACCGGCCGCAATCATGATGATAATGGTGGCAACTTTAAAGAAGGAGAACCAGAACTCCAGCTCACCAAACACCTTCACGCTCATCAGGTTAATGGCGCAGATGATCAACACCACGCTTAGTACCCAAATCCAGTGCGGTACAGTCGGGAACCAGACCCCCATGTAAATGCCGAAGGCAGTGACATCGGCAATCGCCACTATCAGGATCTCAAAACAGTATGTCCAGCCGGTGATGTAGCCTGCCAGCGGGCCTAAGTTATCTTGCGCGTAACGAGAAAAGGAACTTGCAGAAGGGTTATGCACGGACATTTCGCCCAGCGCTCGCATGATGATATACGCCGCCACGCCACCAATGATGTAGGCCAACAGAACGCTTGGACCGGCCATTTTGATGGCATCTGCCGAGCCATAAAAAAGACCCGTACCGATAGCTGAACCAAGTGCCATAAAGCGGATGTGGCGGGTGCTCAGTCCACGTTTGAGTTTGTTAGTACTTTCCATTTAAATCTTGCCATTCAACACGAAAAAAACAAAAAACCACGGGGCCTTAAGCCCCGTGGTTAAACAGTTTGTTGCCGTTGATTAATGCGCGTTAGATGTAACCTGACGCCCTGCTGCACGGTCCCAGATAACGGCCAGAACCAGCGCTACAACGGTAGGCATCAGCCATGCCAGACCCTGTTCGGACAGCGGCAGACGCTGTGTCCAGGCTGGCAGCATTTCACTGAATGCTGATGCTTTGATTCCGTCAAGGATACCAAAAAGAAGGCTGATAAACATGGCCGGCGCAATAATTCGGGATGAATTATTCCACCACGGACGAGTAAAGCTCAACACCACCAGCACAATGCACGGCGGATAAATGGCCGTCAGCACCGGAATGGAAACCTGAATCAGGTGGCTCAGCCCCAGATTCGATACCGCCATTGAGAAAATGCCCAGAATAAACACCAGCGAGCGGTAAGAGAGCGGCAGATACTGAGCAAAGAACTCAGCGCACGCGCAGGTCAGGCCAACGGCCGTCACCAGACACGCCAGGAAAATCAGCACCGCAAGCAACATGCTGCCCGCACCACCGAAGGTGTGCTGCACGTAAGCATGAAGGATAGCCGCACCGTTCGCGTTCTGTTCAACCAGCATAGCGCTATCTGAACCCAGGCGGAACAGCGCCAGATACAGCAGCGTCAGGCCCACACCGGCCATCAGGCCAGCCCAGATGGTATAGCGGGTCAGCAGACGCGCTTCGGTCACGCCACGGGAACGCGCCGCGTTCACAATAACGATACCAAACACCATCGCGCCCAGCGTATCCATGGTCAGATAACCGTTCACAAAACCGTTGGAGAACGCCGCATTTTTATAGGCATCCATCGCATCGCTGATAGGGCCAGCCGGCCAGATGATAGCCGCAACGGCCAGCACGATCAGCGCCACAATTTTCATTGGCGCCAGGAAGTTCCCCACGGTATCCAGCAGCTTGCCCGGATAAAGAGAAACCAGAATGACAATCGCGAAGTACACCAGGCTGTAGATAAACAGCGGCATCGCACCGTCGCCGGTCAGCGGAGCAATCCCCACTTCAAAAGAGACCGTTGCCGTACGCGGGGTCGCAAACAGTGGGCCAACAGCCAGATAGCAGACCGTCGCCAGCAGAACGCCAGCCACTTTACCGATCGGTGTGCTGAGGCTATCAACGCCGCCGCCGACTTTCGCCAGCGCAACGATGGTCAGTACCGGTAGACCCACGGCAGTAATCAGGAAACCAAACGCAGCAGTCCAGACGTGTTCACCCGCCTGTAAGCCGACCATTGGAGGGAAAATGATGTTGCCTGCGCCAACGAACAGCGCAAATGTCATAAAGCCCAGCGCGATGATGTCACGCGATTTTAAGTGATGGGTCATAAAACCTTACTGCCTGTGGATGTGGTGTTGAAAACGTTGAGATTTTCGCCATCCCTGACGGGACAATACAGCGGAAAACTTGCTCAATTTCAGCGGGAAATTCTCCCGTCCTGGCGTGGAGAAGAATAGTTTTTCGATTTACCACGCAAATACAGTCGGTCTGACAGTATCTGGGGGGCAATTTAAACGCTTATAACGTTTAAAGGCAAGATGGGATCGTGAAACCAGAACAATATGCCAGTATGAAAAATCAGGCCAGCACAATACGCTATTTATAAGAAAAACCCATGGCTAATCATGCGAACAAAAAAGCATCGGGCGTATAAAATTCACTCAGGTTTTACTTGGCCGCAAAGCAAACGGGCCAGCAATGGCTGGCCCGTGGAAAGGAAAAATGACACGCCTGTTGTCAGGCGATTTTTTTGGCAATTAATCGTTCCGGGATAACGAAACTGAAACGAGTTCCTTTCCCCAGCGTGCTCTGAATATCGAGACGACTTTCATGATGATTGACCGCATGTTTCACAATCGCCAACCCCAGACCGCTTCCTCCGGTCTGGCGCGAGCGCGCTTTATCAACACGATAGAAGCGTTCGGTCAGGCGAGGCAGGTGTTCCGGCGAAATACCTGGCCCGTTGTCCTCAACGCTAAACTCCGCACCTGTCGGGGTATGTTGCCAGCGCACCACAATATGCGTCCCTTCTGGCGTGTGATTTACCGCGTTATAGACCAGGTTAGAAATGGCGCTACGCAACTCATCCTCGCTGCCCAGTACTTTCAGGCCATTATCAACCTCAAAGGTCAGTTGATGTTTTTTATGGCTCAAGGTCTGCGCTTCGCGCTCTACAACGCGCAGCATCATCGGCACGTCGATAGTGTCATTCAACGCAAGCGTCGGGGCGGCCTCTATTTTCGATAACGTCAGAAGCTGTTTCACCAGCCCTTCCATCCGGTGCGTTTGCTCACGCATGGTATGCAGCGCTTTTTCGCGTGGCGCCCCTTCCAGCGTTTGCTCCTGCATCATCTCCAGATAGCCCTGCAGCACCGTTAACGGCGTGCGCAATTCGTGGCTGACGTTGGCAAAGAAATTACGTCGCGCCCCTTCCAGCTGGTGCATCTGCGTTACGTCGCGCGCCACCATTAACCACTGCTGGTCGCTGTAGGGCATCACGCGGATCTCAAGGTGACGACCATTGTTCAGTTTCAGATTATGCGGGCGGGTGAAGTCACGTTTTTTCAGATACTGCGTAAATTCAGGGTAACGCAGAAGGTTAAGGATATTCTGGCCATTATCATCCGGCCAGCGCAGCCCAAGCAGCTGTTGCGCCAGGCCATTACACCAGAAGATAGTCCCTTCTTCGGTGGTCAGAATGACCGCATCCGGCAGCGACTCCGCGCCACTGCGAAAACGTTTGATCAGGCTACCCAGCTCACGACGGCGCTTTTTATTACGCATCTGCATCTGATGCAGGCCGTAGAGCAGCGGCTCCCAGCTTCCGCTTCCCGGCGGAGGCGTCATACTGCGGTCAACCCACAGCCACCAGGAAAGGCGCAGTAAGTTCCAGAAATGCCAAATTAGCAGCCCGGTGACCGCAGCCAGTAAAAACCACGGCAAATGTCCAACGAATGCCCCCAGAATGAGGGCCGGGATACAACAAAGAATGAGTTCAAAAACGAGCCTTTTCCATGACAGACGTTCCAGCACGCGTCACACTCCTGTCATTGTTCAGAAACGGGTCGAGAAACGATAACCCGTGCCGCGGACCGTCTGCACCATACGATCGTGGCCGCTCAGCTCCAGCGCTTTACGCAAGCGGCGAATATGGACATCAACCGTCCGGTCTTCGACATAGACGTTAGTCCCCCAGACGTTATTCAGCAACTGCTCACGGCTATAGACACGCTCAGGGTGAGTCATAAAGAAATGCAATAACTTGAATTCGGTCGGCCCCATATCGAGTGGGTTTTCGCCGGTCATCACCCGGTGTGACGTTGGATCAAGACTTAAGCCCTGCATCTCAATCACCTCTTCCACCGCCATCGGCGAAATACGGCGCATCACCGCTTTAATACGGGCGACCAGTTCTTTAGGAGAGAATGGTTTAGTGATGTAATCGTCAGCGCCTGTTTCCAGACCGCGCACACGATCTTCTTCTTCACCGCGCGCCGTGAGCATGACAACCGGAATATCGCGGGTCATCGCTTCACGTTTAATGTGTTTGATGAACTGCAATCCCGAGCCGCCAGGCAGCATCCAGTCAAGCAAAATCAAATCAGGCCAGGGTTCGTTAAGTTGATTCACCGCGCTGTCATAATCTTCAGCTTCTACCGGCTGAAAGCCATTTTGTTCGAGCACGAAGCACACCATTTCACGGATCGGAGCTTCATCTTCTACGACCAGAATACGTCTCGCCATACTTTGCCCTGTCTTATCTTATTTAAGTTACAAGTTTGTAATGCGGCGTCATTATGCGTCAGATTTATGACAGATTTATGAAAAACATTACCACTATAAATGGCAAACTGTTGTTTTATTACAGCGGTTATTTTCCGTTCTCTGAAAGTTTATAATCCTATCCTCATTTTTTTGCCACGGAACCGTTATGCGCATACTTCACACCTCGGACTGGCATCTGGGTCAAAATTTTTACAGCAAAAGCCGCGCCGCAGAACATGAAGCCTTCCTGAACTGGCTGCTGGAAACTGCTCAGTTGCACCAGGTTGATGCCATCATCGTTGCCGGTGATATTTTTGATACCGGGCAACCGCCAAGCTATGCGCGCGAACTGTATAACCGTTTTGTCGTTAACTTACAGCAAACCGGCTGTCATCTGGTGATTGTTGCGGGTAACCACGACTCCGTGGCAACGCTGAATGAATCCCGCGATATTCTCGCGTTCCTCAACACGACGGTCGTCGCCAGCGCCGGGCACGCCCCGCAGATCCTGAAAAAACGCGACGGGACGCCGGGTGCGGTACTGTGTCCGGTGCCTTTTTTACGTCCGAGAGATATCGTTCAGAGTCAGGCCGGGCTTTCCGGCGGTGAAAAGCAGCAGCACCTGTTGCAGAGCATAACCGACTACTACCACCAGCAGTATGAAGCAGCCTGCGCCCTTCGCGGTGAACAGGCGATCCCCGTGATTGCCACCGGACATTTGACTACCGTTGGGGCGAGCAAAAGTGACGCAGTACGTGACATTTATATCGGCACGCTTGATGCTTTCCCGGCGCAAAACTTCCCGCCTGCGGATTACATCGCGCTGGGGCATATTCACCGCGCGCAGATGATTGGCGGTAGCGAACATATTCGCTATTGCGGCTCCCCGATTTCCCTGAGTTTTGACGAGACGGGCAAAGCCAAATCCGTGCATCTGGTGACGTTTACCGCTGGCAAGCTCAGCGCCGTCGATACGCTGGACGTCCCGGTCACCCAACCGCTCGCGGTGCTCAAAGGCGACCAGGCAGCCATCACCACTCAGCTTGAGCAGTGGCGTGGCGCGGCGCAAGAACCGCCGGTCTGGCTGGATATCGAAATCACCACCGATGAATATCTGCATGATATGCAGCGTAAAATTCAGGCCTTAACGGAAGATTTGCCCGTCGAGGTGTTGCTGGTGCGCCGTAGCCGCGAACAGCGCGAGAAAATCCTGTTGAGCGCTCAGCGCGAAACGCTGAGCGAGCTGAAGGTCGAAGAGGTTTTTGAACGCCGGTTGGCCCAGGAAGAAATGGACGATGCAAAACGCGCCAGGCTGAACGAGCTGTTCGCCCATACACTGCACTCACTGAATGACGAGGAAGAGAACGCATGAAAATCCTGAGTCTGCGTCTGAAAAACCTCAACTCACTCAAGGGTGAGTGGAAAATCGACTTTACCGCTGAACCTTTCGCCAGCAACGGTTTATTTGCAATTACCGGTGCCACCGGGGCAGGTAAAACCACGCTGCTGGATGCCATTTGCCTTGCGCTGTACCACGAAACGCCGCGCCTGCAAAAAGTCTCTCAGGCGCAAAATGACCTGATGACGCGCGATACCGCCGAGTGTCTGGCGGAAGTAGAGTTCGAAGTAAAAGGCACGGCTTACCGCGCTTTCTGGAGCCAGAACCGGGCGCGTAACCAGCCAGACGGCAACTTACAGGCCCCGCGCGTGGAGCTGGCGCGCTGTGAAGACGGTAAAATCCTTGCCGATAAAGTGACGGACAAGCTTGAACAAACCGCTGCCCTGACGGGCCTGGATTACGATCGTTTTACCCGCTCGATGCTGCTCTCTCAGGGGCAATTTGCTGCCTTTCTTAATGCGAAACCCGGCGATCGCGCCGAACTGCTGGAAGAGCTGACCGGCACTGAGATCTACGGCCAGATTTCAGCACGGGTTTTTGAACAACACAAGGCAGCCCGTAGCGCCCTGGAGATGTGTGAGGCCCAGGCCGCTGGCGTGGTGCTCCTAAGTGAAGAGCAGCAACAACAGCTGCAGCAAAGTTTGCAGGTACTTACTGACGAAGAGAAAGCCCTGCTGGCGCAACAGCAGAGTCAACAGCAAGTCTTTCAGTGGCTTACGCGTCATGATGAGCTGCTGCGTGAACAGCAGCGTGCCACGGCCTTGCAGCAGCAAGCACAACAGGCACTGGCTGATGCCGGGCCGGAGCTGGCAAAACTTCAGCTTGCGCAGCCTGCTGCTGCGCTGCGTCCGCTCTGGGAGAGCCAGCGCGAGCAGACCACTCGCCTCGCGCAGACACAGCAGCAAATTGTTGAAGTAAATACTCGCTTACAGGCAAGAAACGCACAGCGGGCGCGAGTGCGCAACGGCGCGTTACGCACTCGCGAACAACTGCAAACTGACCTGACAACGCTCGCCCAGTGGCTTGCCGGGAACGAGCGTTTTCGCCAGTGGGGCCAGGAAATTGCCGGATGGCGTGCCCATTTCACCCAGTTGAGTCGTGATAAACATCAGCTTGTTGCACTCACCGCCCGCCTCGCGGAACTGCGTCAAAAGCTGGCCGGTTTGCCGGTAAGCAGCCTGACGATGACGACCGAAGAGGTTGCGGTGGCGATGGAGCAGCAAGCCCAGTCGCGCACCGCACGCCAGCGCCTGACAACACTCCACGCGCGCTATCAGCCACTACAAAAACACCTGGCACAATATGGCGAAAGCGTGCAAAAAGCCCAGGCTGAGCAGGTGACACTCAATGACACCCTCGCGCTACGCAGGCAGCAATACAAGGAAAAAAACCAGCACTATCTGGATGTCGAACAGCTTTGCAGGCAAGAAGAGAAAATCAAAAGTCTGGAAGCCGAACGCGCCCAGTTACAGGCCGGGCACCCTTGCCCGCTGTGCGGTTCAACAACGCATCCGGCGGTAACGGAATATCAGGCGCTGGAACTCAGTGCCAGCCAGCGTCGCCGCGACGAGCTGGCAAAAGAAGTCGCGGCGCTGAAAGAGGAAGGTTTGCTGGTTCTGGGGCAGGTTAACGCCCTGACCCAGCAGATCCAGCGCGAAACAGCTGAGGCGCAAACCTTATCTCAGGAAGAGCAATCACTTACTAACGAGTGGCAAGAGGTGTGCGGCACGCTGAATATTCATCTGAATATTCAGGATGATATCACCCCGTGGATGAACGAGCAGGAACACTACGAGCGCCAGCTTTATCAGTTGAGCCAGCGCCTGACGCTGCAAAAGCAGCTCAACGAGCAGGAAGAGCAGCAGCGGCAGTACCAGCAACAGTGGGCCGCAACCCGCCAGACGCTGGAACATATGCTGAGCACGCTGTCACTGAACGTGCCTGAAGAGGGTGCTGAAGCAGTCTGGCTGACCGAGCGCGAAAACGAATTATCGCGCTGGCAGGAAAATCAAACCCGACACAGCGCCATACAAGAGCGTATTAACGCCCTGACGCCACTGCTTGATACGCTGCCTGAGGCTGATAGCGCAGAGGCCGACACTATTATCCCGGATAACTGGCGCGACATTCACAATGAGTGCGTCTCCCTGCAAAGCCAGCTTGCAACTCTCCAGCAGCAGGAAGGGCTGGAAAGTGAGCGTATGCAGCAGTCGCAGACTCAGTTTGCAACCGCACTGGCAGCAAGTACTTTTGCCGATCAGGAGGCATTCCTGTCCGCGCTTCTGGATAACGACACGTATCTTCGCCTTGAACAACTGAAACAAACGCTGGAAAACCAGAATCAGCAGGCAACAGCACTCTTTGGGCAAGCGAATCATCAGCTGCAAGGACACCTGCAACTGCGCCCGGAAGGGGCTGACTGCGATGTCCCTGGCTTGCAGGCACAACTGCAACAGCTGGCGCAGAGGTTACGCGACAATACCACTCACCAGGGTGAAATCCGCCAGCAGCTTAAGCAGGACAGCGATAACCGTCTGCATCAGCAGGCATTGATGCAGCAAATCGATGAGGCCGCGCGTCTTGCCGAAGACTGGGGTTATCTCAACGCGCTGATAGGCTCCAGCACCGGCGACAGGTTCCGTAAATTTGCCCAAGGGCTGACGCTGGATAATCTGGTCTGGCTTGCCAACCAGCAGCTTAACCGCCTGCACGGCCGCTATTTGCTCCAGCGTAAAGCGAGCGACGCGCTGGAGCTGGAAGTGGTTGACACCTGGCAGGCTGACGCGGTGCGCGATACCCGCACCCTGTCCGGCGGTGAAAGCTTCCTCGTCAGCCTGGCGCTGGCGCTGGCGCTTTCTGACCTGGTCAGTCATAAAACACGCATTGACTCTCTGTTCCTGGATGAAGGGTTTGGCACGCTGGATAGTGAAACGCTGGATACCGCGCTGGATGCGCTGGATGCGCTGAACGCGACCGGAAAAACCATCGGTGTGATTAGCCACGTTGAGGCGATGAAAGAGCGAATTCCGGTGCAGATTAAGGTGAAAAAGATTAACGGGCTTGGGTACAGCAAGCTGGATAAGGTGTTTGCGGTGGAGTGATGGTGGGGTAATTCTGTGTGGTCTGGTGCCCTCACCCCGCAGGGCTGAGGGGAACATACGGCTCAGGTGGTCATTCCGTTCACTTTATGTTCCTTGCTACTCTGTTACCACATTACCGGTGAACGTGCCAGGGTGGCTCACCGCCACCACCCTGGCCACCCGGGCTCCCGGCAAGAAAATCGTCGCTTCGCGATGCCCTCAGCTTATTCCTTTCGGCTTTCGGGTCGGGCGCGATGCAGCGTCCCTGCAAGTCGCGCCCTCTCGGCGCATCCATGCGCCTCGCCCCGGCCTACAGGAAACGCATCGGCGATTTTCAGCCGGACCATGGCGCCGCTGTAACGTGTTTATTCTAATGACGCTATTTGATCGCTTAATAACAAAAAATTTATTCTGGCCACAGCCACGCCGCACCGCGCACGCCGCTGGAATCCCCGTGCACCGCTTTGCGGATCGGGGTTTCACACTCGCCGCCGAACACCCACTGTTTCACCAGACCAGGTACCGTGGCGTACAGACGATCAACATTGCTCATCCCTCCCCCCAGGACAATCACATCGGGGTCGAGAATATTCACAACATGCGCCAGTGACTTCGCCAGCCGCATTTCGTAGCGGCTCAGAGCCAGTTCCGCCACAGGATCGTGCTCTTCAACCAGGCACATGATCTCGTTGCCCTTCAGCGGTTGCCCACTGAGGCGATGATAGTCCTTCGCAAAACCGGTGCCGGAGATAAACGTCTCGATACACCCTTGTTTGCCGCAGTAGCACGGCACTTCAGCGCGATATTTCAGCTCGTCTTCGTCCATCCATGGCAGAGGGTTATGCCCCCATTCGCCTGCCGTGCCGTTACCGCCAATGTGGGAACGGCCATTAAAGGCTACCCCTGCGCCACACCCTGTTCCGATGATCACCGCAAATACCGTCTGGGCACCTGCGGCAGCCCCATCGATGGCCTCCGAAACTGCCAGACAGTTGGCATCATTCGCCAGACGCACTTCGCGGCTCAGGCGCGCGCTCAAGTCTTTATCAAAAGGCTGGCCGTTGAGCCAGGTGGAGTTAGCGTTTTTCACCACGCCGGTGTACGGCGAAATCGAGCCAGGAATGCCCATTCCCACGGTACCGGTTTGCCCTGTCGCCTGCTCTGCCATCTCGACCAGACGCGCGATCGTCTCAATGGTCTGGTGATAATCATCACGTGGCGTAGGCAGACGGTGGCGAAACAGTTGCTCCCCCTGTTCGCTCAGCGCGATGACTTCGGTTTTGGTGCCGCCCAAATCAATCCCAATACGCACAAGACACTCCTCATTATTTTGATTATCAACAGAGTAGAAGCCGGTTACCCGATTAGCAATGCAAGCACTGCGACAATTCGTTATCATGCCCGCTGATTTAACGACAAGGCCGTGGAAATTATCATGCTGTGGTTCAAAAATTTGATGGTTTACCGTCTTAGCCGCGACGTTTCGCTGCGTGCTGAAGAGATGGAAAAACAGTTAGCCGCTTACACCTTTACCCCTTGCGGTAGCCAGGATATGGCAAAAACCGGTTGGGTTCCTCCGATGGGTTCACAAAGTGACGCGCTGACCCACGCCAGCAGCACGGGTCAAATCATTGTCTGCGCCCGTAAAGAAGAGAAGATCCTGCCCTCACCAGTGGTGAAGCAGGCACTCGAAGCGAAGATCTTCAAGCTGGAAGCCGAACAGGGCCGCAAGCTGAAAAAAACCGAAAAAGATTCACTGAAAGACGAAGTGCTGCACTCTCTGCTACCGCGCGCTTTTAGCCGTTTTAGCCAGACGATGATGTGGATCGACACCGTAAACGGGCTGATCATGGTTGACTGCGCCAGCGCCAAAAAAGCGGAAGATACGCTGGCCCTGCTGCGTAAGAGCCTGGGCTCCCTGCCGGTGGTTCCTATGACCATGGAAAACCCTATCGAGCTGACGCTGACCGAATGGGTGCGCAGCGGCGCGGCGCCTCAGGGGTTCCAGCTGCTTGATGAAGCAGAATTAAAAGCGATCCTCGAAGATGGCGGCGTGATCCGCGCGAAAAAACAGGATCTGGTATGCGATGAAATCGCGGTCCACATCGAAGCGGGTAAACTGGTGACCAAGCTGGCGCTTGACTGGCAGCAGCGCATTCAGTTTGTCATGTGCGATGACGGCTCTGTGAAACGTCTGAAATTCTGCGATGAACTGCGTGACCAGAACGAAGATATCGACCGGGAAGATTACGCCCAGCGTTTTGATGCTGACTTTATCCTGATGACCGGTGAACTGGCAGCGTTAATTCAGAGTCTGGTGGAAGGCCTCGGCGGAGAAGCGCAGAGGTAACAGGCCAAAAACACAGGCCGGGTAAGCGGTAGCGCCACCCGGCTTTTTTTTATTTCAGGTAGCGACACAGATAAGACGTAGGCTCAGCAACCTGCAAATGGAACTCGCTGTGGCCAGGGACGTTGAATACTTGTCCTGCGGCAAACACTTTCCACTCGGTTTCACCAGGCAGTAATACATTCAGCGCGCCGCTGACCACTGTCATCTCTTCGGCTTCAGCCGTGCCAAAGGTGTATTCCCCTTCAGCCATTACGCCCACACTGGCGCGGCCAGTGCTGCTGCTGGTAAAACCAATGGATTTCACTTTACCGGAAAAGTATTCGTTACTTTGAAGCATGAACTGGCCCTTATATTTATCGATAAAAATCCACTATAGGGGCCATGCTCATAGCCTGTCACGCAAAATCATTACGCCAGGAGCTCTGATGCCAGACGCGCCATCAGAACGTTGGATAACAGAACCGGTACATCAAGCGCTTTTTGCAGAAGATCCCGGTGATGCTGATGAAAACCGAGACAGTCCAGGATCAGCACATCCGCCCCTTCGTCGAGCAACGCCTGCCCGGATGCAATCAGTTTTTCGTCGCTATCCGTAATGGGGTTTGCCAGAGCATACAAAGGCGTTTGCGCAAGCGCGCTCCATTTCGCCTCCTGGTTTTCCAGCAGCTCCTCAATAGGGACAATCACCCCCACCTGATGACCGTCAACAATCGAGGCCACCAGCGGCGGAATAATCCGCATCGGTTCCAGCAATATGGCGTTACGCGCGACAAGCCCCTTAATCGGGGCCGTACTCATCAGTAAAATAACGTCATAACCCTGATTATCGAGCACCTCAATGACCCCCTGAAGTGAGCGCTCAATTTTCTGACGTGACACATTCGCCAGTTTACCGTCACTTAATAACGTCGGCAGGAGATCCTCTCCTTCTTCAACAGCGTAGTCTTCCATGACCTCTTCCCGACTCATCTTACCCAACAGGCTAAGATGGGTGATTTGTTGTTCAGAGACATGCTCAGTTAAGAGCGGTAATACTTCGCTTACAGGGACCACACCAATGGTGAGGATCGCCAACGTCGCCTTCATTTTGTTCGCCTTCCATTACTGCCGCAACTGCCACACAGGTACAGACTCAATTCGCTGCACAGCTCATTTTTTCAACAAAACAGCACCAAGCGTAGCAGCAGATCCTTACGCTGAAATGTAAAGATCTACTGGCCTATCTGAATCCGTCTGTAATAACTTAACTTTAACCTCTGCTTAACATTTCCATTGAGTGAAAAGTGTGATTCGGGCACGGTAATGCGCGGTTTGAGAATTTATTCAGGATTTTTCGGGATCTTCGTAGCGCTGCTTTGCATCCAGCGCTTCTTGCTCCGTCTCGTGTTCACTGATTAACGAATCTGCATAGGGATAATCGGCACGCAGTTGAAACCAGGTCACGGTATGCCCAGGATGACCTTTTTCGACGATAACAATGCGTGCGAGACGAGGATAAGGAGGTCGGTTTGGCATAGTTCATCCGTAAGTCAGGGGAGTGAACTATAAGTATAGTCGCCCGCTAACTGGCGCACGCCAGACGCAGCGCTGTCACGATAGAATGGACAACTTGCTCAGGAGATAAAGAGGCATCGACAACATGATGTGCCGCCTCGCGGTATAACGCGTCGCGTTCCGCCAGCACTTCACTCACCTCTTCGCTTATCGGTTTACCGGTCAGGGTAGGACGCTGCCCCTCTTCCGGGAACGCCTCCAGACGCCCGACCAGGGTAGAAACCGGTGCGCAAAGATAAATCACGATCCCTTTTTCGCGCATAAACTGACGATTACATTCCGCCAGGATAATGCCGCCTCCGGTTGCAATGACCGTCGAAGGTGCCGTCACGGCTTCAAGGGTCGCGGTTTCGCGCGCGCGGAAGCTGGCCCAGCCTTCCTGCTCAACGATCTCTGCGATACTTCGTCCAGCATGAGTCTGTAACCAATGGTCGGTATCGACAAACTGACTGTGGCATACGCGCGACAGCTCAAGACCAACGGTGGATTTCCCACAGCCACGGGGGCCAACTAAAAAGATGGGTTGGGTCATAAAAAGGTGTTCCCCTTGATGCCGGATGGCTGAAGGCTGTAAAGAAATGATTGCAGCGGATGTTGCGTTAACTTTACTGCAAAGCGGTACGTGATGACAACCCTGTGGATGCCACACTGTACCACAAATTGACAATGGTTATCATTACGCAGAGCGGCGCTTCACTTCCAGTAACCATTTATCCAGCTCAGCAGCAAACTGCTGACGGTCGCGCTGGGACAAACTGTCCGGCCCGCCAGTCTGTACGCCACTGGCTCGCAGGGTATCCATAAAATCGCGCATAGTTAGCTTTTCCCGAATGGTTGCCGGCGAGTAGCGCTCACCACGCGGATTGAGCGCAGCCGCGCCTTTTTCCAGCACTTCAGCAGCCAGCGGGATATCGGCGGTGATCACCAGGTCGCCAGCGCTGCACAGACGCACGATCTCATTATCAGCCACATCAAACCCGGCAGGCACGCGCATGGCGCGAATGAACCGGGATGGCGGCACGCGAATATTCTGGTTTGCCACCAGCGTTAACGACATCTGCACGCGATCGGCGGCACGGAATAAGATCTCTTTGATCACATTCGGACAGGCGTCCGCATCAACCCAAATCGCCATATTGTCTCCTCATAATGACATTGCCGACTATTGTCCCTTGCTTTTCGTTGTTAAGCTATAACGCAACGCTATCGATCATAAACGACAACGCATAAGAACGGAGAGGCATGATGGAGAAGAAAATCGGTTTTATCGGCTGCGGCAACATGGGCAAAGCGATTCTTGGCGGTCTGATCGCCAGCGGTCAGGTGTTGCCAGGGCAGATCTGGGTCTATACCCCATCACCGGATAAAGTCGCCGCCCTGCGTGATGAGTACGGCATCAATGCCGCTGAAAGCGCACAGGAAGTCGCCCAGGTGGCTGATATCGTCTTTGGCGCCGTGAAGCCGAACATCATGATCAAAGTCCTGAGCGAGATTACCTCCAGCCTGAATAAAGAAACCCTGGTGGTGTCGATTGCCGCGGGCGTCACTCTGGACCAACTGGCTCGTGCCCTGGGTCACGACCGTAAGATTGTACGTGCCATGCCAAATACCCCATCGCTGGTTAACGCTGGTATGACATCTGTCACCCCGAACGCCCTGGTCACAACGGAAGATACCGCTGATGTGCTGAATATTTTCCGCTGCTTTGGCGAAGCAGAAGTGATTGCCGAGACGATGATCCACCCGGTTGTGGGGGTAAGTGGTTCTGCGCCTGCGTATGTCTTTATGTTTATCGAAGCAATGGCAGATGCAGCCGTGCTGGGTGGGATGCCGCGCGCGCAGGCTTACAAATTTGCCGCTCAGGCAGTCATGGGCTCAGCCAAAATGGTACTCGAAACAGGGAAACATCCGGGTGAACTGAAAGATATGGTGTGCTCGCCTGGCGGCACAACGATTGAAGCTGTGCGTGTGCTCGAAGAGCGCGGGTTCCGTGCTGCCGTCATCGAAGCGATGGCAAAATGCATGGAAAAATCAGAAAAACTCAGTAAGTCCTGATATAACTTGTCGGGCGTCAGGCCGCCACTTCGGTGCGACCGCGTCCGGCATTTTTCGCTTTATACAAAGCGACATCTGCCGCTTTCAGCCATTCACGATAGTGCCCAAACTGCGGTCCCCAGGGTGCGACCCCGACGCTAATTCGCAGCCGCTCGGCAGGTGCGCCCCGTAATGATAATTTGGTCAGACGCTCATGCACCCGGGACATGGCCGCAATGGCGCTTTCAGACGTCGTACCCGACATAATCACCGCAAACTCATCACCGCCAAAACGCCCAATGTAATCACCTGCACGCAGCGTCAGTTGCAGCTGACGCGTGATAGCGATAATCGCCTCATCACCCACATCATGCCCCCAGGTGTCATTAATGTTTTTAAAGTGATCGATATCGATGAGCAGTATTGTCGCGGTGCGCTGGCTTCGACGGCAATTTTCGTATTCGTTACGCAGCAGCGTTTCCCAGTAGCGACGGTTAAACACGCCGGTCATGCCATCACGGGTGCTCATCAGCTCCAGTCGTCTCTTATGTTCGGCAAGTCGGATTGCCGTGCGATGGCTTACCCAGGCAAAAAGCATGGGGTAAAGCACCAAAATGGGGAGCGTCAGCCACCACTCCAGCGGCTGAGGGGAAAAGGTGATAACAAGGCCGGTGAGCTGCAGTGTGGCAAGCGCCGTCAACACGGTCATTGCCACGCCAGTAAGGAACAAACGGCAGCCACCAGAGCCCATCATATTCATGCCTATCATCATGACCAGCGCCGCCGTGGGCAGTGCGTTCACCCCCATCAGCCCAATCCATATCCCTGCGATGATGGCATCGACCTTCAGGTTATACATTTCACGGTTGAACGGGTCAGGGGAACGGCAGGCCAGCTGCCAGGCAAGATGCGGCCAGAGAAACGCCCAGCCAACCAGCAGTAGCCACCAGCCGCCGGGAAGAGAATGCGTTACCAGAACGCCCGATATGGGGAAAAACATCGCCCCCAGACCAACCATACGCGCCAGTCTTACCCGCCGGGCAAACTGGGTGCCGGAGCGGTGGGGGTCATCCTGAGAAAGGTTATGATGCCACTCTTCCCGAATGCTTTCGCTATTGTAAAAATTTTCGTCATTCATCATTTTTTGGGAATATTCTGAAACATTTTCCCAAATTATAGAGAGGGGTACTTCGGGGAAAGTATGAATTTTCGGGTGAGCCGTCACGACAACTCACCCGTTAGAACTAGGCTTTTTTCTTCAGACAACCGCTCATGAATTTATTACGATCGTCGCCCTTAAGCGATTGCTCGGTCGCCTGGACGTTGCACTCGCGCATTTTCTGCTGCTGTGGCGTCAGACTTTTTTCCTCTGGCTTTGATGCACCATTTTTGAGGCAATCGCTCATATACGTCTTACGCGCATCTCCTTTGAGGGTCTGCGCCGTGGCCTGTTGGTTACAGGTCGTCATGCGCTGCTGTTGAGGGGTTAAGGTTTTTTCTGCCGCGTTCGCTGAAGCCATCAGAAACACGCCAGAGAGCAGGGTAACCAAAAATGTTATTTTCATTGCACCATCCTTTTGTGAACATTCACTCTAAGTCTGGTTCGTGGTGGGGAAAAAACCACCCGGCAGAGGCGATTTCTGCCGGGTGCGTCTGTTATTTCAGACCGAGTGCCGCTTTCATGGTGTAGAACAGATCGGTTTGATCCGTCAGCCCTACCACGTTCGCCGCATGTGGACCATAGGCGGCAATACGCAGTTGCGTGCCAGTATGTTCCATCGACTCTTCTTCAGAGGTGCCATAGCTCATCACCATCACCGCGCCGTCTTTGGTAGTCAGCGCCTGGGTCAGGCCTGGTGCTTTGGTTTCTGGTGGGATGATCTGGCTGGAGTGCGCATGGTCAGCGGTCACCACCACCAGGGTATTCCCGTCTTTCTTCGCAAATTCCAGCGCCTTCTGTACCGCTTCGTCCAGGTCAACCGTTTCGCCAATCTGACCACACGGATTCGCCGCATGATCTTGCTTATCGATTGACGCGCCTTCGACCTGCAAGAAGAAGCCTTTTTCACTTTTACTCAGCAGGGAAATGGCTTTATCCGTCATGGCCGCAAGCGTCGGGATGCTGTCGTCACGTTTAGGATTCGGCGTACAGGTTACCGCAGGTTTGTCGATGTTGCCGTGGTAAGAGGCTTTTGGGCCTTCCCAACGCACCGGCATGTTGCCATCAGAGAACAGACCCAGCAGCGGTTTATCCTGATTCGCCTGGGTGATCGCCGCCAGAGAGGCAGTATCGCTTACCAGCTGGTAGCCACGCGCTTGCGCTTGTTCGCGCAGCGTTTTTCCCTGCCAGTCGCCAGCAGTTGCCGTTTCAGCAAAGGTTTTTGCGCCACCACCCAGCGTCACATCCGCACGGGCGTTCAGAAGCTGTTCGGTAATCGAACCTTTCCCCCCTTTTTCCAGCGCGTTGGTCGGGCATTTTTCGCTGGTCACAGACGGGCCGTAGCATTTACGCGAGGTAACATGCGACACCAGAGCCGCCGGGGTGGCATCCTGGAGTTCAGCGGTAGAGACGTTACCGGTTGCCAGCCCCGCCGTTTTTGCCATTTCCAGAATGGTTTGATGATCTTTTTCGTGGATATCCACACCCAGTGCGCCATTGTAGGTTTTCACGCCGGTTGACCATGCCGTCGCCGAGGCGGCTGAATCCGTGACGTAATCCGGTTTACCGGTTTTTTTATTCAGTGCGTAATGGGTGTATTGCCCGGTCAAGGGTAATGCATCAATACCCTTAAAGGAGCCACCCGCGCCTTCGGCATAATTTCGCGCAGCGGTAATTTCAGAATCACCCATACCGTCGCCAATCAGCAGAATGATATTTTTGGCAGGCTTCTCATTTAGCGAAGCGCGAATGGCCGCAGTTTGGTCTTCTGACAGGCGACGAGCGCCACCAGGCTGGGTGATATCGCCCTGAGCAGCGCGATTATCCAGTACGCTGGTACTCGTGGATTCAGCATGAATTACAGGGGTAAACAACAGGGGTATTAATGCAATGAAAAGTGCGCTCTGTTTCAATTTATTTTCTCCATGTACAAATACATAAAAAATAAAACAGAGCGACTATAGGCATCCTGCATGACATTTCTATGACACGCCGTCAGGTTTGATGACGGTTTAACTGCGAGGATGCCTTAATAGCTTCTTTACGTATTGCTGAAGCAATTGCGCATCCTCTACCGGAACCAGTGAGTCAGGCCGGGCGTTTTCCAGCGCCACTTCAACGCTGTTAATCAGAGTCTGCTGATCGCTTATCGCCATCTGCCTTAGCAGCGCAGTGACCACAATTTCCAGCGCTTCAACCTGGGCGACCAGTTCTTTTGACTCTTCTTCCTTTTGTGCAAGCTTGACCAGCAACTCAGCAATGAGATTTTTCACTGTGCTATTTCCTTATGTCATTTTTTCAGAACTTAACATTCTGAACCAATAATGCAAAGCGGTGTTGAGCATTATCTTATGCAAAATTGACTTTATAGCCAAAATAAATGACATAACTTATCAGCGAAACGTTTTTCTATTTTTAAAACCCACGAAGGCTAAGCGGGAATATCTCACAAAGGCAGGTCGCATTTTGTTATATAAAAATGCGACCGCCATAAGAATATATAATGTATATCGCAGCGTATTAGCGCGACGATTTTTCCAGCGCTATTTGCTGGCGACGACGAAGCGCAAAAGCCAGCTGGATGATATTCACCAGGATAACCACGGCCGTAGCGGCAAATACCCAACGGAATCCCGCCATTGCCGAAACAGACGCTCCCATCAGCGGGCCTGCGACATTCCCCAAATACATAAACGACTGGTTATATCCAAAGATACGTCCCGTAACCTGATCGCTGGAATATTTCACCAGCAGCGTTTGCACCGCAGGCAACATGGCACCATCGGCAAAGCCCAGCAGGAAGCGTAACACCCCGAGCTGTAGCGGCGACGTGACAAATGACATGGCAAAAAACAGCACAACGGCAAAAATCAGCGTGCCCATTAATATGCGCGCCGTACCGATCCGGTCACCCAGTCTCCCCAGACGCGGTGCAGACATCAGTGCCGAAACGCCCGGCACAGCGGCAATTATCCCGCTGAGAAACGCAATGTTGTTGCTGTCTGGCTCCATCGATTTAATAAACAGCGCGAGGATCGGGCCGACCGAGCCATTACAAAGCTGAATCACCATCGTAGTGACGAAGAGGCTAATCATCAGGCCCGGATAGGGTAACGTGGCAAACACGGCTTTCCCGCTCAGGCGTTCTGACTTGCTTACAACCGGTCGCCCACCCTCTTTGATCAAAAACAGGGTGACCAGGAAGCTTATCACCAGAAGCGCTGCCGTAATAAAGAACACCGCCCGCAATCCCACGTTGTCGGCCAGGAAGCCGCCCATCAGCGGGCCGCCAATCACGCCGCTTATCTGGGCTGTTGAAAGGGTGCTAAGCGCCCAGCCGCTACGCTCACGTGGCACTTGCGATGCCACCAGCGCCATGGCATTAGGAATATACCCGGATGTCAGCCCCATCAGGGCGCGCAGCACAAACAGCTGCCAGACGTTTGTGGCAAAAGCCTGGAGCAGTATTGCCACCGCCATTCCAAGCGATGCGCGCAGCAGCATCAGCTTGCGCCCTTTTCTGTCTGCCAGGCTGCCCCACATAGGCGAGACAATGGCAGAAACCAGAAACGTGACGCTGAACACCAGACCCGACCACATCGAAAGCGCTTCATGGGATGAAACACCCAGTTGCGAAACGTACAGTGGTAAGAACGGTAAAATCTGGCTAATGGCAAGTCCGGTAAAAAAACAGCCAAACCAGACCGATATAAGGTTAACTTTCCAGGATTCCATAACAGACGCAATCTTCATTTTTAGGCGAATTCGCCTACAGATTAGCAAGTTACGTGCATTCACGTAGCGCCAGAGATGCGGGCATGGATGACTTTGGTGTTTTATCTTCCCAGTCATCATATTTGTGAAACATGTCACAAATTATCCGTTAGCAGGTGGTGATTTATGCTTTAAAAACCACACCCAAACATTATGGCAGAAGGCCGGGAAACCCGCAGGGCATCGTGGTATGTTATAGGCTTTTCGTCAGACTGGAAGAGAGTGAAATGGCTAAGCAGCGGGTGGGTATTGTCTTTGGGGGAAAATCAGCGGAACACGAGGTGTCGTTGCAATCGGCAAAGAATATTGTCGATGCGATTGATAAAAACCGCTTCGAGGTTGTACTGCTGGGCATTGATAAACAGGGTCAGTGGCATGTCAATGATGCCGGCCAATATCTGTTAAATGCTGACGATCCGGCACATATCGCGCTTAATCCATCTGAAATCAGCGTTGCCACTGTCCCGGGCAAAGTTCAGGGGCAGTTTATCGACGCAGGTAATGCGCAGGCACTGGCGCAAATCGAGGTTATTTTCCCGATTGTTCACGGCACCCTGGGTGAAGATGGTTCCTTGCAGGGGATGCTGCGTATGGCAAACCTGCCGTTTGTCGGCTCTGATGTGCTGGGCTCCGCCGCCTGCATGGACAAAGACGTCACGAAACGCCTGTTGCGCGATGCGGGGCTGAACATTGCGCCATTTATCACCCTCACCCGCGCCAACCGCGACAAACACAGCTTCGCCAGCATCAGCGCCCAACTGGGCCTGCCGTTGTTCGTTAAGCCTGCCAATCAGGGTTCCTCTGTTGGGGTCAGCAAAGTGAACAGCGAAGCGCAGTTCAATGAAGCCGTTCGCCTGGCTTTCGGGTTCGATCATAAAGTGGTGGTTGAGCAGGGCATCAAAGGCCGCGAAATTGAATGTGCGGTACTGGGCAACGATTTCCCGCAGGCGAGCACCTGTGGCGAAGTGGTGTTAAACAGCGATTTCTACTCTTACGACACCAAGTACATAGATGACAAAGGCGCGCAGGTAGTGGTGCCAGCAGCAATCGATCCGGCCATTAACGACAAGATCCGCGCGATCGCCGTTGAAGCGTATCAGGCACTGGGCTGCGCCGGCATGGCACGTGTCGACGTGTTCCTGACGCCAGAAAACGAAGTGGTGATTAACGAGATCAACACGCTGCCTGGCTTTACCAATATCAGCATGTATCCAAAACTGTGGCAGGCGAGCGGTATCAGCTACCCAGAGTTGATCACCCGCCTGATCGAACTGGCGCTGGAGCGTCACGCTGCCGACTGCGCCCTCAAAAGCTCCGTAAACGGTTAATCGGCTTTCTTTGCCGTATCCGTTGTATCCGCTGTCGCCTCTTCAGGCCGACGGCGGATAATCAATCCCGCCAGCCAGAAACTGATCACCCACGTCACCATGCCGACGGCATAGGTTTGCCAGCCTTTTGCGTCAAATCCCAGCAGCCCCACAACCCCGTTGAGAATGAAAATAAGGCCGATAGCAAAGGCGTAATAATGCCAGTCACGGCGTAGTTTGGAAGTGAGCTTCATGGGGACTCCGGCAGAAAAAAAGACATCCTCTCACAGTTTCGCGACCAGGTCTGTGGCGGGATGCGGGAATTCTTAAACGCGTCGCAATTTCACTTAAGTCATAAAACTGTGATCCGATGCAGAAATCGACAATCCAGGAGAATTCCTTAGGGCAAATTACCACGATTCTGATATTGACAAATGCTATGACCTGTCAGACTCCACCTGTACGACGCATTTATGAGCAGAGTGATATTACGGGAGGTCTTTATGGCTGATTTTACATTGTCGAAACCGATTTTTGGCGGCAAACAACCAAAAACCTCTACGGCAGGCAATATCGCCTATGCCCTGTTTGTGCTGTTCTGCTTCTGGGCAGGCTCACAGCTTCTTAATATGCTGGTCCATGCACCAGGCGTCTATGAACACCTGATGCAGGTTCAGGATACGGGCCGCCCTCAGGTAGAAATAGGCTTCGGTGTCGGCACGGTCTTCGGGTTAATTCCCTTCCTCGCAGGCTGCATGATCCTGGGCGTCGTGGCCCTTGTGCTGCGCTGGCGTCGCCACCATCGTTAAAGCGCCATACAGCGAGCCCGACGTTCATCCACGCGTTTTGCAAACCAGGCGGTAGTGAGATTACGCGTAATCTTCGGGCTCTCAAGCTGGATACCTGGCAGGATGGCTTTCGGTAGCGCCTTGCCGCTCTTCTGCTCTGCGAGCTTAAATACCTGCTGATACAGATCCGTTTTCTCAAACGCCAGACTGTCTCCTTTCTCCAGCTGACGGCGGATCTCGCTGTTGCTCATCCCCAGTTTCGCAGACAATTTACGCACAGCCAGCTCAGTGGTGCCCGCTTCGCTGCTGCCATAAGCAATGAGATCGCCATCCAGCGCCAGTTTCACTCCGCTGGCGCGGCTCACAGCGCTCTGGAATGCGGCATTGCGGCTGGCATACCAGCCTGCGTTAAAGTCAGCAAAGCGGTACAGCGGCTCGCTGTAGTTGGCCGGATAGTTCAGCAGATGATAAGTGCCAAACCAGAGTCCCCCCCGCAGGGAGAACACTTCCTGGCGCACCGTGCCGTCGATTTTCCACGGATAGCCATCGGTGTGCTTTTCTGCAAACGCGATACTGACCTGCATCGGCCCGCCGGTATGGACCGGGTTAAGCGAGCCAAACAGCTTCTGCCCCATCGGCACCATACTGATGAAATCATCAAAAATGGCGCTCAGCTGTTTCTCGGTTTTCACCGTGTCCAGCCGTTCGCTGTAGGTTTTGCCATTTGGCGAGGTGATTTTGAGTGCGGTATGCACCAGGAATACCGGGATATGCATTGACTCAGCGCGGCGGTCTATCTCTTTCCAGGCAATTTTGTTCAGCCCTGGCACCGCCGGGTCGGACTGGTACATCGACTCCTGCTGAGCGACGGCCAGCACCGAGCAGATATTCTCCTCGGTGGGGGCAATCTTCTGGCTGTCAAACGTCCTGGCTAATGCATCTGCCCACGCATTGCGGTCCTTCACGCTGGCGGGCATTTTTTGCCGTACAACGCTTGCCACATCCAGTGGTTTTTCACCCTTTTTAAGCGGGGCTGCCCCTTTTTCGGCACAGCCCGCCAGAACCAGGGCGGCCAGCAAGGACAACGGTAACGCGCGTGGTACGGCAAATGGCATAACAACTCCCTGTATTAGCTAAATGTATTGGTCACTTCCTGAAGATCACGATCGTCAAGCTCGCGCTCGAAGCTGCGTAAACGCTTGTAGATAGACATCAGTTCAACCAGCGTGGTCCAGGAGCTGATCAGATACTGGAATGAACCACGAACCTGACCAAAGACGTTGGTGATTTGCGTCATCAGACCGAGCGTAATCGTACCCGCAACAATAGACGGGAACAGCAGGAACAAACCGAAAACGTTATCGACCTGCAAATACAGAATACGGGCAATGTTGAAATACATGTAATGGAAATAGAGGCGGAAATAGTTACGGCGCACCGCGCCAAACAGCTCGCGTACGGTCGGCGGCGAGGCGCGGTTCACGTCATCTTCGCCATAGACCAGCTCTTTACGGTAGGCCGCTTCCACGCGCTGGTTTTTAAACTCAAGCCCGGGCAGTTTGATCCCAACCACCGCCAGCAAGCCCGTCCCCATCAGCGACCAGACAATCGCAGCGATCACCAGACCATATGGCAGATGCCCGACAATCGGCAGATCGGGAACATGCGCCGAAAGGGTGACAAGTACCGGCAGGAAGGCAATCAGCGTCATAATGGCATTGATAAAACTCACGCCCATATCTTCAAGCGTGGAGGCAAATCGCATGGTGTCTTCCTGCACACGCTGTGCAGCACCTTCGATATGACGCAGATGTTGCCAGTGCGCCATATAGTGTTCGTTCATCGCGGTACGCCAGCGGAAAACGTAGTGGCTGACAAAGAAGTTGTTCATCACCCCAATCACAACCGCAATCAGCGCAATGCCGAGGAAGATCCCGACCTCATGGTAGAACTGGTCAATCGTCACCTTATGCGGCGCGCTCAGCGCGGTCTGGATCAGATCGTAGAATGGTGCGTACCAGGCGTTAACCGCCACGCCCACTTCCACCAGGAACCAGGTGACAAAGATGATGAGCGAGGTCCCCAGAATCGACCAGTTTTGCCAGCGATGCGGAGAGTAGACAAACCAGAACAGCGCAAACAGGCCAACACACACGGCATAGTAAGCGTAAAACAGCAGATAGCTCAGCGACCAGAAGCGAGCCGCGCTAATGGGCACCTCGCCCGTTGCACCCACGATGCGCGTTAACCACGTGCCGCCGCCCGCCTGCCAGAAAATGACAGCGATCAGTGCCCAAATAAATGCCGACAGGAAAAAAGGCCCCGGCTTTGGGAAAAAAGACTTAAACATAATGCTTCCTTCTTGTTGTTATGGCTGTTGCTGTGTTCAACATATCACCAAACGAAAACGCTGCTACGGGCCAGCGCGCTGGCCCGGGCAAAAAGGTCAGACCCGATGGATTATTATTAGTTCGCTTTCCAGTTTTCGAGAATTGTTTCGGTGAATTTCACCTTCGGTGGGTTCAGGGGGGCAATAAAATTACGCCAGACATCGTTATAGTGGTTAATCAGGATTTGCGCCTGCGCCGCCGGGCGGTCTGCGGTGGTATGGGCATCTTCCGCTACCGTAATGTGATAGCCACGGCTCACGCCATTTTTGATGGTGGCATCGACACAGTAATCGGTGGCACAGCCGCAAATGACAAACGCTTGAATATCCTGCTCACGCAGCAGTGCTTCCAGCCCGGTGTTATAGAATGAATCACAGGCGGTCTTGGTGACATAAAATGCCCCCGCAGGCTGTTCTACTTCAGGCAGCAGCGCAAACCCTTCACTCCCCTCTTCAAGCCCGCCGGCCTCGGTATGTTGAATAAAAATGACCGTGTCGGCAGCCTTCGTGAGCTGATTGATGCGGGAAACACACTGTTCGCGCTGATGACGCGGCGTTTCAAACACGCCTTGCTGCATATCGACAACCATAACCACACGCTTCTCAGACATAGCCCTCTCCGAAAGATTGAGTGAGATAAACGACTATCATAAGCCCGATGTCACAAAATGGGAGACTGCGATCCAGGAAATTGTTCTTATTTACCCGCGGTTACGTTTTTCTCGCTATCGTTATGCAATTCGACCCATTGCACCGCGCCGATTAGTAGTATAAATACGCATTAATTTCTTCATTCACTTCATGGATGCATTTCGTTGAAACGTTGTCTGTTATCTTTCGCCGCGCTGTGTGCGGTGAGCCTGTCTACCGCCCAGGCAGCCCAGCCGCTGACAGCCCCTGCTTTTGCCTCAGATATTGCCGACCGCTACGCTAACCTTATCTATTACGGCAGCGGTGCAACCGGTATGGCGCTGGTGGTTATCGACGGTAACCAGCGTGTGTTCCGTAGCTTTGGGGAAACGCGTCCAGGAAATAATATCCACCCGCAGCTGGATTCGGTTATCCGTATCGCCTCATTAACCAAGTTAATGACCAGCGAAATGCTGGTGAAAATGCTCGATCAGGGCGTGGTTAAACTCAACGATCCGCTCAGTAAATATGCCCCGCCAGGCGCACATGTTCCCACCTATCAGGGTGCTCCGATCACGCTGGTGAATCTGGCGACTCACACCAGTGCCCTGCCGCGTGAACAACCCGGCGGCGCGGCACACCGTGCGGTCTTCGTCTGGCCAACGCGGGAACAACGCTGGAGCTACCTGAACACGGCGACGCTGAAATCCGAGCCGGGTTCGCAGGCTTCCTATTCCAACCTGGCGTTTGATCTGCTTGCCGATGCGTTATCAACGGCATCCGGCAAGCCGTATCCGCAGCTGTTTGAAGAACAAATCACGCGTCCGCTGGGCATGAAAGACACCACCTTTACCCCTTCCCCCGACCAGTGTGGGCGCCTGATGGTGGCGGAAAAAGGGGCGAGTCCGTGTAATAACACCCTGGCAGCTATCGGCAGTGGCGGCGTTTACTCCACGCCGGGCGACATGATGCGCTGGATGCAACAATTCCTCTCTTCTGATTTCTACGCTCGCAGCAACCAGGCCGATCGAATGCAAACGCTGATTTACCAGCGTAATCAGCTGCACCGTGTGATTGGCATGGACGTGCCGGGCAAAGCGGATGCACTCGGTATGGGCTGGGTCTATCTGGCACCGAAAAATGGTCGCCCGGGGATCATTCAGAAAACCGGTGGTGGCGGTGGCTTTATCACCTATATGGCGATGATCCCGCAGGCAAACGTGGGCGCATTTGTGGTTGTGACCCGCTCGCCGAATACCCGTTTCGTCAATATGAGTGACGGTATTAATAATTTAGTTGCCGAGCTGAGCGCCAATAAAGAGAAGGTCGTTCCGGCTTCGTAAAGTGACTAATATTCCGCGGGCAAACGGTTGATACTGACCAGTTTGCCCCGGCTCATATTGATGTAATTCCCCTGCCGTAACGCGGCCAGTACCTCCGCGACGACCGAACGCGAGATGCGTGTGCGTCGCTGAATGTAGTTCATGACGCCGACCCGCGAGCGCAGCGTTTCGTCCCAACCCGCCATTACCAGCAGCGTCGAGCGGATCTGGCTGTAGGAGTTATTCCCCACCAGTTGCCCGTCACGGGATTCCATCATTTTGTGGTTCCACGAAAGCCAGCAGAAGGCATCGCGCCACAGATGCGCTTGCTGTATATAGCTGCGAGTGGCATCAGCCGGAAGATAGAAGCCGGAGCACGGTGTTTGTGCAATCAGCGTATATTGCGACCCGCAGCCTGCCATGCCGGCATTCAGGCCCAGGATAAACGGTGCGGTAATAATCTCGACCAGCAGATCGTCCTGCTGGCGGTTAATGGTTAACGTGCCGCTTTGCAGAAACAGGGTGTAGTGGTCATCGTCGTAACAGTCGCCAAAAAGGGTTTGTTCACCGGAAAGATGAAAAGGCGTGCTGTAAGGGGCCAGGCATTTTTCAAGCCGGGTAAATTCGGGAAGTGGTTTTGCGTAATGGTCCATGCCAACCTCAAGTCGTCCTTGCCTGATGGCGCTCTATCGCTGTCTTTTCGTGATTAACAATACGGGGAGGCGAACCTCCCCGGACAAAACATATTACCAGGTGTACTTCACGCCCACATTGGCACCCCAGTTCTGCTCGACGTCGCCGCCGCCCAGGTAGGTTGCATCTGAATAAGCACTGAAGTTTTTGGTGAAGCTGAACTGTGTCCCCAGACCTACACGCACCGCAGAGCCTTTCACACCGTTATCAATGCTGTCACCGTTAACATCGGCGCTGTTGTCAGCGTCGTCATACACGTATGCCAGTTTGAAGTACGGGGTCAGCGCCTGATCGGAGCCGTAGCTGAAGGTATAACCGGTATCAACACCCACTTCGTAACGCAGGCTGTCGTAGGATTGATCGCCCACCTTCATATCGTTGCTCAGTTGGTAGTTGTCGCCAGACTGGAACAGCCCGGACATCGCCGCGTATGGCGTCACATAGCCAGACTCGTTAACCTTCCAGTCGTAACCCAGTTTCATGCCGAAGCCCCAGGCATCAGTAGTGGTGTTACCATCCACATACTGACCGTTGCTCATGGTGGCGGAGAGATCGTTATTGAAACGTGAGTAGCTCAGAGAAGCATCAATAAAGACATCGCTGGCAAACTTCGCAGAGGAGTAAACCATTGCTGTCTGGCTGTCCTGATCAACCTGACCGCTACGATCGCTCAGATCGCCTTTTGCGAAGCCCGCAGCACCACCGATCAGCCATTTCGCGTCATTGCCGTCGATGTGTGTATCCACACCGACCATAATGCCGCTGGCGTCCTGGTCGTAGCTGATGATCCCGTTGTCACCATCAAGATTCCCACCGAAGAAGCTCACCCAGGCACCACCGTTATCCGTCAGACCATGGCGGCTGTTGGTGATACGTGTGCTCAGCGTATCCTGCTGGAGGTTCCAGATGTTGGCATTTGCAGAAGGGATGCTCAGCGCCATATTCGCGTAGTCGGTCAGCTCTTGCTGGTGCAGAACGACGGTATCGCCTTGTTGCAGCGCGCTATAGGTATACGCACCTAAATCCGCTTTGTTTGCCGCAGTAAAGGTGGCTTTGGTATTGGCGTTATTATCATAAACGCGAATAACTTCATTATTTTTATAATCAGCAACAGAGCCTGCGCCGGTGGCATTATCAATGCGCACCTTGTAGTTGCCGGCAACTTCACCATTCACGGCCAGGTGGCCATCGGCATTAAGCGCAACCACACCGTAGTCGTAACCCGTCGCATGACGATCGTTGGTGATATAGCGGGCGTTATTCAGATCGCTGTTCAGCACGTAGTCGCGGCTGGCGACATTCAGCACACCGCCGTCGGTCAATACCATGTTGTGGGTGTCAACCTGGCCCAGGCCAAGCGCCAGCTCAGCACCGTTATCCACGGTGATGGTATTGGCGTACAGTCCGGCGGTTTCTTGCGTCAGCGTTGCAAGGCTACCGCTGTCCAGATAGAGGCTGTCGGTTGCAACACCACCGCTGTCCCCGATATTCAGGGAAGACGCTCCGGTCAGGGTAATGGTATCTGCCAGCAGACCAGAATCTTCGACATTCACCTGCGAGCCGCTGTTCACGGTCAGGGTATCGATGTTAGATGTCTTGCGGGTATCCCATTCCGATCCGCCGTTCAGTGTCACATCAAACAGACCGCTCTGATACACCGCCTCGCCCGCCACGTGGCCAGTGCTGTCGAAGGTTGAGGTCGGCCAGATACTGTTTGCCGTCAGGGCTGTCCAGTCCACACCGCTGTAACCCAGACCGTACATCTGGGATTCACTAATGGCCTCAACGCTGGACTGAGCAGCGCCCACCCATTTGCTGCCATTATTCAGCGTCACATCCAGCTTGTCAGTGTCATCCCAACCGTTGGTAGTAGGGTTGTATACCCCATCATCCGTGGTATCGGTGGCAGGATCGCCGTTCACATAGAAGTTGTTATCGAAGGTGCTGGAGAAAAGAATGTCGCCCGTGATGGTGGAGTTGTCGAACGTAGCGGTGGTTTGCATCGCATTATCCGCTGCGCTGGCTGCGACAATCAGGGCGGCATCATCAGCGGAGGTCGCGTTAGTTTCAGCGTAATCACTCGGCTTCGCCGTCTGGCCGTAGAAACCAGAGGTACCCAGATCGCTGTATGCGCCAGAGGTCAGCACGGAGTCTTTCACGACCAGAGTATTGGTAAAGACGTTACTGCTGTTCGCAACACCCTCAACGCTGTCATACGGCGTATTATCCAGCTCCTGCTCCCCTTGCGTCAGGGTAATGCCCGCGATGCGTGAGTTATTCTGAATAACAATATCGGATTCCACATCCAGCGTAATCGCGTTACCCAGACCATAGGTGTCCAGATACTGCGTGGTGCTGGTATCGCCATCCGTCACGTTATAAGCGTAATGCTCATAAATGTCGTTAATGGTCGAGTTATCGACCGTCAGGCTAAAACGATCGTACTGCGCGTGGGTTGTCCCGTCAGTATCTACCCCGTCTGCACATTCAGTTGTCATACACCCGGAGGTGATCATGCCATTGATTGTGCTGTTGGTGATGGACAGGGAATTCGCGCGGCCATTCGCACCGTCATCAAGATAATAGGTCGAGATAACGCCATTCACCGTGGACTTGTTGATGACCGGGTAGATATCGTCGTCGCTCGACGTGTCTGAATAGTCCCAGTCGGCATAGCCATAATACCAGGGTGACGTAACCGTACTGTCGTAACCAAAAGTATTATAGGTTGTCCCCGAGATATCTTTAGCATTTGCCTGAGAAGCGATAGCCAATGTACAGGCTAATGCAATTTGAGATACAACCAGTTTCTTTTTCCATGTTTGCATTGAGTCATCCCTCCTCAGGGACGTAAGCAAGTTTGTCCGTCAAATAACCATTGCAATGATATATTGCGAAAAGGATTATGCCGTCTCAAAGGAAAAAGGTTCAATGAGTCTTTCCATTAAGTCCGAATACAGACAATGAGCATGGATAATTAAATATTGAAATTAAAAACACAATAAAAACAACATATTAAAACACGACAACAAAATCAAAAAGGAAAGTTAGATTATTAAATGATCATCTGTGGTTATATTTATATGACAATCTAAAAGTCAGGTAAATACCATTAAGAACACATCCAAAATAAAGAACAAAAAAAGAAGGTAAAACTTATTCATACAAAACCCGTTCAGCCTGCGATGAATAATCAACATCAATTAAAAGTAAGAATATCCACTATTTATAATATGTATTATTTCGCATTGATTTACGTGCCTGTTCAAATATTAAATAACAGCGTCTGCCTGTCATTGCCTAAACGACCACTTTAGTAAAACAGACAGGCTTCATTTCGGGTACACTGTGCCTCATTGTTCCTCAACGTCAGGCATATCATGACCGATTTAATTGCTCGTCCCCGTCGCCTGCGCAAGTCACCGGCACTGCGCGCTATGTTTGAAGAGACAACACTGACCTTAAACGATCTGGTGTTGCCGATTTTTGTTGAAGAAGAGATCGATGATTACAAAGCCATCGATGCTATGCCGGGCGTCATGCGCATCCCGGAAAAGCATCTGGCACGTGAGATCGAACGCATTGCGAATGCGGGTATCCGCTCGGTTATGACCTTTGGCATTTCCCATCATACCGATGCCACCGGCAGCGATGCGTGGAAAGAAGACGGCCTGGTCGCGCGCATGTCGCGCATCTGCAAAGAGACCGTGCCTGAAATGATCGTCATGTCTGACACCTGCTTCTGCGAATACACCTCTCACGGCCATTGCGGTGTGCTGTGCGATCACGGTGTGGATAACGACGCTACCCTGATGAACCTGGGCAAGCAGGCCGTTGTTGCCGCTGCTGCCGGTGCCGATTTCATCGCCCCTTCTGCGGCGATGGATGGCCAGGTCCAGGCGATCCGTCAGGCGCTGGATGCCGCCGGTTTCACCGACACGGCTATCATGTCCTATTCCACTAAATTCGCCTCCTCTTTCTACGGCCCGTTCCGTGAAGCCGCTGGCACGGCGCTGAAAGGCGATCGTAAAACCTACCAGATGAACCCACTAAACCGCCGCGAAGCGATCCGCGAATCCCTGCTCGATGAAGCCCAGGGTGCAGATTGCCTGATGGTGAAACCGGCTGGCGCGTATCTGGATATCCTGCGCGACATCCGCGAACGTACCGAACTGCCGCTGGGTGCATACCAGGTGAGCGGTGAATACGCGATGATCAAATTCGCCGCGCAGGCGGGTGCGATTGATGAAGAGAAAGTGATCCTCGAAAGCCTGGGCGCTATCAAACGCGCGGGCGCGGATCTGATCTTCAGCTATTTCGCACTGGATCTGGCCGAGAAGAAAATTCTGCGTTAATCCGCATGGCCTCTCTCCCCCAGGGAGAGAGGCGTCTGGTGCAATAACTTCACCAAACTGCAATACAAACGACATCTCCCCCTTCTACTGTCTGGGCAAGACGGCAGGAGGAGTTACCATGTTTAGTCTCGACAGCGTTCTCGATGACCTTTGGCCACAGGCGAGGCCCGCACCCTGGCAAAAAAGTCTGTTAAAAAGACTGTTCTACGAAGAAGAATTCCAGCAGTTTGCAGCAAACCACCGCCACCTGAAAGGGCTGGATATGGTGGAGCAAGTCCTGGAGCATCTCGATATTCTCTGCACCGTTTCCGCCCGCGATCTCGAACAAATCCCCGAACATGGCCCCCTGGTCATTATCGCTAACCACCCCACCGGCACCCTTGACGGCCTGGCACTGATGTATGCCGTTTCGCGCGTGCGCCGTGATGTGAAAGTGGTGACTAACCGGATGCTGACGCACCTGGAGCCACTCAGCTCGCTGTTTATTCCGGTGGACAATATGGGTGGCAAGACGGCGAAAACATCGCTGGTGCAGATGGAACAACATCTGCAAAACGCCGGGGTACTGATTTTCTTCCCGGCGGGTGAAGTATCCCGCCCGACGCGCAAAGGTATTCGCGATAAAAAATGGCACTCTGGCTTTATCAAGCTGGCCAGCAAACTGCGCGCGCCGCTGCTGCCGGTGCATATTCAGGCGCATAACAGCCTGCTCTTTTACGCCAGCACGCTGGTCTCGCCGACGCTCTCCATGCTGCTGTTAATGCAGCAGATGTTCCGTCGCCGCCACAGCCAGCTGCCGATTAAAGTAGGCCAACAAATCAGCTGGGATAACTGGTTTAGCACCACACTTTCACCACGTGAGATGGCCGAACAGTGCCGTCAGCACGTGATGCGTCTTGGCAAGGGACTGCCTGGCGTATTCAAAACCCAGTGCGCCATTGCGCGCCCGGAAGACCGGGCTACGTTAAAACGCGAGCTGGCGCAGGCCGAGTGTCTGGGGAAAACCAGCGACGGTAAAACTATCTATCTGTGGCAACGCAACGCGCAGGAAGATGCCCCACTTCTGCGTGAACTGGGGCGTCTGCGCGAAATTGCGTTTCGCGCCGTGGGGGAAGGCAGCGGCAAACGCCGTGACACCGACAGCTACGACGACGACTATTTGCACCTGATCCTGTGGGATGACGAGGATCTGGAAATTGTCGGCGCATATCGCTTTATGCCAACGGCAATGCAGGTCGACAGGCGTGGTCTGGACGGGCTGTACAGCTATAGCCTGTTCCACTACGACGACAAAATGCAGGATGTGCTGGAACACGGTATTGAACTGGGGCGCAGCTTTATTCAGCCGCGCTACTGGGGACGCCGTGGGCTGGATTATCTGTGGTCAGGGATTGGCGCCTATCTGGCGCGTTATCCGCACTATCGCTATCTGTTTGGCCCAGTTTCCATTTCCGGTGGATTACCGCCTGCGGCACGGGATCTGCTGGTAGCGTTTTACCGCCTGTGGTTCCCGGCAAGCCATCCGTTAGCAGCCTCACGTCGGCCTTATCCGGCATCGCTGCCGGACGTGCTGGCCCAGTTTGGCGGCGTCGATTATGTGGACGATCTGACGAAGCTGAAATCTCTTCTCGGAAATCTGGGTTGTGGTATTCCACCGCTCTACAAACAGTATTCTGAGCTGTGCCAGCCTGGTGGGGTGCAGTTTATCGATTTTGGCAGCGATCCGGCATTCAACAACTGCATCGATGGGCTGGTGCTGGTGGACTTAACCTGTCTCAAGGCGAATCGCTATCAGCGGTATATTGAGGCGCATTTAATACCCTCACCCCTGCCCTCTCCCTG
>NZ_JBSICG010000012.1:0-145851 GCF_056156645.1 Enterobacter sp. Li2LvB3 | reverse complement strand
CTGCGCTTACCGGGCCTACGGTTCCCCCTGTAGGCCGGGTAAGGCGTAGCCGTCACCCGGCAATTCTCAAGGAGTGACAATGTCACATTTAAACGAAGTGACTGCCCGTGTAGACGCCGCGCTTGAAGAGAGCGTAATCACTCACATGAATGAACTGCTTATCGAACTGAGCGATGATGCTGAGCTGAGCCGCGAAGAGCGCTTTACCCAGCAGCAGCGTCTGCGTACCGCGATTGCGCATCACGGTAAACAGCACAAAGAAGAGATGGAAGCGCGTCACGAGCACCTCGCGAAGGGCGGCACTATCCTTTAAAACTGGCGTCTGGCCACCAGCCAGGCCCCCACGACCAGCATCACTGCGCCGCATCCCGGGCCAATCAGTGCGCGCAGTGGAATGCCGTTACTTCTCAGCACATCCATCACCAGCCCACCAATAAGCTGGCTGGCTACCAGCACCGCAATGGTGGTGGCCGCGCCTACGTTCTGATACCCACTGATACTGGCAAACACAAAAAACGAGCCCAGCAAACCGGGGATCAGCATCCACCAGCGTACGGTTGATGCCAGCTCGCTAAACCCGGCTGTACCTTGCTTAATCAGTAAGATGCTGACGAACAGGACGATCCCCACCAGTGAGTTCAGCAACATCGCGATAAGGATCGTGGAAGAGGACTGGGTGATGCGCACCATTAAGGTGTTCTGCACCACCAGGCCAATACCTGCCGCCACCAGAAATGCCATCGTCAGTGATTGATTCATGAAATGGCGTCCGGGTCGCTGCGCTCGTCCAGCTGCAATTGCATAAAGGTTAAGTCCAGCCAGCGGCCAAACTTGGTGCCAACCTGCGGCATTTGCCCGGTGGTGACGAAGCCGAGCGTCTCATGCAGATGAATAGACGCGTGGTTTTGTGCTTCAATCCCGGCCACCATCACATGCTTGCCAATATTACGCGCCTCGATGATCAGGGCTTTCATCAGTTGACGGCCAATACCTTTACCCTGGTGTTCCGGGTGAACGTAAACCGAGTGTTCAACCGTATGGCGGAAACCATCGAAGGCGCGCCAGTCGCCGAATGAGGCATACCCTGTCACCACACCGTTTTCTTCACTGACCAGCACCGGGTAGCCCACCAGAATGCGCGCTTCAAACCAGGCGATACGGTTATCGGTATCTACGGTCTTATCGTTCCAGATTGCGGCGGTATGCACTACCGCGTGGTTGTAGATCTCACCGATGGCGGCGCAGTCTTCTTTGCTGGCGTGGCGGATTATCATCATTAAACCTCTGAATGCGTTGTTCACTATAGTAGTACGTATTTGACACGATATTACACAATAGTCTCACCAAATCGCTACGACATAAGCCATATTTTTTTGTTATGAAAACAGCATTGAATTGCCGTTCATACACTATAGTATGACGTCATGAACACTATTACAGACAATATGAATCAACGGATTAGCGCACGAATTCGCATTGAACGCGAGTCGCGCGGTTGGTCACTAAGCGAGCTTGCCGACCGGGCTGGTGTCTCGCGCGCCATGATCCACAAGATTGAACGTGGGGAAAGTAGCCCAACGGCGACCTTGCTTGCTCGTTTATCCGGTGCGTTCGGCATCAGCATGTCTACTTTGATTGCCAGAGCCGAAATGCAGGAAGGAAAACTGCTGCGCCTGGCGAATCAACCGGTCTGGCGCGATCCGCAAACGCACTATCTTCGCCGCCACGTTTCACCGCGAACCGATCTTCCCATCGACCTGGTACAGGTGGAATTGCCTGCGGGCAGTGATGTGCCCATGCCTGCTTCGTCCTATGCGCTGGCACGTCAGCTTATCTGGTTACAGGAAGGCGAACTGGTATTTCAGGAGGGCGATACTCGCCACGAAATGAAAGCCGGAGACTGCCTGGAGCTGGGGCCGCCCAACGACTGTCGGTTTATCAATGAAACCGAGAGTTCCTGTATTTATCTGGTCGTTCGGCTTAATCAGTCCGGCTCGTAATGCCAAAGCGGCCCGCAACATAAGGGACTAGTCTCTAATGACATTTGCACAAAAAGGAACACGATATGAGTCAATCTCCACTGCAAAATCATCGCTGGGTTCTGGCCTCTCGTCCGCATGGCGCACCGGTCGCTGACAATTTCCGTTCAGAAACGCAGCCAGTTCCGACACCTGCCGCGGGGCAGATAGTGCTGCGCACAGAGTGGCTGTCTCTTGATCCCTACATGCGTGGTCGCATGAGCGATGCCCCGTCTTATTCGCCGCCGGTAGAGATTGGCGCGGTAATGGTAGGCGGCACCGTCAGCCGCGTTGAGCAGTCAAATAACCCGGCCTTCAAACCGGGTGAGTGGGTGCTGGGTTACAGCGGCTGGCAGGAGTATGAGCTGTCCGACGGCAGCGGTCTGGTGAAACTGGGTGAAAATCCGGCGCACCCGTCATGGGCGCTTGGCGTGCTGGGGATGCCAGGTTTTACGGCGTACATGGGGTTACTGGATATTGGGCAACCAAAAGAAGGCGAAACGCTGGTGGTTGCCGCGGCCACCGGGCCGGTTGGCGCCACGGTCGGGCAAATTGGTAAAATTAAGGGATGCCGGGTCATTGGCGTTGCGGGTGGTGCAGAGAAATGCCGCTATGCCACCGAGGTTTTAGGCTTTGATCTTTGCCTGGATCACTATGCAGATGACTTTGCGGCGCAGCTGGCGAAAGCCTGCCCGAACGGGATTGACGTTTATTACGAAAACGTCGGCGGCAAAGTGTTTGATGCCGTGTTGCCATTACTGAATACCTCGGCACGCGTGCCGGTGTGTGGCCTGGTGAGCGGGTATAACGCCACCGGATTACCGGACGGCCCGGACCGTTTATCGCTGTTAATGGCGACTATCCTCAAGAAACGCATCCGGATGCAGGGCTTTATCATCGGGCAGGATTACGGTCACCGCGTCCAGGAGTTCCAGGCGGAAATGGGGCGTTGGGTGCAGGAAGGTAAAATCCACTATCGTGAACAGGTGATTGACGGGCTGGAAAATGCTCCCCAGGCGCTGATTGGTCTGCTTGAAGGGAAAAACTTCGGCAAAGTCGTGATACGTGTCGCGACTGAAAACAAATAAACCCACTTATGGCGGGATTACCCGCCATAAATATTTGTGAAGATACGATATATTGTCTTTAATTAAACCAGCACATCCTCTTCACCACCAGCATTGCTGAGCGGGGAGAGTAAAAAAATAAAATATGTAATATTTGCGTTTTTAGCGCATTTCCCAATACCAGGTACCATGATACAGGATATATCTAGCGGCGTCGTTTTTTCATGGACGCTGAAAATAGCGTATTGTTTTGGCTACGGGAATTGAACATGCTTGATTTGGATAATTTAGAAAAGGCACAGCGGGTCAGTCTTACCATGCAGGTTGAAATCAGTCTAAAAGGGGCATTAATTAGCGGCTCGTTGAAACCGGGTGCCCGGCTGATTACAAAAGAGATCGCAGATAAATTAGGCACCAGCATTACTCCGGTTCGCGAGGCGCTGTTGCGACTGGTGTCAGCTGGCGCGCTTCATGCCACGCCGGCTCAGGCGTTCCTCGTGCCTGAAGTAACACTGGAACGCTATAACGAAATCAACGCCATCAGAAAACAGCTTGAACCGATGGCAGTCGCCGCGGCCTGCGAACGCATGTCGGATGCAAGGCTTGCGGCATTGCGTGAACTGTCGGATCTTTTCCATCAGGCCATGCGCACTGGAAATGTTCAGCAGGCGCTAAATGCCAACCGTGTTTTCCGTTTCACACTCTATCAATATGCCGAAATGCCAACCCTCAGCGCACTTATTGAGCAGTTGTGGGTACGAATAGGTCCGTGTATCAACTACCTGCATGAGGGGCTGAACGACATCACCACCTCGGCGTACCACTATGCTGAGCTACTGTCGGCTCTCGAACGAAGGGATGCAAAAGCCTGCCAGGAAGCGATTGATACTCTGATTGATGAAGCGGATGTACTTTTACAGCGGCAATATTTTAGTTAAGGGATTATTAACTACAGATCACATCATTTAATTTCAAATATTCATTATATAAATAATTCCCTGGTGGCACGATGTCACCGGGAACGTTATTTCATTTTTCGACAGGTAAAACTAACGCTACTATGAAATAACCCTGGAGCTTGCCGATAACAGGTAAAGGCACAATTGCCTTTTAAGGAGTCCAGGATGTTTAGTATTAGCCTTCGATTACGTAATATAAAAATGAGCAAAAAGCTTTCAGCGGGTTTTGGCGTGGTATTGCTGCTGGTGGCGGTATCAACCGTCATGAGTGTGCTGCGCTTCAAAGAAATCCGCGATGTGTATCAACAAACCAACCTTATCTACAATATCAATATTGAAGTATTCCAGGCAAAGATTAACCGGCTCAAGTATCTCTATAACGGGGATGAAAAATCGGGTCAGCTTCTGGCCGGGTATGTGAAACATGCCGAAGAATTAACGGCAGAAGCCAAAAAACTGAGCTGGACGGCAAAAGAAGCCCCTATCGTTGACGCGATTGGCGAACACCTGGCGCAGTTTGGTAGCGGTGTGGAAGACATGCAGACAGCGATGGCCGCAGTAAAAGCCAATAAGGGTGATACGGCGGCGGAGCAGGCGCTGAAAAAAGCCGAAGATAACGTTAAAACTGCGGGCGATAACAGCAGTGCCGCCATCCGGGATATCATCGCCCTGGTAAAAGCCCATAATGATGCACTGGCCTACAGTTCCAGCACCATTACGGCGATTGTTGGCGTGATTGCCATCCTCTTTGGCATCCTGGTGTCATGGTGGGTGACCCGTCAAATTACCCGTCCGGTAAAACATAACCTGTTACTGGCTGAACGTATCGCCAGTGGCGACCTTAGTTCTGATATCCGCGCGCAGGGCAATGACGAACTGGGCAAGCTCACCGGTGCGATGGGGCGCATGAACGACACGCTGCGCTCGATGATTGGCGATGTGCGTAACAGCGTGGCGCAGGTTTCTCTGGCGGTGAGCGATATTGCTGAGGGGAATACCGATCTCTCTTCGCGCACTGAACAGCAGGCCGCTGCAGTAGTGGAAACGGCAGCCAGCATGGAAGAGTTAACGGCCACGGTGAAAAACAACGCCGACAACGCCCGCCATGCCAGCCAGCTGGCAGCGGAAGCGTCGCAGACCGCCACCCACGGCGGTCGTGTGATGCGCGATGTAGTCAACACCATGAACGATATCAACACCAGTTCGCAAAAAATTGCCGACATCACCGCGGTTATCAACAGTATCGCATTCCAGACGAACATTCTGGCACTGAATGCCGCGGTGGAAGCGGCGAGGGCGGGTGAGCAAGGGCGTGGATTTGCGGTGGTGGCCAGCGAAGTGCGTAGCCTTTCCCAGCGCAGTTCGCAGGCAGCGAAGGATATCGAACTGCTGATAAGTGAATCCGTCAACCGCATCACCACGGGCAGCGACCTGGTGGTGAAGGCCGGGCAGACGATGGAGCAGGTGGTGGAGTCCGTCACGCGAGTGAATGACATCATGGGCGAAATCTCGTCAGCGTCTGAAGAACAGAGCCGTGGTATCGAACAGATTTCCCGGGCAGTGATGGAGCTGGATACCACCACGCAACAAAATGCCTCGCTGGTGGGGGCATCGTCTACGGCGGCAGGGGCGCTGGAAGATCAGGCGCGCGTGTTGCAGGATCTGGTAGCAGCGTTCCGCCTCGAACAGAGCGCACAGGTGGCGTAATAAACAACCCGGCAGCAGGACGCTGCCGGGTGTTTGCTTACTCGAAGCGGTAGGAGACTGACATCCCGACACCGTAGTTACGGCCAGGAGCTGGTTCGTAATACCGCCCGTTAGATTCGTTCACAATCACTGAGCCGACATACTCTTTGTCGAACAGGTTATCAACGCGCCCAAACACGTCCATTCCCCAGTTAGCGTAATTGAATTTATACCCGGTATTCAGGCCCACAACCGTGTAAGACGGGGCTTTCGCCGTGTTTTCGTCGTCGGCCATGATATCGCTCATGTAGCGCACATCGATACCGGCATACCAGCCTTCTTCAGGCTGCCAGCCAAAGGATGCATAACCCATGTTACGGGCAATACCCGGCATCCGGTTTCCGTTACAGTCGGTATCGCTACAGACGTTGGTGCGGTAGGTGGCGTCCAGATACGTCCACGCCATTTTCAGCTTCCAGTTTTCCGCGAACTGCTGATCAAGGGAGACTTCCACACCCTGACGACGGGTTTTCCCGGCGTTTTTATAGCTGGTGCGGCCACCGGAGCTGGCATCCACCACAATTTCGTCATCCGTATCGGTACGGAACAACGCCGCTGTCAGCAGGCCATTGCCGATACGCGTTTTGCTGCCCACTTCATAGGTGTTGTTGGTCGATGGCTTCAGGCCGATATTCAGCCCGCCTTTATCATCTGAACGGTAAGAGAGCTCGTTAATGGTTGGGGTTTCAAACCCACGTCCCGCCGCGGCATACAGGTTCCATGCGTCGGTCAGCGCATATTTAACCGAACCGGCCGGAAGCCACTTGTGATAGCTCGCATCGCCGCTGTCGTCGCCATTTCCCGGGGTAATGTAATGGTCGTTAGAGTCAAACCACACAGAACTGTAACGCACACCCGCATCCACAGAGAGCTTTTGCGTCAGTTGCCAGCTGGTTTGCAGATAAGGGTCAACGTTCCACATCAGGTTACGTTCGTCGCGGCGCTTTTCGCCTTTTACGCCGTAGTCTGGCACGCCGTTATCCATGACGAAGTTCTGATAACCCCGGCGATCTTCGCTCATGTTTTCGTAGTTCAGCCCGGTGGTGAAAGTAACCGGCACCAGCAGTTCGCCTTTGTGCGTCCAGCGGGTATCAATGCCCTGATAGTGGCGCTGCATGTCAATCACGCCGCCAGAGTGGGTGGCTTTTAGCTGTGGCTGATACGGAATGGACTGGTACTGCGTCATTTCACGTTCACCCGCATACATCATCACGCTGAGGTCGTCCTGGGCACTCAACTGGCGGTCATAACGTAACCCGGCCTGCGTCTGCTTGATGGTTTTACGCGTGTTGTACTGATCCCCACGCGGAGACTGGCGCGGATTGTTCCGCCACTCCTGATAGTCCAGTCCACCCGGATCGTTGGCTTTCATGTCCACGCTGTTAAACATCAGCGTCAGTTTGCTGACGTCATCAATTCGCACGCCCAGTTTGGCGTTGGCGAGGTTTTTCCGCGCACCGCTGTGGTCCCGGTAGCCTTTGGTGGTGAAACGGGTCGTCGATACCGTGTAATCCACATCGCCGGCGTGCGTGCCATCACCCATAGCACCGGTGGCTTTCATACCATATCGCCAGGTGCCGTAACTGCCGTAATAACTGCTGGCTTCAATGGTTGGCGGCTGTTGCCCGGTCTGGGTGTTGATGTTGATAACGCCGCCAGAGGCATTGCCGTAGAGCGCCGAGAACGGACCGCGCAACACTTCAACGGTGTCCACACTGGTGAGGTCAATGTTAGATGTCTGGCCCTGGCCGTCAGGCATGGTGGCCGGGATACCGTCAACATACATACGGATCCCGCGCACGCCGAAGGTTGAACGTGCGCCGAAGCCACGCATGGATAACTGTAAATCCTGCGCATAGTTCTGGCGGTTCTGAATTTGCAGACCCGGCACGCTGCCAAGTGATTCCGAAAGGTTAATGCGCGGGGTTGCCTGGCGCATATCGTCCCCGTTGACGACGCTGACCGCCGCCGGGGTATCGAGTTCCGATACGGTTTGCGGAGTGGCGCTGACGATCATGGTCTGTTCTTCTGCGGCCATCGAGACGGCAGGGGCTAACACGACAGGAACCAGCAACAGCGGGAAGGTTGCCTTAGAGGCAGAAAAGATTTTCATGAGTAAACCGCTTGAGGAAAAATACGAACCAAATGGAACATGTGCATACATGTTAAATCTTTTGTAAATCTTTTGAAAACTATAACCGCACATTGCGTTAATGAAAGGGGGGCAGGGTAAGAAAAACTCCACATTCAGCGGATTAATGATTACTATTCTCATTAAAATGATGGCGAAGCCATGACTTTGCCTGCCGGAAGCGATGTCAGCAGTACACCCCCCTCTTTTAAAAAGGAATTGTTATGTCTTTACGTCACCTGTGCTCGCCGCGCCTGCGGAGTTCTCTGCTGTTAGGCTCCTTACTGTTTGCCGGAAGCTTCCAGGTTCATGCCGCCGAAGAGATGCTGCGTAAAGCAGTCGGCAAGGGCGCGTATGAGATGGCCGTAAGCCAGCAGGAGAATGCGCTGTGGGTTGCGACATCATTAAGCCGTAAAACTGATAAAGGTGGCATGGTTTATCGCCTTGACCCGGTTACGCTGGAAGTGACGCAAGCGATTCATAACGATCTCAAACCGTTTGGCGCAACGATCGACAATGCCACCCAGACGCTGTGGTTTGGCAACACCACCAGCAGTGCGGTGACGGCCATTGATGCAAAAAAAGGCGAAGTGAAAGGGCGCCTGGTACTGGATGACCGCAAGCGCAGCGAAACGGTGAAACCGTTGCAGCCGCGACAACTGGTAGCAGACGACACCACCAATACCGTTTACATCACCGGCATTGGCAAAGAGAGCGTTATCTGGGTGGTTGATGGCGCAACGCTGAAGCTGAAAGACACCATCGCCAACACCGGTACGTTCAGCACGGGTCTGGCGCTGGATGCTCAGGCAAAACGCCTGTACACCACCAACGCAGATGGCGAACTGGTGACGATTGATACCACAACCCATAAAATCCTCAGCCGTAAAAAAGTGCAGGATGACGGAAAAGAGCATTTCTACCTGAACCTGAGCCTGGACACCGCCGGACAGCGCGCATTCCTTACCGATTCAAAACAGCCGGAAGTGCTGGTGGTCAGCCTGAAAGATGGCAGCGTTATCGAGAAAATCGCCACGCCTGAGTCGCTGGCCGTGCTGTTTAACCCGGCGCGTAACGAAGCCTACGTGACCCACCGCGAAGCGGGCAAGGTGAGCGTGATTGATGCGAAGACCTATAAAGTCACTAAAACGTACGATACGCCGGTCTATCCAAACAGCCTGGCGCTCTCTGCCGACGGTAAAACTCTGTACGTGACGGTGAAACAGAAATCCACCCGCCAGCAGGAAGCCACCCAGCCGGACGACGTGATCCGTATCGCGCTGTAACCGCTCCTCAAGCCCTGCATGTGCAGGGCTTTTTTATCTGCCACGCGTTAATTATTGAAAGCAGCTGAATTCCGTCTTAACATATATGGAAAATCATATGTGAATGCGTAAGAGGCAGGATGCAACATGCTACAGCCCGTTCAGCTATACAAAATTTTGTCCGATGAAACCCGGCTGGCCATCGTATTGCTCCTCAGAGAGTCAGGTGAGCTTTGCGTGTGCGATATCTGCGGCGTGACGGCGGAATCTCAGCCTAAAATTTCCCGACATATCGCCATTCTGCGGGATGCAGAGCTGGTTCTCGACCGCCGGGAAGGGAAGTGGGTTTACTACCGCCTGTCTCCGCATATGCCTGCCTGGGCCGCCGACACAATTTCAACAGCCTGGTTGTGTATGCGTGAGGAGATCCGTCTGTGGCGGGAAAACGCCGCACCGTCATCCTGTTAGATAACAAATAACACATTCATTTAGTCATATGTAACGGGGTGGGAAATGTTACTGGCAGGGAGTATTTTTGTTCTGACACTGATTCTGGTCATCTGGCAGCCCAGGGGACTTAGTATTGGCTGGAGCGCGAGCATCGGTGCCGCGCTGGCATTGATGGGGGGCGTTATCCATATTGATGATATTCCGGTGGTCTGGAATATTGTCTGGAACGCCACCGCAACCTTTATTGCGGTGATTATCATCAGCCTGCTGCTGGATGAGTCCGGTTTTTTCGAGTGGGCGGCATTACATGTTTCGCGCTGGGGAAATGGCCGGGGTCGCCTGCTGTTCACCTGGATAGTGCTGCTTGGCGCAGCCGTTGCGGCGTTTTTTGCCAACGACGGCGCAGCGCTGATCCTGACACCTATCGTGATAGCCATGCTCCTTGCTCTAGGATTCAGCAAAGGGACGACACTCGCCTTTGTGATGGCTGCGGGATTTATTGCAGATACAGCCAGCCTGCCGCTGATTGTCTCGAATCTGGTGAACATTGTCTCTGCGGATTACTTTTCTCTGGGCTTTACCCGATACGCATCAGTCATGATCCCGGTTGATATCGCGGCCATCGCCACCACGCTTGTGATGCTGCACCTGTTCTTTCGTCGGGATATACCGGCGACCTATGACATTGCCCGACTAAAAGCTCCCGCCAGCGCAATCAAAGATGCCGCAACCTTTAAAGCCGGCTGGATTGTTCTGATCCTGCTGCTGGTTGGCTTCTTTGTGCTTGAACCGCTCGGGCTTCCCGTCAGCGCAATTGCAGCCATTGGTGCGCTGATCCTGTTTGCAGTAGCCAAAAGAGGCCATGCTATTAATACCGGCAAAGTATTGCGCGGTGCCCCGTGGCAGATTGTTATTTTTTCACTGGGAATGTATCTGGTGGTATACGGTCTGCGAAACGCCGGGTTGACTGACTCTCTTTCCGGGATCCTGAGCGTACTGGCCGATAAAGGAGTATGGGTGGCAACCTTTGGCACCGGCTTTATAACGGCATTTTTATCATCTGTAATGAATAACATGCCTACAGTGCTGATTGGCGCATTATCCATCGACGGAAGTACGGCTTCTGGCGTAGTGAAAGAGGCCATGATTTACGCCAACGTCATCGGCTGCGATTTAGGTCCTAAAATTACCCCTATCGGGAGCCTGGCAACCCTGTTATGGCTGCACGTGCTGTCGCAGAAGAATATGACCATCACCTGGGGATATTACTTCCGTACTGGCATCATCATGACCCTGCCCGTGCTGTTTGTCACACTTGCCGCGCTGGCGCTGCGGCTCTCTGTCACTTTGTCGTGAGACACTACAATGAGCAACGTTACGATTTATCACAACCCGGCCTGCGGCACGTCGCGCAATACGCTGGAAATGATCCGCAATAGCGGTACCGAACCGACAATTATCTATTACCTCGACACGCCTCCAACGCGGGATGAACTGATGAAACTGATTGCCGGGATGGGCATTACGGTGAGCGCATTGCTGCGAAAAAACGTGGAGCCCTACGAACAGCTGGGTCTTGCAGATACTGCTTTTACGGATGAACAGCTTATTGGCTTTATGCTCCAGTATCCGATCCTGATTAATCGCCCGATTGTGGTGACTCCGCTTGGCACCCGCTTGTGCCGGCCTTCCGAAGTGGTGCTGGATATCCTCCCTGAGTCACAGCAAGGGGCATTTACGAAAGAGGACGGGGAGCAGGTCGTTGACGTGCAGGGCAAGCGAGTCAAACCCTGAGGTTTAGTCGCCGCAAAGCAAAAGGGAAGGCAAAATGCCTTCCCTTTTTTTATGACCGCCGTGTGGTATTAACGCGACGTCTCTTCAATCAGCGGGCCGTCCTGCTTTTCATCATCAGGATGAACAGGCGCGGTGCTGTGAATTTCGTGAACGCGTTTACGCACGCCAAACCAGCCTGCAATCAGCAACACAGCCAGCAGTGGAATGGTGGCGATGGTGTAAGTGCCGTTCGGGTAATCGAACGCCATCAGCACCAGCACGCTGAACAGGAACAGCAGGGTCAGCCAGGACGTTACCGGTGCACCAGGCAGCTTAAAGCGGACTTCTGCGGCTTTACCTTCTTTAATCGCTTTGCGCAGACGCATCTGGCAAACCACGATAAAGGCCCAGGAGGCGATTATGCCCAGTGCAGCAACGTTCAGGACGATCTCAAACACCTGAGACGGCACCAGATAGTTCAGGAACACGCCAAAGACATAGACTGCCAGCGTGGCGAGGATACCCGCGTAAGGTACCTGCTGCTTACTCATTTTCGACATGAATTTCGGTGCAGAGCCACCCATCGACATCGAGCGCAAAATACGGCCGGTGGAGTACAGACCGGAGTTCAGGCTTGAGAGGGCTGCGGTCAGCACCACGATGTTCATAATGCTGCCAACATAAGGCACGCCGAGTTTAGAGAAGAAGGTCACAAACGGACTCTGACCTGCCTGGTATGCAGTCCACGGCAGAAGCAGTACCAGCAGTACCACAGAACCCACGTAGAACAGACCAATACGCCAGATAACGCTGTTAATCGCTTTTGGCACCATGGTCTGCGGATCTTTACATTCGCCCGCAGCCGTACCAACCAGCTCGATAGAGGCAAACGCGAACACCACACCCTGTACCAGCACCAGTGCAGGCAGCAGCCCGTGCGGGAAGAAACCACCGTTATCGGTTATCAGGTGGAAGCCCGTGGCATTACCATCCAGCGGCTTACCGCTGCCGAGGAACACCGTACCGACCACCAGAAACACCACAATTGCCAGAACTTTGACCAGCGCAAACCAGAATTCCATTTCGGCGAACCACTTCACGCCGATCATGTTCATGGTTCCGACAATAGCCAGGGCACCAAGGGCAAACACCCACTGTGGTACATCACCAAACGCACCCCAGTAATGCATATACAGCGCAACCGCGGTGATATCGACAATACCGGTCATCGCCCAGTTGACGAAGTACATCCAGCCCGCAACGTAGGCCGCTTTTTCGCCGAGGAATTCACGGGCATAAGAGACAAAACTGCCGCTGGAAGGGCGATGTAAAACCAGTTCGCCCAACGCACGAAGAATAAAGAAAGAGAAAATGCCGCACACCAGATACACCAGTGCGAGAGCCGGGCCTGCCATTTGCAGACGTGCGCCTGCACCTAAGAACAAACCCGTACCGATAGCGCCGCCGATGGCGATCATTTGAACCTGACGGTTGCCCATCGCTTTGTGGTAGCCCTCTTCATGAGAGTTCAACCAGCGACGTTTCGCAGCATGATGATCGGCTGCGCTTTTATTGCTTGTTTTCATTGAGTTACCTGTTTGCCTGTCTGAACCATTGTCGTGATAGTCCCGTCTGGCAGCTGGCAATACAAACGATTGCCTTTGCACAGACACATGTCACCTTTCCAGTCTTTCTGCGTATGGATAAGGCGAACATGGCGAGGCATCCTACCTGCAATTGATAAGCGACGCAAAATATAACCGCGCCGAAAGTGATGTCTGTCGAAGGAAATTGTGTGGTCAGAGCAGACGGGGATCACAACACGCTGAATCGTGGCGATTTTCCAGGCAAACCAGTAAGTGTAGTGGTGCTTTAATCATCAGATTCACTTAATAGTTACCGACTGGTATTGATGACTTGAATTAATAGGGACAATCCTGAACCGCCAGGCGGGAAGTCATTCACGCATTACGCAAGGCATCTACAAGTAATGCGAAGGCGGTGGTGTGCTGGCGGCGGCTGGGATAATACAAATGATAGCCCTGAAAGACCGGGCACCACGCCTTAAGCACCTGAATCAAGCGCCCCTGATCGATGGCCTCACGGACGGTATCTTCCGGCACGTACGCCAGGCCAAGACCGGACTCAGCGGCATCGATGCGCTGTGGCAGGCTGTTCAGCGTCAGTTGGCCTTCGACACGCACACGCAGCTCACGTCCGTCACGTTCAAATTCCCAGGCATACAATCCTCCCCGCGTGGGCAGACGTATATTGATGCAACTGTGCTGCGCAAGCTGTTCTGGCTCTTCCGGCACACCAGAGCGCGCAAGATAGTCGGGTGAGCCGACCACCGTCATGCGTAGATCCGGCGCAATACGCACGGCAATCATATCTTTGGCGACCTGCTCACCCAGGCGCACCCCGGCATCAAACCGCCCATCAACGATGTCCGTCAGGCCGTTATCCACAGTCACTTCAATATGAATGTCAGGATATTTCGCCATAAAGGGTTTTAGCACTGGCCACAGCACGCAGGTCATGGCGTGTTCTCCAGCGGTAATGCGGATATTTCCGGCGGTCCTGTCACGCGTGTCACGCAGCGCGGTGAGCTCCTGTTCAATCTCCAGAAGGTGCGGGCTAAGGCGCATGAAGAGTTGTTCACCGGCTTCGGTCGGCGCAACGCTGCGGGTGGTACGGGTCAGCAGCCGCACATCCAGCCGCGCCTCCAGATTACGCATCGCGTGGCTTAATGCCGACTGCGAAACACCCAGTTGGGCGGCTGCGCGAGTAAAACTGCGTTCGCGGGCGACCACCATAAAAGAGAGCAGGTCGTTGAAATTGTCTTTTAGCATCGTCAGTTATCCGATTCATGAATTGTATTCATGGTTCTTTTCTGATTATGCAGTCTAATGCTCTGTGCACCTTTGCGCTACTGTTAGCGCAACAGCAAACGAGGAGTACAACATGAAAATTATCCGCAGCGGTTCATTACCCTCCATCCGTGGCCCGGAAGACTGGTTTACCGGCACTGTCCGTATTGATGCGCCTTTCCAGGCGACCGAGCCCGCTGCTGTGGGTGGGGCAACGGTGACCTTTGAGCCCGGCGCGCGTACCGCCTGGCACACGCATCCGCTGGGACAAACGCTTATCGTGACCCAGGGTCGCGGTTGGTTACAGGAGTGGGGTAAAGAGGCAGAGCCGTTGAATCAGGGCGATATCGCGTGGATCCCGCCTGGCGTAAAACACTGGCACGGGGCCTGCGCGCAAACGGCGATGACGCATATTGCCATCGCCGAATCGGTGAACGGTAGCCCGGTAGAGTGGATGGAAAAAGTGACCGACGAGCAGTATCAGAACAGCTAGCCGCCAAAAACCGCTATCGCCTGTTGCAGACGCGTGGTGCGCTGCGTCAGGTGATTGGCGGCATTGGCGACATTATCCACCATTCCGGTGTTGTTGCTGGTCATCACGCCAATACGAGAGATGGACTCGTTAATCAGCGAAAGCGCCTGCGTCTGTTCCTGCGTGGCATGGCCTATTTCCTTAATCAGGGAGGTCATCTGCAACACATTGCCTATCATCGCCGTCAGGTGCGTTTCGGTCTGTTCCACCATTTCCACACCGTTGTTCACGCTGGCGACGTTTTTCTCGATCAGGGTTTTGATCTCTTTGGCCGCCGTGGCAGAGTGCTGCGCCAGGTTACGCACTTCAGCCGCTACCACCGCAAAACCGCGCCCGGCTTCACCGGCGCGTGCTGCTTCGACGGCGGCGTTCAGTGCCAGGATGTTGGTCTGGAAGGCGATGCGGTCAATCACGCTGATGATGTCGACAATCTGGCTGTTATCTTGCGACACCGACTGCATCATGCCGATGGTCTGTTTCATCATCGCTTCACCGCTGTGGGCGCTGTCGCTGGTCCGGTCTGCCATCTGAATGGCTTCTTTCGCAGTTTCTGCTGTCTGCTGTACTGCACTGGCAATTTCTTCTACCGCCGCGGCGGTTTGTTGCAAGTCGTCTGCTGTCTCTTCGGAACGCGCCTGCAACGCCGCGCCTTCTTTTGCCACCTGCTGACTGATATTGCCGATACCGCCAATCTGGGTGCCAACATCATCCACCAGCGAGTTCAGGTTTAAACCCGACTGATTAACGAGGCGCATCATCAGGCCAATTTCGTCAACCCGATCGAAATGGAAATAGTCTGTTTTTCGCCCGGAAACTACGCGTTGCATCTGGCTGACAATGGTTTTTACCGGACGTGATATTTGTGCATTAAGGTATAGCGTCAGGCTAATTAATGGCAGAATTACGCCACCCAGTTGACTTATACCTTTGGGTAATATCAGTAAAAGTAAACAAGAGAACAGGGCGGTTATGGATATTCCGATATTAACGCGCCGGGTAATACTCAGCCGTTTAAAAATAGAAGTGAAAGAGAATATGCCGCGGCGAACCAACAACCCTTTATAAAAGCGATGATGTTTTAATTCGTTATTTCGCACTTTCTCATAGAGTTTTTCACTGGCTTCGATCTCTTCACGTGCGGGAATATTACGCACAGAGATATAACCGGTTAATGTTTCATTCTGGTAAACCGGCGTAACGTTGGCTCGCACCCAGTAGTGATCCCCGTTGTGGCGGCGGTTCTTGACAAGCCCGGTCCAGCTCTCTCCTTGCTGTAATGTAAACCACATATCCCCGAATGCCTCAGCTGGCATATCCGGGTGGCGTATAACATTATGAGGTTCACCCATAAGATTTTCTTCTTTATATCCACTGGCTTCAATAAAGGCCGAATTCGCATAGGTAATATGACTATGTGTATTGGTTGTCGACATTAACGTCGAGCCTTCGTTAAGTAAATACTCGTTTTGTGTAACGGGGGTGTTACGCTTCATGAGTAACTCCATAGTGATGAATATGTAAAAGAGAAGCCGCCCGATAAAGACACAGGCAAGAGATGAAGTTTTATTCTTTTGTTTTACAGCGAGTGTATTCTCCCTGAAAGTAAAGATATTCGGAACACCCTAAGTTAACTATTTTTTACCTGTTTTATTTTTGTTGTGTAATAAAAATGAAAATATTAACAGGTTCAGAGTAACGCTCCCCTGCAAATAAGTGACTTAAGCCAAATAAACAGTGATACGTAGACTCCCCGGGTAAACTGATAATCCGAAATAGCGTTTTATTAACAGGATTTAAACGCTATGATTTGCTCAGTTTTTCTTCTTATAGACCAGGAGGAACGGTGAAAATCAATTTGATTGGTACCAGCGGGAGCGGAAAAAGTACGCTTGCAAGGCGGATCGCCGCCGAGCTTGCTATCCCGTACATTGAGATGGACCAGCTTTACTGGCGCCCGAACTGGCAGGGAACAGAGGACGACGCGCTGTGGACTAAGCTTGAAAACACCTTAACCGCCACTGAGAACTGGGTGTTAGACGGCAACTATAACCGTACGCGCCCCGTTAAGTGGCGCAATGTGGATCTGGTGGTGTGGGTGGATTACGGGTTTACCCGCACCCTGTATCAGGCTGTGAGCAGGGCATTCAGGCGCGCGTGGCATAAACAGGAGCTGTGGCCCGGCACGGGAAATTGTGAAAGTTTTCGTCGATCGTTTTTCAGCCGTAAATCCATCATCATCTGGACAATCAAAACCTGGCGCAGTAACCGCGAACGTTACGAAGCTGATATGCGAAACCCGCAATATGACCATATCCGTTTTGTGCGCATCACCCGGCGACAGGACGCGGAAACGCTGATTTCTTCGCTAAAGGCACAGTCTGAAAAGGGTTTTGCATTCCCAGTTTCCGGCAATCCAAATGTAAATTAATTGTTTCTCAGTGGTGAAATCCGCCTTTAATAATGACGACATGTTAAGTCAAACGAGATAACAACATGTCCTGGCGAATCAGCATTCTGGATAAAAGCCCTATAGCCGAAAATGAAACGGCGGCCGATGCGCTGGCGCGCACCTTAAGCCTGGCCCAACAGGCAGAAAACCTGGGTTATCACCGCTTCTGGATTGCCGAACACCACAATACTCCTCAACTGGCCAGCCCCTCGCCGGAGCTGCTGATTGCCTGGATCCTCGGGCAAACAAAGCGCATTCGCGTGGGTTCTGGCGGCGTCATGCTCCAGCATTACAGCCCGTACAAAGTGGCGGAAAACTTTAACGTCCTGGCGGCTATTGCTCCCGGACGCGTGGATCTGGGCGTGGGTAAAGCCCCCGGCGGCCTGCCGCTCTCTACCCGTGCGTTACAGCAGGGTCAGAACCCGCAACTAAAGGGCAGTTTTGCCGACCAACTGACGCAACTGGATGGCTGGTTACGCAATGAAAACCCGTCGCAGGATGATGCCGTGCGTGCCACGCCGCTGCCACAGGTTCCGGCTCAGGGATTCCTGCTGGGAGCGAGCACCGAAAGCGCGCTGTTAGCGGCAAAACTTGACTGGCATTTTGTCTTTGCCGCACACCTGAACGGTGACCCAGACCTGCTACGTGATGTGATTACAACCTGGCGTGCTAACAGTGCCCGTGACGTCATCGTTGCGGTACAGGTGATTGTTGCCCCATCTCAGGCTCAGGCCGATGCCCTGGCGCAAAAAGTGGAAGTGTGGGGCGTTGAGCTGGCAAACGGGCAGCGCGTGACCGTGGCAAGCGAAGAGCAGGCCTATGCCTTTGCCCGCCAGGCCGGGAGCGAGCCGGTACGTATTGCTCGTCGCGCGCAGTCTTTGCTGGCGGGGACGGCGGAATCGGTACTGGCACAACTTAACGCGCTGCACCAGCAGTGGGGCATCGACGAATTCATTATTGATACACCGGTTGCGGATGGCGCAACGCGTATTCAGTCCCTGCGTCTGCTGGCGCACGCGCGACTCAACAAGGAGGTTACAGCATGAGTTTTGGTGAACAACTGATTGCCTGGCGTCGCGAGCTGCACCAGAACCCCGAATTGTCGGGGCAGGAAGTGGAAACCACCGCCCGTTTACGCCAGTGGTTGACCCGCGCGGGCATCACGCCGCTGCCTTATGAACTGCCAACGGGTCTGGTCGCGGAAATTGGTACTGGCAAAAAGCTGATTGCCCTGCGTGCAGATATTGATGCCTTGCCGATAGAGGAACGCAGCGGTGTGTCATTTAGCTCACAGCGCGCGGGCGTGATGCACGCCTGCGGACACGATATCCATACCAGCGTGATCCTGGGGGCGGCGCTGAAGCTGAAAGAGCGTGAAGACGCGCTCAACGGACGCGTGCGGATCCTGTTCCAGCCTGCGGAGGAAAATTTCGGCGGGGCAAAAAGCATGGTGCGCGCCGGGGCGTTACATGATGTCAGCGCCATCTTCGGGATGCATAACGAGCCGGGGCTGCCGGTCGGTGAATTCGCCACTCGCGGCGGGCCGTTTTATGCCAACGTCGATCGGTTTGTTATTCGCATCACCGGTAAAGGCGCGCACGCGGCACGCCCGCACGAAGGAAATGATGCCATTGTGCTGGCCAGCCAGTTGGTGACGGCGCTGCAAAGCGTGGCCAGCCGTAACGTGAATACCCTGGATTCCGTGGTGCTTAGCGTCACGCGCATCGCCGGAGGGAACACCTGGAATGTCCTGCCGGAGAGTGTCGAGCTGGAAGGTACGCTGCGTACTCACCGCACCGAGGTACAGCAGAACGTCAAAGCGCGGGTGGGTGAAATCGCGGCCGGGTTTGCCAGCGCCTTTAGCGCGCAGATCGATATTACCTGGTACGCCGGGCCAACAGCGCTGGTGAACGACGAACGCTGGGCTGAATTCGCCACCTCGGTTGCCCGGGAAGCAGGTTATGAAACCCGGCACGCAGAGCTGCATATGGGCGGGGAAGATTTTGCGGTTTATCTCCAGAATATTCCGGGTGCATTTGTCAGTATTGGCAGCGCCAGCCCCTTCGGCTTACACCATCCGGCATTTAACCCAGATGAAGCATTGATCGAGCCCGCTGCCCGCTATTTTGCACAGCTTGCGGAAAAAGCACTCCAACACGTTTAAACATAAGAGGTGAATATGTCTGCAACCCGACAATTGCGGCTGGGAACCATATTGCATGGTGCATCCGGAAATATGTCTGCGTGGCGTCATCCGGCGGCTGCCGCAGATGCCAGTATTAATTTTAATTTCGTTAAAGACACGGCGTTGAAGGCGGAAGAGGGTAAGCTCGATTTTTTATTTGTCGCTGATGGCCTTTATATTAATGAAAAATCCATTCCGCATTTTTTAAATCGCTTTGAACCGCTCACCGTATTATCCGCGCTGGCGAGCATCACCACGCGTCTGGGGCTGGTGGGAACATTATCCACCTCGTACAGCGAGCCATTCACCGTGGCGCGCCAGTTTGCAAGCCTGGATCATCTGAGCAATGGCCGTGCGGGCTGGAACGTGGTGACCTCACCGCTGGAAGGTTCAGCGAAGAATTTTTCCCGCGAAAAACACCCGGAACACGCGCTGCGTTACCGCATTGCCGATGAATATCTGGATGTGGTGAAAGGGTTGTGGGATTCCTGGGAAGGCGATGCCTTTGTGCGTAATAAAGAGAGCGGTCAGTTCTTTGATCCTGCAAAACTGCATACCCTGGATCACCATGGCGATTTCTTTAAGGTCGCCGGGCCGCTGAATATTGGTCGCACACCGCAAGGACGGCCGATTGTATTTCAGGCTGGCGCATCCGATGACGGGAAAAAACTGGCAGCGAAACATGCCGACGCCATATTTACCCATCACGAATCGTTAGAAGAGGCGCAGGCCTTTTATCACGACGTGAAACAACAGCTGGAAAGTCATGGTCGCCGCGCAACGGATTTACATATATTCCAGGGCGTCAGCGTTATTGTCGGCAAAGATGCCGATGATGTGGAAAACCAGTATCAAACCACCGCGGCACTGGTCTCTGTTAAAGACGCGCTGAATTATCTCGGCCGTTATTTTGAGCATCACGATTTCAGTCAGTATCCACTCGATGAACCCTTCCCGGATATTGGCGATTTAGGCAAAAACAGTTTCCGCAGCACCACGGATGAAATTAAGCGTAATGCCCGGGAGCGCAACTTAACCCTGCGTCAGGTGGCGCTGGAAGCCGCCTCGCCGCGCCCGCGCTTCTCCGGTACACCGGAACAGGTGGCAGACGGACTACAGGCGTGGTTCGACGGCCTTGCTGCTGACGGATTCATCATTCAGGGCGGTACGCCGGATACCTTCCCGCGCTTCGTTGAGCAAGTCGTGCCGGTATTACAGGCACGCGGTGTATTCCGCACGGAATACCCTGGCACCACGCTTCGCGAGAGCCTGGGATTAGCACAACCTGAAAATCAGTTTACACAACAATAAAAGAGAACCCCGCTATGCAGAAAACATCGCTTATTCTGGCGCTTGCGCTGGCCTTTACCCCTGCCGTCTGGGCAGAAAATGTGAACATTAACGGCACGGGCGTGAGTCTGGAAGCCAATAAAGCGCCGGTTAATACGGCGAAAAACAGCGCTGCCGTGTCGCAGTTGCCAAAAGATTATCGCTTCGCCGTGCCGGGTAAATTTACCGTGGCGGTGGCCGCGCTTAATTCGCCGCCGCTGACGGTTTTTTCTGACGACAACAAAACCCTGCTCGGCAGCGAAGTGGACGTGGCCCGACTGGTGGCCGACAGCCTGGGGCTGGAGCTGAACGTGGTGCCAACCTCCTGGGAAGACTGGCCGCTGGGCGTGGCGTCCGGCAAATACGATGCGGCAATCAGCAACATCACCGTCACCAAAGAGCGCAAAGAGAAGTTTGATTTTGCAACTTACCGGAAAGACTCTCTGGGCTTCTACGTGAAATCCACCAGCCCGATTAAGTCAATTGAGAAAGCGGAAGATATCGCCGGACTGCGCATTATCGTGGGCTCGGGCACCAATCAGGAATCGATCCTGCTGGCATGGAACGCCGAAAACCTCAAAAAAGGGCTTAAGCCTTTTACCCCGGTCTACACCAAAGACGATGCAGCGCAAACCCTGGCGATTCAGTCCGGGCGGGCTGATGCCTTCTTCGGGCCGAACGTGATCGGGGCGTGGAAAGCGGCGTTAACCGGTAAAACCAAACTGGTGGGTAGCGTAGACGGTGGCTGGCCGAAGGCTGCGCACATTGCGGTCACGCTGAAAAAAGGCAGTGGTCTGGCGGAGCCGGTGCAGACCGCGCTTAACGGCGTGATTAAAAACGGCGACTACGACAAAGTGCTGAACCGCTGGGGTGAAGGGGTTGAACGTATCCCGCAATCAGAAGTGAACCCCGCAGGTCTGGGTGACTAAGGAGGCCGTATGAGCGAACAATTTCGCGATGTTTCGCCGGAAGACGCCGATCTTCAGCCCATCATTGATGGGTTGTTCGGTGAATACGCCGCCCGCTACGGGGACTATTTCTCAAAAGACGCGGAAGTGGAGTTGACGCAGTGGTACTTAGCGCCGCAGGGGCTGTTTATCGTGCTGGAGCGTGACGGTGAGATCATCGCCACCGGGGCCTACAAACCCTTTGATGAACGCACTGCCGAGATCAAACGCATCTGGACGAATAAGGCGCTACGCCAGCAAGGGCTGGCTGCACGCGTGGTACAGGAGCTGGAACGCCGGGCGGTGCTGGCGGGGTATAGCCAGATTTACCTCACCACCGGTTTTCGTCAGCCGGAGGCTGTCAGGCTCTATATCAGCCAGGGCTATCAGCCGCAGTTCGATCTTAACCGTGACCCGGAAGAGTACAGCCAGCCCCCGTTTGACGGGCGGCTGCGATTCACCAAAACGCTGGTACGCGAAGCGTTCAGTAAAACCGCATGAGGAACGACGATGAGAAACGTTGAAACCATAAAGGTGGTCCCGGCGCGTTACCCGCTGCGCGCTGTCGGTGCCGTGGCGGCGCTGTTTGTGCTGGCCGTGGTTATTCAGTCCGTGGCCTTTAACCCGCGCTGGGAGTGGGCGGTGTTTGCCCGCTGGTTCTTTGACCCGGTTATTCTGGAAGGGTTAGGCCAGACGTTGTTGCTGACGCTGATTGGTACCGTCTTAAGCGTTGTGATTGGCGGGATGCTGGCGCTGGCGCGGCTGTCATCTTCATGGCTGTTAAGCAGCCTGGCCTGGGGCTATATCTGGCTGTTCCGCTCGTTGCCGTTGATTGTGGTGCTGATCATCCTCTACAACTTTTCGTATCTCTACGACACGCTTTCCCTTGGCGTGCCCTTTACCGGCATCACCTGGGGAAGCTTTGAAACCATCAACGTGCTGGGGCAATTTTCCACCGCCGTGGTGGGGCTGACGCTGGTCCAGAGTGCTTACACCGCTGAAATTATTCGCGGTGGCTTCCTCGGGGTCGATCACGGCCAGTATGAAGCGGCCGCCGCACTGGGATTGCCCGCGTGGCGTCGTACCCTGCGCATTATTCTGCCCCAGGCGCTGCGCACCATTCTGCCGGCGGGATTCAACGAAATCATCAGCCTCGCGAAGGGCACCGCGATGGTCTACGTGCTGGCGATGCCCGAGCTGTTCTACACCATTCAGATGATCTACAACCGCACCCAGGAAGTGATCCCACTGCTGATGGTCGGTGCAGTGTGGTATCTGGTGATCACCACGGTGTTGTCCGCCATTCAGCATTTAGTGGAACGTGGTCTTGCCCGTAGCGAACGCCGTTCGGCGGTTAATCAGAACCGCGCCAGTAGCCGTACCCGTTCCGTGACCACCACTCAAGTACAGGAGCCTGTCCATGCAAGCCTCTCCTGAAGGACACATTTCAATTACCGGCGTCAGTAAGTTCTTTGGCCGCCATAAAGCCCTGGATAACGTCTCGCTTGAGATCCCTCCCGGTTCCGTCACGGTGATCCTCGGGCCATCCGGCTCCGGGAAATCCACGCTGCTGCGCACCATTAATCATCTGGAGCGGGTGGATGAAGGCTTTATCCAGATAGACGGGGACTATATTGGCTACCGCCGTCAGGGGGATAAGCTGTATGAAGTCAAGGAAAAAGAGATCCTTAAGCAGCGCGTAAACGTGGGCTACGTGTTCCAGAACTTTAATCTGTTCCCGCATCTCACGGTGCTGGAAAACCTGATTGAAGCCCCGATTGCCCATAAACAACTGAGCCGCAAAGAGGCCATCGAAAGGGCGCATGGGCTTTTGGACGTGGTGGGGCTGCGCGAAAAAGCCGATGCCTGGTCGCGCCATCTTTCCGGTGGTCAACAGCAGCGCATTGCCATTGCCCGCGCGCTGGCGCTGCGTCCACGGGTGATGTTGTTTGATGAACCCACTTCTGCACTCGATCCAGAACTGGTGGGCGAGGTGCTGGACGTTATCAAAAAGCTGGCCCGTTCCGGGACAACGCTGGTGGTAGTGACCCACGAGATCGGTTTTGCCCGCGAAGTGGCGGATCAGGTGGTGTTTATGGTCGATGGTAAAATTGTTGAACAAGGCAGCAGCGACGAGGTATTAAACCGCCCGTCCCACGCGCGAACGCGCCAGTTCCTGTCAAAAGTGCTGTAAGGAGTGCAGATGAAATATGGATTTCTGGCCGGTCTGGTGCTGACCACGGCGAGCCACGCCAGCATTGATTTAAAAGCCAATGAGCAACCGCTGCCGGTTACGGTGGATCAGCAGGCAGTGGCGAAAATCCCCAAAGGCTATCAGTTTGTCGAGCCGGGAACGCTGACGGTGGCGATTTCTGCGCTCAATTCACCACCGCTTGCTCTGCTTGCCAGTGATAACCGTACGCGTATCGGCAGCGACCCGGATATCGCCAGGTTGCTGGCGGGCAGCCTGGGGTTAAAACTGAAACTGGTGCCCACCGCCTGGGAAGACTGGCCGCTGGGGATCTCTTCCGGGCGTTATGACGTGGCGCTGGTGAATATCGCCGTTACCGAACAGCGCAAAGAGAAGTTTGATTTTGCTACTTATCGTGTTGACTCCCTGGCCTTTTCGGTGAAATCCACCAGTGATATTCAGTCGATAAAAAGTGCAGGCGATCTGGCGGGCAAAAAGGTGATTGTCGGCTCCGGGACGAACCAGGAGCGTATTTTGCTCGGCTGGAATGAAGAGAACAAACGCGCCGGGCGCGAACCTGCATTGCCGGTATATCTGACCGATGATGCGTCGGGTAATCTGTACATTCAGTCCGGCAGGGCGGATGTCTTTTTTGGCCCGCAGTCCGTGTCGGCGTATAAAGCCGTGTTAATCGGCAAAACCCGCGTGGTGGGCTTAGGGCCGAAGAAGGCTTATGTCGCCACCACCACCAAAAAAGGCAACGAGCTGGTGTATGCGCTACAGGCAGCGCTGGACGGTGCCATTCAGCGCGGTGAGTACCAGAAGGTGCTGGCGCGCTGGGGCGAACAGGGCGAAGCGGTGGCGCAATCAGAGGTCAACCCGCCGGGGATAACTTACTAATGCTGCTCTACACTTAGGGTTTTATTCCTGAGGTGCAACATGATGAAGCTCTATGGCGTACCCGGCTGGGGTTCGGCAATCAGTGAAGTGATGCTGATCCTGGCCGACATTCCTTATCAGTTCGTCAATGTTGACGGTTTTGATGCACCCGGCCCACAGCGGTCTTTACTCGAAACGCTTAACCCGTTGTGTCAGGTGCCGACGCTGGCCCTGGAGCACGGTGAGATAATGACTGAAACGGCGGCCATCGCCCTGATGGTGCTCGACAGATGCCCGGATCTCGCGCCGCCCGTTGGCCAGCCTGAACGCCGCCAGTTTCAGCGTCTGCTGATCTGGCTGGTGGCCAATGTCTATCCCACCTTCACCTATGCAGATTATCCCGAACGCTGGGTTCCTGATGCACCGGAACAGCTCAGGGAGAACTGCCTCGAATACCGGAAATCCCTCTGGCTGTGGCTGGAAAATCAGCTCAATCCCGCGCCCTATACCTTTGGCGAACAGCTAACGTTGATTGATGTGTATCTCGCGGTGATGCGATCCTGGGGGCCGCGCCACGCGTGGTTTGCTGCTAATACGCCAAAGATAACTGCCATTGCGGATGCTGTGTGCGCACTGCCTGAACTGCACAAGGTGTTAAAGGCGAACGAAATTATCTGATAACGTGGAACACTAACTCACAACTGGAAGCCTGCACATGCCACACGTAGATATCAAATGTTTCCCTCGCGATTTGAACGATGAACAAAAAGCCGCGCTGGCGGAAGATATTGCTCAGGTGATAATTCGCCACTTCGACAGCAAAGACAGCTCAGTGTCTGTTTCCCTGAATCAGGTACAGCCGGAAGACTGGAAAGCTCAGGTCTGGGACACAGAAATTGGCCCGAAGATGGATGAGTTGATTAAGAAACCCGGCTATTCGATGTAAGTTTGTAGGCCGGGTCAGGCGATGTCGCTACCCGGCGATTCACACATACAGCTCCGGATGTTCCGCTAACATCGTCAGCATATTATCCCGGATCTCATCCTTCGCCCCGTTCACCCACACCGCCTCCAGCGGCATTCCCGTCGCGTCTGAACCCGTAATGCGCATAAAGGGCTCCGTTTGGGAAACGGAAAATATTGTACGTCAAGGTCGTTTTAGATAAACCGCCTGACCCGTCTGAGCAACAGCGACTGGATGACGCTGAAAAAGCAGATCGAGCAACACGAGCTGCGGATTGTCAGCCTGGATGTGCCCACCTCATGGCAGGCACTCTCAGATAAAGACCCTTCGCAGGCTGACCTGATCACCCGTGCTGTGATAACCGCCATCAATAACATGCTGAGCATCCGCGAAACTGCAGACGCGACAGGGTACTGCCCCTCCCAGATATGCCACATTCAGGCACTGTACCGGCAATCAGAAGCGAGTAATTTTGGTTAAGTTTCGGATGTTGTATGATAGCGGTGGGTATAACCGCTTATATATTGAGGGATTAATATAGATGAAGAGTCAGACCACGCCAGCCGACAATACAACATCCACCCGACTGAAATTACAATCCACCGGTGTCACGGCGTACTGCTCCTTTGGGCCAGCCCTCTATTTTCATCCTGACAGTGAAACCCTGATTGCCGTCGATGCCTGTGATAATGATGCCATTGAGCGGGAGCATGGACGGTTGGAAAAGCTGCTGGCAACCCGTATCGATGCCCAGTTGCGCATTGATGACCTGACAAAGCAGATGACCAGTCTGGACTGGCATCAGGTCGCAGAGCGAAACCGCATAGAATCACAGCTGAAACAGGAATATCAGCAGCTCGATGCCGCGGTCACGGCACTGAGAAATGAGCTTCAGGACCTGACGCCGGCCAGCCAGCTTCCGGAGGCCACACTGCTGGACGATAACGCTAAAAAAAGCGCCATCGGTATCATGGAGATGATTGAAATCCGGGGAGGTGGGTACCGTGGCGGCCGCTACACCTATGTCCGTTCCGATAAAATCCGCAGCCACTGGCGACGCTATCGCCTGAACGACGGCGAAAAACAGCCGGCGACAAAGAGTTTTATTAAAACCGTCAGTCTTACCGGCGAAAATGGCGTCACCCGGAAGCGGCAGGAAATCGATACGGAGAAGCTGAAATCAAAGCTGGCAAAAGTAAAACCCTCCATGACCGTCTGGGAACAAAAGCTGATTGATGACCATGTGGACGTTCTCACAGACTGGGCCAGAGAACTGAATGACAGCCTGAAAAAACATGCTGAATCGGAAAGCGGTAACATCATTTTTGACGGGCAGGCCCAGCTGATGCGCTGGACTTACGGCGCCGGCCTTAAAGGCACCCTGAATCCGTTTGAATACGACATCCGCACCGGCAAAGTAAAACCGACCGCCACGGCCAGCGGTAAACTGAGCGCCTACGCCAGCCTGGCACTGGCCGAAGCCAGAAGCACCGCAAAAGTTTACTGGCCTGACCATGCCGGTACCCGTATCTGCTATCCGCTGGACCCGTCGCGAATCCCCGGCGGCGGCATGGGGCTGCTCGGCGTTCTGCGCTTTGATTTCGAGCTGGCCCTGTCCGGCAGTATCGGGGCCAGTCTGGGGATTGAAGCCGGCGTCAGCTTCTCCGGGGATGTGGTGAAAGGTCTTCCCGTCAAAGCGACACCAACAGGCACGCCCGGGCAGTGGCGCAATGTTGATATTTCAAAAGCCGCCGAAGACGTAAAACCCGGTGCAGAACTGAGTCTGTTTGCGGGCGCAGAAGCCGGGGCCAATCTCGCCGGCAAAATGGTCTGGCTTAACCCGGACCAGGCTGGTAAGGGTAGCGAAAAATTCACCGCCCTGGCAAAAGTGGCAACGGGAGTCACCTTTCAGGCTGGTTGGGGTGTCAGTGGCTGCGTGGAGTTTCGCTGGGAGGATGGTAAGGTCCGCATACGGGTTAAAGGGGGACTGTGTTCCGGCCTTGGCGCAAAAGGTTCAGTCACTCTGGAGGTGAACGGTAAGGCTATCATGGGCGAGTTTATGCCCTGTCTCACTTATATGCTGCGCAACGCGGATTACACCCGCCTGATGGATATAATGACCGAAAAGAATTACGGCTATTTTTGTGCCATCCCGTTACTCGCTGGTATGTACAACCTTAACCGGGCGATCGATGCCGGTGATGAAATCATTGGTTCACTGAAAACCAGCTGGGACGACAAAGAGGCCCGCGTAAGGTTGATGGAAAAAATACTCGATAATGATGAGTATCTGAAATACGCCCCGCCGGAAAGCAAAGGAGCCGCTATCGCCGCCCTGATCGAAACCAGTTTCTGGGATGAAGTTGCCAGCCCGGCCAGCCACCAGGGGGAAGCCTGTGAGGCTGGTACCACCTATGCCAGCCGTAAGCGCGCGATTCTCGCCGTTCTGCGCTGGGTACAGTCAAAACGTGAGTACGAGAATATCATGCAGCACCTCTCCACCACGATTGGCGAAAAAGGCGACTGGAAAGCCAACGAGGCCCGCATCATCACGTTTCTGGCTGAAGGTGAGCGACCGCACGAGTACGGGTACGATGCCAGCTTCATTCCGGGGGCGCAAAAGGTCATCATCACCCCCAGCCACTATGCGGAAAACCTGCACGCCATTTACACCCATTTGCCGGATGCGCCTGCCATTTCACCGGGTCACCCGAACGAATTCATGCTCCCTCTCACGCCTGTGTCGCCGTCATTCCTGCACAGCTGCACCACCTACATCACCACCCAGCACGGACGATAATCATGACCGGACAGACTCTTTCATGCTTAACCCTGACAGCACTGGTACTGGTCGCCATCACCGGCTGTCGTGATGAGCAAAAAACAAAAGCCGACCAGGACGCGCTGGTTCGTACCTCGCTGAATAATCTGGTGATGGTGAAAAGCGGCAATTTTCAGATGGGGGATTTTGGCCCGTTAATGCCGGAAAATCCGGAAAAGCTTCCTTATAACGACCATAAAGATACCCCCCTTCACCTGGTCAAGCTATCCGACTTCCGTATCGGAAAATACCGTGTCACCTGGGGGGAGTTTAACCGGTGGCTTACCATTCAGGGGCGTGAGAAAAACACCATCTACCAGACTATATATAAGGGGAAATATTTCAGTAAACAGGACAAAGAGGCGCTGGGAGAAACATATCCTGCCACTGCAAACTGGCAGGATGCCCTCAACTACTGCCGATGGCTGGGTAAAACCAGCCACCGCAATATGGATCTACCGACGGAAGCACAGTGGGAGTATGCGGCGCGCAGCCGGGGACAGTTTTTAATTTTCGGTAATGCTGATAATAAAAACTATCTCTATGAGGATAAAAACATCAACTACGCATTACATAAGCAACCAGTTGGAAGCTACCCTCCAAATCCACTGGGGCTTTATGACATGATGGGTAATGGTTCTGACTGGGTTAAAGACTGGTACAGCGCAGATTATTACCTTCAATCGCCAGAAAAAGATCCACAGGGACCTGAGACTGGACAGAAAAAAATCAATCGCCCAGGTAACTTAGATGCCCACAGTTATACGATTATCCGTAATAGTAAAAAACCAGATAACGAATGGGGAGCGGAGTTCCGCTGTGTGGAAAACAGCCCGTTAAAGTGATTAAGTTATTTCCTGCTCGCGACGTGTCGCCCGGTGAAAAACGATGAATTTGACAGAAAAAAATCCTGAGACGTGTGTGTGTGCAAGCCTGGGTCCCCATAGAGCGTTTGGGCTGAGTACTCACAGTATCAGAGTGGTCAAAATTTGGTCTTAACGTACAATATTATCCGTTTCCCAAACGGAGCCCACAAACTTCACCCCAGCAACCTGAAAGCGACTGCTCCAGGCGGGCACAATCGCCAGGCCAATCCCTGCTGCCGCCAGGCTGATAATGGTCTGTTTTTCATCGGCCATCTGTGACGCTGTCACCTTAATGCCTGCATTGTTTTTGCCGCATCCGGGGATCTGGTGATCACCGGCCCGACGTTAACCAACGTTAACGATATTCGGGCGGTGATTGTGCTGTGACATTATGCGATGCCGGGCAGGCAGGCGTGCCACCCGGCGATAACATTACAGCGCCGAGCGACGATACGGCGCGTAATCCGCCTGCCACCAGGTCTTCTCAATACGCGCCATCAATTCGTCCTCAGAGATGGCGGGGGCAACCCCCTGGTCGATGGCCGTGCGCGCAACGGCAAACGCAATCGTTCGGGAAACCGACTCAATCTGATCCACCGGAGGCAGCAGGCCACCTTTTTCGGTGGTGACCAGCGGAGACTGCGCGGCCAGCGTGCGACTGGCGGTCATCAGCATCTCTTCCGTAACCCGGCGTGCGTTACAGGCCATGATGCCTAAACCGAGGCCCGGGAAGATATACGCGTTGTTGCACTGGGCAATTTCATACTGCTCGTTTTGATAGAACACTGGTGCGAACGGGCTGCCGGTGGCAATCAGGGCGGCGCCCTGCGTCCACTCAATCAGGTCCTTCGGCTGCGCTTCTGCGCGCGATGTCGGGTTAGACAGCGGCATAATAATCGGGCGTGGGCAGTGGCGATGCATCTCTTTGACGATCTCTTCACTGAACAGCCCTGGCTGCCCTGAAACCCCAATCATCACCGTTGGTCTGGCGTTTTTCACCACCTCCAGCAGTGAGATATTGTTCGTTTCAACCTGCCAGTCCTGGAGGTTTACCCGCGCCGTAAGCAGGTTTTTCTGGAAGTCGAGCAGGTTGGTCATGTCATCCGTCAACAGACCAAAGCGATCGACCATGAAGATCCTGCTGCGGGCTTCCGCCTCGGTCAGTCCGTCTTCCACCATCAGCGCCACGATTTTTTCCGCGATGCCACATCCCGCCGAGCCGCTGCCTAAAAAGACGACGCGCTGGTCGCGAATGCGAGTTCCCGCAGCGTGAGCGGCGGCAATCAGCGTGCCGGAGGTGACTGCCGCCGTGCCCTGAATGTCGTCATTGAAACAGCAAAGCTGGTCACGATAGCGCTGGAGCAGTTTGGTCGCGTTCTTTTGCGCAAAATCTTCGAACTGGAGCAGAACATCCGGCCAGCGCGCTTTAACGGTGTTGATAAACATGTCCATAAACTCGGCGTATTGGTCATCGCTGATACGCGGGTGACGCCAGCCCATATACATCGGGTCGTCCAGGTGCTGCTGATTGTTGGTACCAACATCCAGCATAATCGGCAACGTAGAGGCCGGGTGCACACCGCCACAGGCGGTATACAACGACAGCTTACCAATCGGGATCCCCATACCGCCGATCCCCTGATCCCCAAGCCCCAGGATACGTTCGCCATCGGTGACCACAATGACGCGGATATCATTGCGGGAAAAACTCTGGAGCATCTCGTCAATACGGTGGCGGTTAGGCCATGAAATAAATAAACCACGCGCACGGCGATAAATGGTAGAGAAGTGTTCGCACGCTTCACCTACGGTTGGCGTATAGATAATGGGTAAGGTTTCTTTAAGGTGCGAGCGTAACAGGTTGTAAAATAATGTCTCGTTAGTGTCCTGGATATTTCTCAGATACACGTGGCGGGAAATATCACTCTTGAAATGACAGAATTGCACCCAGGCGCGTTCGGTCTGTTCTTCGATAGTTTCTACATTGTGAGGTAATAAGCCGTGCAAATTAAAATTGTCACGTTCTTCTTTAATAAATGCCAGCCCCTTGTTTAACAGTGGGTTTTCCAGCAAAACAGCTCCGTTATACGGTGTATAAAGCACTTCTTTGCGAGACATGGGTAACTCCTGAGCGAATTTGAATTAAAACAGATTAAGAAATTAAATAAATCATAATGCCTTCAGTCAGCACACCCACGGCAGTACCAATCAAAATCGATGATGAGGCCGTATCAATATAGGTGTCGCTGCGCAGCGCAAACATTCCTGCGGCAATGGCGGAAGGGGTTGCGCCAATAATAACAACCTGCTGCAATAACGTATGGCTGAGCCCAAATGCCAGGCCGGCGGCTGCCATCATTGCTGGCTGAATAAGATTTTTAATGCTGATGTTGGTAAATGTCTGCACGTTAAGTCTTGGACGTTCACCGTAGAAAAGCAGCCCAAGGGCAAACAGAGAAAGCCCGCCAGACACTTTGCCAACCATTTCAATCGGCATACTGAGAATATGCGGAATTTGCACACCGGCCAGGCTTAACAACACGCCCGAAACTGGGATCCAGACGATGGGGTTGCGGGCTGCTTTGATCAGGTTTTGCAGCACCATCGCACCCGGATGCAGCGCGTTGAGGCTCTCATCACCACTCTTATCTCCCATGCGAATCAATACGATAGTCAATGGAATCATAATGACGCTGGTAATGATGTTACCGATCAGGACGCCGATAAATCCTTCCGGGCCAATCAATACCGCCAGAACTGGGGCACCAAAATAGGCCATATCCGGGAAGGCGCACACCAGTGACTGAATGGCGCTGGTTTTAATATCATGACGGAAAACAAAGCGTGAAATAAATAGCGTCAGTAAATAAGATCCCATCAGGCCAACAACCAGTACGGCCATAAATGTCAGGTTCTTAATTTTATTGGGGTCAGTATTTAATGCACCAATAAAAAGATGAAAAGGAAGGGCGAAGCGGATGACTACCGTTGCCAGAACGTTTGCATCTTCACGCCGGGTATAACCGAGTTTTCCGCTTAACCACCCTAATAGCATAATAAAGACGAGTGGAAACAGGGACTGTAATAATAATGAGGGCATAAGATATCCTGTCGAGTACATTTTATGGGTTTTGTTGATGCGCTAATCTAGCGGTTAGCAAACAGGGCAGGAGTGATAACGGTCACACTCTATCTGGTTTTATTAATTTCAAAATGGTTGTTTTAGTTTGATAAGGCTTCATGTATTCATATATTGATGAATGACAAGAAAAATGCAGTAATTTATAAAAAACAGAATTGCCAGTAACTTTAGTTACATAATGATGATTTAAGTTATTTAAAATGGAATTATCGTGCTGCTCACATTTCCATCAACCATGTTGATGAGTGGTCTGTCTTACTGAATTTGACCATGATATTTTCACCCTAAGCCAGTTTTACAAATGGCCTTATTGAATTTTATTTTTCTTTTTAGAACGTTTTAAATCTCATGAATAACACCAAGTTATTCTTTTTTCTCTGTTTACCCGAACTGACTAATCAGGTGATTATATGAAAGATAATCCTGTACATCCTTCTCCAGCGGCATCACCCCGTTTTACCTTCAGCCTGAACAATGCCGAGGTTGGGGCTGTGCCGTTGATCTTGTTTGTGGGCATTGCCTCTATCGTGGCCATTTCCGCGTGGGCGGGTCTGCTGCCGAAAAATATGATTGGCGGGCTGGCGGTGATCATGACGCTCGGTTTTGCGTTTGCCAAAATTGGCCGACAAATCCCGGTGCTGAAAGATATCGGTGGCCCGGCGATCCTGTGCCTGATGGTGCCATCGATACTGGTTTATTTCGGGGTGTTCCAGAAACATACGCTTGATACCGTTCACCTGCTGATGAAAGAGGCGAACCTGCTCTATTTTGTTATCGCCTGTCTGGTGGTGGGTAGCATTCTGGGGATGAACCGCATTCTGCTGATCCAGGGGATGATCCGCATGTTTGTTCCGCTGGTGGTCGGCACGCTGATGGCCGTGCTGAGCGGGTTAATCGTCGGTTCACTGTTCGGCTTTACGCCGTATCACACGTTCTTTTTCATTATCGTTCCGATTATCGGGGGCGGGATTGGCGAGGGGATTTTACCGCTGTCGCTGGCGTATTCAGCAATACTGGGGCAAACACCGGACGTCTATGTGGCGCAGCTGGCACCGGCCGCGGTGGTGGGGAATATCTTCGCGATTATCTGCGCTGGCGTCTTTGCGCGCCTGGGGGCGAAACGGCCCTCACTTTCAGGGAATGGCATGTTAACCCGTGGCAAAAGCGAGGATAACCTGTTCGCTGGCGCACAGCATGTGCAGCCGACCGATTTTCACCTGATGGGCGGCGGCCTGCTGATGGTGTGCGCGTTCTTTATTGTGGGGGGATTGTTTGAAAAGCTGGTGCATATCCCAGGCCCGGTGCTGATGATCCTGATTGCCGTGCTGTGCAAGTACTTCCGGCTGATCCCGGACTCAATGGAGCAGGGGGCGCACAGTTGCTATAAGTTTGTGTCCGCAGCGCTGGTGTGGCCGCTGATGATTGGCCTGGGCATGTTGTATGTACCACTGGAAAGTGTGGTGTCGGTCTTTTCTGTGGGATACGTGGTCGTTTGCGGCTCGATTGTGATTACGATGGCGTTAAGCGGGTATTTTATTGCTTCGCGGCTGAACATGTACCCGGTTGAGGCGGCAATTGTGACCTGCTGCCACAGCGGCCTGGGCGGAACAGGGGATGTGGCGATTTTGTCCGCCTCTAACCGTATGTCGCTTATGCCGTTCGCGCAGATTGCCACCCGTATTGGCGGCGCATCGACGGTGATTTTCGCCACACTGCTGCTGGGATGGATAATGTAGTGCTGACGAAGGTAAGCCGGGTATACGCCCGGCTTGCTGAATGGCAATCAACGCTTTCGAATAGACTGGAGACTGTGAAATAAGCAGACATGCTATCGCTTGCACAGAATATGCAACTCTTTACGGTTAAATCCGCCGTCTTTAGATAAGTCCTGGTATCCGCCAGGGCAAACCTCATTGGCTTTTGAGTAGCAAATATCCCAGCCGGTTGCCGCTCCGCACTGAATATCGTATTCACTGGAGCCGTCAGGACGTTTGATTTCCTGCGAAGTTGAACAGGCCGCAAGCAGCAGTGTACCTGCTAGTGCCAGCAGTTTATTTGGTGCATTCATCATTAATTTCTCAGACAGTTTTGTTGGTATCGTTATTCAAGCGTGACTTGCTTTATTCGCTCTCTTTGTTGAGGGCGTTGAACGCATATTTCACACCCAGATACGAAACAACGCCCAGACCGCCGACAACGGCTACTCCAGCCAGCATCGAGCCACAACCCAGGGCGGCGAGTCCAGTAGTCATCCCCACAGCAGATACGCCCGTTTCACCCGCGAGGGCTACCGCCGCTACAGGTACCCCAGCACTGGCTGCGCCTGCCATAACGTCTTCTGCCAGCTCTGCGGCTGTTTCGGTGGTTTTGTTCCAAATCTCTTCAATGCAATACATCATCACTTTATCTCGCGGTTGAGCACTTTCGGTTAAATGAGTAAGACCGGGCTATTACCCGTTCAGGAGTCGAAACATCGTAGGCTTTCTGGTCTGCATTTGCAGTTTGTATACATTTAAAATGGGGAGGATCTGCCTGGATATTGTTCTGTGTCAATTTCGTCAGTTCAGCAAGAGAGGAGTAAAGCTAATTAATTACATTATAATCACTATTATAAGACTATTGGTTAGCATCAATTTAAACTTGAGCACCACTCCGCGGAATCGAAGGAGACTTCTGAAATTACCATGGAGATCAGTGCCAGCTTACTCTGCTTGCCGGGCCGCTTTCTGAATAGTTGATTTCATTGCGGTTAAAATCGGCGACTAGCCCTATATCCCTGCTTGATAACTTTGTATACGCAGGAAAACTGAAGGCAGGTGACCAAAGCCAAAATGACTCTGAGGTGTCTGTTAAACCCGTGGCGATTCAGAGCCTTTAATGGGCAATTGGTAAATGCCTGACTCGAGATAACCTTTGAATAACGACTGCTTCACCCGCCAGGGTTACCGCTTGACTGGCCGCATTTTTATTTTATGAATCTCAACAGAACCCTTGATTTAAAAACGTTTGGCAATCACCGATGGCGGATTTGCAGTGTCGCAGGCAGGTAGCGCTGAAGCGGCTCGGGCGTATTGCCATCAATCAGCTGGCTTATCAGGTCGTAGCAGTGCCAGGCCAACTGACGGTTGTCCTGCTGCACGGTATCAATACGCAGCGACAGCGAATCGTAGAGATAGTGATCGTCAAAGCTCGCCAGATGGATATCGGAATCGAGCAAATTGTGCTGACTCATATAGCGCAGCACCCCTTCCAGTAGTCCGCAGGCAGCGGTAAACAGCGCCTTTGGCGGCCGACCGAGACGGGCGCAAAGAGCGGCGAACATCTCGTAGCCGGAGCTGGGATGATAGTTGCCGTTGATCACCCATTCCGGGCGCAGTTCGATACCCGCCTGGGCCAGACCCTGCGTAAAGCCCGCCAGTCGGTCGCGTGACGGCGATAGCCGCGGCTGGCCGCCTAAAAACCAGAATTCATCACTATGCTGAGGTGCGATACGGGAAATTAGATCTGCTGTCGGGGTAATCGAATCGGTCATGATCAGTGGCAGGGCGCTTTCATTGGGGCAGCGGTCAAACAGAACCACCGGCAGCTGGTTGCTGAGCTTCAGATAATCGGCGTCATTATGCATGCAGGAGGCGACGATCAGCCCGTCAACCTGACGGGCAATCATATTGTTCACCACCATGCTCTCCTGAGCGGGATTTTCATCAGTACAGGAGATAAGCAGCTGAACGCCTGCCTCGCGGCACAGCGTCTCAAGCTCGTGGGAAAAGACCGCAAAACCGTAGTTGGTGATCTCCGGTACCACCAGCCCGATGGTGTGGCTGCGGTTATCACGTAAGGAGCGGGCATGAATGCTCGGCTGATAATGATGCTCGCGGGCAATCGCCTGCACACGCTCGCGAGTTTCCTGCGCCACGCGCAGCTCCTTGCCACGCCCGCTCATCACCAGGCTGGCGGTTGCTTTGGAAACGCCAGCCAGTTCGGCGATATCTTTAATGGTTACGCGTTTGGTTTTCATTACGACGCCATGAGCCTGAAAGCAAAACGCTTATTCTACCATGCATCGTCGCAGCGGCCAGTAGCAGAATGCTTCAGGTGTGATGCCGGAGAACATTAGCTGCGCCGGATAGTCCGGGAAATACCGGCTGCTCATGACGCCTTCACCGTCGTTGATGAAGATTTCTACGCTCGACTGGTCGATAAAAATCCGCAGCGAGCGAACTTCACCGCGCCAGTAGCGATAGTGGGTTTCATCACTGGCGAGGCTGCGTCGCGCCAGACGGATACCGCTGGCATCGCGCTCGAGGGTTAACGCACCACCAAAATCGATGTGTAACGCATCGTCACGGGCGGTTTCCAGGGATATTTCCATCGGCTCCAGCGGCAGGGCGCTGTCCTGCCAGCCGCGTGCTTCGCCACGCAGGGCAGTGAGTTCGCGCAGCGGGCGCTGACAGAGCTGACCGTCGATAAACTCCAGCTCGCGCAGGCAGGTCATCTGATGGATCCAACCGTTAGCCAGCGTCGGCTGAAGCATTTCTTCGCCGTCGGGGACACCCATCCAGCCGACTAACAGACGGCGGCCATCGCTGGCCTGCATGGTTTGTGGGGCGTAGAACTCGAACCCGGCGTCCAGCTCGTGCAGTTCGCCGTGTTTGAAAGCAGCGCGGTCGTAGTCGAAATCGCCGCTCATCCACACTGCCGGGTAGGTGTTGAGATAGCGCTCTTTCTCGCGGGTAATCCCTTGCGGGCAGCAAATCAGGACATGCTGGTCGCCAAGCGCAAACAGGTCCGGGCACTCCCACATATAGCCTGCGTCGTCCAGGCCATTGATAGCGTAACCGGCGATTTCGCCTTCATTATTCCACTGATGCAGGTTCGCGGAGCTGAACAACAGCACCTTGCCGCGCTTTTGCAGATCCTGTGCGCCCAGCACCATGTACCAGCGACCTTCATGCTGCCAGACTTTTGGGTCGCGCACATGGCCGGTATAGCCCTCCGGTAGCGGTAATGCCGGGCCGAGCTTAGTAAACGTGCCGTTGGCATTTTCCGTCGCCAGACACTGCCACGCGGTTCGGCTGCCGTCGTCAAATTTGACGTTGCCGGTATAGCACAGGGTGAGGGTACCCAGGTTTACCACTGCGCTGCCGGAGTAGCAGCCGTTACGGTCATACTCTTCATCGGGCATTAGTGCGATTGGCTCATGTTGCCAGTGCAGCAGATCGGCAGAGCTCCAGTGCCCCCAGCACTTGAACTTATGATCGCAGGCGAGCGGGTTCCACTGATAGAACAGGTGATAACGTCCGGCAAATTCAACAAAGCCGTTGGGATCGTTCATCAGCCCGGTCACCGGCGCATGGTGCCAGCGGGGATAGTGGCTGTCGGCCAGCGCGCGCGGCTGGCCCTGCATAACAGCCTGCAAAATCGCAGGCTGGCGTGATGGAAGTGACATTATTCAGCGTCCGTTTTGTATTTCAGTACCAGGGAGACGACAAAGGCGACGCCAAAGGCGATAACCATCCCGATAATGTAGTTCAGCAGTGAGCTGGCCTGCACGATAGCCATGCCAGGGATAGCCGTCAGGCCTACCGCGGTCATGTAAACATGCATGGATACCACCCACGCGCCGCCCACCGCGCCGCCGATCAGGGCTGCGATAAACGGTTTTACAAAGCGTAAGTTAATACCAAAAATCGCCGCTTCGGTGATGCCGAGCATGGCAGAAAACGCCGAGGGCAGGGTAATGGCTTTGATTTTTGCATCTTTAGTTTTAAACCATACCGCCAGACAAGCTCCGCCCTGAGCGACGTTGGCCATCGCCCAAATCGGCAGCAGGAAGTTGACGCCAATGGACGGGTTGCCCAGCAGCCCGGCTTCGATGGCATGGAAGCTGTGGTGAATACCGGTAATAACAATAACCGAATAGAGACCGCCAAACAGCAGTCCGGCCAGCCACCCTGCATGGATAATCAGGGTGCTGAGGACTAACGAAATACCGTCGCCGAGCGCGCGACCGGCCGGGCCAATAATCAGCAGAGCGATAAAACCGGAAATGATCACCGTCAGGAACGGCGTCAGGATCAGATCCAGTGCATCCGGGATAACGCGACGCAGCTGTTTCTCAACCATGCTCATAAACCACACTGCCAGCAGCACCGGGAACACCGTTCCCTGATAGCCAATCATGGCAATCTCAAGGCCGAAGAAGTTCATGGTGTGGAAACCCGCGGCCACACCCCAGGCGTTGGTGAGCGCCGGGTGAGTCAGAATGCCGCCAAGCGTCGCACCAAGATAGGGGTTACCGCCGAATTCGCGGGCGGCGGTGAAGCCAATCAGGATCGGCAGAATAATAAACGCCGCCGAGCTGCACATATCCAGCATGATGTAGATGGCGTTGCCCGGGTCGACCCAGCCGTAAGTTTTGACCATCCCCAGAAGGCCCATCAACAGACCGGAGGCGACGATAGCCGGGATGATCGGCACAAAGATATTCGACAGCAGGCGGGCGATGCGCTGGAAAGGATTCAGTTTTTTCGCCGCAATGTCAGCTGCTTCCGATTTGCTGGACTCGCCAATCCCTGCCGCCTGGATAAAGGCGGCGTAGACTTTATTCACCACCCCGGTGCCGAAGATAATCTGCATCTGTCCGGCGTTACGGAAACAGCCCTTAACACCATCAATTTTGCCAATGGCCTGCTGATCTGCCAGTGAATCATCGGCCAGCACCAGGCGCAGGCGTGTGGCGCAGTGCGCGGCGCTGGCAATATTGTCCTTGCCTCCCAGAAGCGGAAGCAGCGAGTGGGAAATCTGTTCAAAATCCATAGTACCCTCTGAATGCGTATTGATTTTCGAGTTGTCGCCTCGTGATAGCCGGGGCGCATTCTCTTCGTTGTTATTGTGTCCGGGGCGACGAAACATACTTTGTCGCCCCGGCGGTTACTGTTATCAGGTGTTAACCGTTAAAACCAGGTTTCCATCTGCATCCCGAACGACCATTCGCCGCCCGATTTAAAACCACTGCTGCCCAGTGCGTCATCGCTGGCGTAATTATTGAGTTTTTTGCTCCAGTCCATCCATGAGGTGTAAAGGCGGATTTCAGGACGACTGAAGAAATCACCGATGTCGCCAACCTTAAAGGTCGGGGCGAAGGTGAGCTTGTAGAAGCTACCGTTTACCGCATGGCGATCGTTATAACCTTCAGGCTTGAGGTCCATATACTGGTAGCTGCCTTCATAAGCGAGGGCGAAGTTCTGATTGATCTCCTGGATCAGGCGCATGTTGAGGGTTGCCCACTGGTAGCTGTCGCCATCGACATAACGATCTTTACTGGTTTGTGCCAGTATCGCCGGGGCGATAAACCAGTTCTTGCTAATTGGCGTGGTGCCGTAGCTGGCGAAGCGCCAGGTGTTGGCCCCCGAGCGTAACGCACCATCGGAGCCGACACCTTTAACTTCTGCACCCAGGCCGTGACCGTAGAGCAGGGCGGTTTTGCTGGCGCCTTCACGCAGGCCGTAAAAACTGTCGTTGTGCAACCCGAGCAGCGTATGTACCCCGGTATTTGCCGCATCGCCTTTGACCGGATTACCGTTGGTATCCTGGCGTTCGTCGTTGTCTTTGGCCCGCATCCCGCTGACCATCACCTGCACAGGACCAATGAAATTGTTCATGCTGACGATGTAGTTCTGCACACTGTTGCTCGAATCAGCAATATCACCGAAGTTACGTCCGTACAGAGAGAAGTTGCTTCGAATGCTGTCGTTCCACCTGACATCGTAAATACCGCCGCCGGTACCGGCGAGGAACACGACATCCGAGTCGATCCAGTGAATATCAAAGTTGTCGCGGTCAAAGCGTTTCCCGGCCCACAGGGTGGAGCCTTTAAACGGCCCGTCGAAGGTCGGTAAGTTACCCAGCTCGACAAAGGCCTGACGAACGTTCAAATCACTGGTGCTCGCCGTCCAGTCGTTATAAGTAGTTTGACCGTCCGCGACCATGACTTTGAAGCGGGTCGTCGCCCCATTATCCAGGGTCTGCTTATGTTCAAGATTCATTTCGACATAGGTATCGGCCTGGTTTCCCAGACGACCGATAGCCCCGCCGGTTTCCCCTGCTGGCGTCATGTAGGCCCCGGATTTGGTGCTGGCACCGGAGTCATTCATTATCACGCCAGAGCGGGCGTAGCCGTGGAACTCAAACCCGCTTTTCTCATCGGCTTTTTTCTCCAGTTTGGCAGTACGCTGAGCCACTTCCTGAGTACTGTCCTGGGTTTTTTGCTGCTGAGTGGTGAGCTGCTGAACTTTTTTCTCTGCAGAATCGGCGCGGGTTTCTGCCGTTTGCGCTCTGTTTTCTGCATCCTGCAGGCGTTTTTCCAGCGCAATTAAACGGGCTTCGATACTGCTGAGATCCGTTTGTGCATGGGCTGAGGCTGCGCCGGTTAGCAAAGCGATGAGAACCGCGAGTGTGCTTTTTCTGAACATATAGATTGCATCCCAAAAGAAAAATTTAAAATTGTGTGTTTTTGCTAAACCGGTTTAGTTGCTATGTTAAGCATGACATTTAACATTTTGAAATTGATTTTGCTAAACCGGTTTAATAAGTGTGATGGATGCAACAAAGTGGACCGCGCGTGGCGGCCTTTAGGATCAAAACTAGCGATGTAGATCGCGCTGGTATGGCAGGGCAGTCATCGCGCCTTTCGCCATTGTTGCCAGGGCGCCGCAGGTTTGCGCGAGAGTAAGTGTTGGTTCCAGCGCATTGATATTCGTCGGCATTCCGTTGGCAGCAAGGCTTGCGAGCAGGCCGGCTACAAAAGCATCGCCCGCGCCGGTGGTATCCACGCTGACAACCGGCTTAGCGCTGAGATGGGTAAACTGTTGCTGGAATGCGGCGATGACGCCCGCTTTGCCCTGGGTCACCAGCAGTAATTCAGGCTGATAGCGCTCGGTAATGCTGGCGATCCCCAGTGCGATATCATCACTGCCACTGATGAATATCAGCTCTTCTTCAGACAGTTTCACCACGTTTGCCAGACGCAGTGCGCGATCGAGACAGCTGTGCAGCAGGTCCTGATCCTGCCAGAGATCCAGGCGGATATTAGGGTCAAAACTCACCCGGCCACCGGCACGTTTGATTTTTTCCATCGCGGTAAAAGTGGTGCTGCGGCTGGGTTCTGCGCTAAGGGCAATAGAGCAGACGTGCAGCCACTGGTTGGCGCTAAACTCCGGCAGGTCTTCTTCTGCCAGGAACAGATCCGCGCTGGGACGCACCATAAAGGTAAAATTTCGTTCTCCCTGTTCGTCAAGGTCGACAACCACAGTGGAGGTGCGATGCTGACCGTCAAGGCGCATATGGCTGACATCAACCTGCTCCTGTTGCAGGGTGTTGCGCATAAAACGACCAAACGGATCGTCGCCCACGCGTCCGATAAACCCGCTGTTACCGCCAAGGCGAGCAACGCCTACCGCTACGTTAGCCGGTGCACCGCCGGGACACTGTAGCAGGCGGCCCTCACTTTCCGGCAACAGGTCTACCACCGCGTCGCCCAGAACCCAGATTTTTGCATTCATGTTGGTATTTCCCCTCTCATTGCTAAACTAAATTAAACCGGTTTAGCTTATTAAAGCACAGGGATAAAGTAAGTGAAATGCCATGAGCCGAAAAGTGCGAGTCAGGGCAAAAGAGGGAACTGACAGGGAGACGCTGTTGGCGATTGTTCCAATGTTTAAAGCAGAATACATCTCTGTGAGACGTTAAGGTTTCGTTAATTAATAGACATGATACTAATAAGGTCAAATCCACTAACCGAATGGTCAAATGATGAACGAACAATTACGAAATGCACTTCCTCACAAAGACACTCCCTTTCTCCGTGTGCTGCATATTATCGTAGCTGTACTGGTTTTATTGCAGATCATCAATTCTAATCTTACAGAAAGCGAGGCGCTTAGCGATTTATCACTGACCGGTTTCGTCACCTGGTTCCATGTTATCTCCGGATTAGCACTGATTGTTCTTGGTCTTGTCATGCTTGGATGGATGCTGAAGCAACGAGGATTTCGTTACTATTTTGCCTGGCTGACCCTTGATTTTCGGGGGGTGATTGAAGACGTTAAAATGCTATTTTCATTCCGTCTACCTGAAGCCCATGCTGGTGGAATAGCGGCATTGATCCAGGGGCTTGGCGTGCTGGCATTGTTGGGCGTTGCAGCGTGCGGTGGGGCGTGGTTCGCACTAAATACCCTTTACGGGCCATCATCTGCGCTGGCAGAAAGTGTGCTGCATTTACATAAGTTTCTGACGGTATTTATTGAGACTTATTTCTGGGCTCATGGGGCGATGGGTTTGCTTCATATATTCCTCACCGCCCGCAGCCAAAGGAAAAATCCCGTTACCGAGTAAAGCGGTTGAGATGATTATGGAAAAGGTACGCTGTAGTGGCGGGCTAAACTGACTTCTACAGCGTTATTATTGGGTGCCAGAATGTATCAATCGGCCGCGTTGTTCCAACGGAGGGAAGAATAACCCTCCATTAACTACGGCCAGTATCCTAAATACCAAAATCCGGTTCTTTTACGGAAAATGGATCGATATGCACCATAACATTCAGGACATCGTTATTTTTTAACACCCGTTCCCGTGCAGCAATCGCAATATCATGTCCATCCCTGACGGATAAGTTTTCCGGAACTTCCAGATGAACGTCGACCAGGATCAGATCTCCCGCCTTACGCGTTTTAAGGTCATGGAGCCCGGCAACACCAGGCGTTGAGAGAAGAATAGCTTTTATTTCATGCTCTTTTTCCTGATCGGCAGAGCGGTCCATCAGGTCGTGCAATGCATCAGAAGCAAATGAGTAACCCATACGTAATATCAGGACTCCGACCACAAACGCAGCAACAGGATCAAACCAGGGATATCCAGCCAGAGTCCCGATAATGCCAATCGCTACAACGACCGATGATGCTGCGTCAGAACGGGCATGCCATGCATTTGCCACAAGGAGTGAGGACTGAACACGGTTGGCAACACTGAGCATGTACCTGAAAAGCGATTCTTTTACGATGAGCGCTGTTAGTGCCACCCAGAGCGCGGCCGAATGAACTTCAGAAAGCTGCTCAGGATGCATCAATTTCCCGATTGCAGACCACAACATTCCGGCACCCACGGCCACCAGCAGCATTCCCAGAATCATCGACGCGCCGTTTTCGTAGCGCCAGTGCCCATAATGGTGATCATTGTCTGAAGGTTTACGGCTTTTTTTATTGGCAAACAATACAACAAAATCAGCTATTAAATCGGAAAGAGAATGAATCCCATCAGCAATTAACCCTTGTGAACCTGAAAATAAACCCGTCAGGATCTGTGTAAAGGATAAGAAGAAATTTACAACGACGCTAATTAACGTGCTTTTTTTCGCAGCAACTGAACGTTCATGATATTTATTATCATTTCGCATAAAATATTCCAAATAAACAAAAAGCCAAATTATGGGCTAAACTTATTCAATATTAATGCAATGGAAAGAACAAATAAATACAATATCTGTTAATGCAGTTTTTATATATCCGCAATGCCAGTGATATTCATTATCTAATTCACAGGAAAACAGAAACATGCATCTTGAACGACACAGTATTGAAAGCGTTGGATGGCTAAGGGCCGCCGTGCTGGGGGCAAATGACGGTATTGTGTCGACAGCAAGCCTTGTCCTTGGCGTCGCGTCGGCAAATACAGGTCCCTCTGGCGTTTTACTGGCGGGGGTTGCTGGCCTGGTTGCGGGAGCGATGTCGATGGCGACAGGGGAGTATGTTTCTGTTTCATCACAGGCGGATACAGAAAACGCCGCTCTGGCGCAGGAACAAAAGGAACTGGAAACAGATTATCAGGGCGAGGTGCGGGAGCTTACGACACTGTATATACAACGTGGGGTAGAGCCGGCACTCGCTCACCAGGTTGCAGAGCAATTAATGGTGAAGGATGCACTGGATGCTCATGCCCGGGAAGAGCTCGGGCTAACAGGCACGAATTCTGCGCGGCCGCTACAGGCAGCCCTCTTTTCAGCACTGAGTTTTTCTGCCGGTGCGGTGTTACCTTTATTGGTTGCCTGGCTAGCACCCGCAACGCGGGTTTCTGTGTTTATTATCCTGTCTACCCTTTGTTCGCTGGCTGCGCTGGGGTATATCTCTTCGGTTGTCAGCAAAGCGTCTCCTGTCAGGGCGATCATCAGAATTACTTTCTGGAGCACTATGGCAATGGTTTTGTCGATGGGGGTTGGGCATCTCGCCGGACGCGCGTTGCTTTAAAAACCCGTTTAATTCTCAGGAGAGAACCTGATAATAAACGCAAAAAAGCCCCCGAGGGGGCTAAAGGGTTTTGCTACAAAGAGATGAAAGGGGCGATATTTCGGCAACCCCTGATCCTCTTATTTGGTCAGTTCAGCTGTCATATGAACGCGGTTATTAAACTGAGCGCTGGTAATTTTGTATGACGCACCCTGTTCAGCTGCTTGTGCGGCAATTTTGGCTTCTGCACGATCCAGGGTGGATGCATTGGCGCTGATGCTCTGCGCGAAAGCACCGAAAGACATCAGAGAAAGAGCGGTAACTACAACTAAAGTTTTGATGGTTTTCATGGTCGTATTCCTAAGTTATTTTGTTCTGTATGGGGCTGTATTGCCCTGATGTGATAAATAATAGGACGAACATGAAGTGATTAAAATCGAAACAATTTGCTTACATCGTTCAAAAAAATAGAATGATTTTAATGATTCGTAAATCCACCACATATCGGAATTCCGTAACTGCCTGCTTTGAGTAAAAAATACCTTTCTGGGGTTTGACTGTGTAATGATGAAGTGGCGCTGCCTCATTGACTTCAGGACCAATAATGAAAAGACGTTATGCCATTGCTGATGTTTTTACCGATACCCCTTTTCTCGGCAATCCCGTTGCCGTTGTTTTAGATGCTGAAGGTATGAGCACCGAACAGATGCAACGGATTGCGGTTGAGTTCGGCTACAGCGAAACAACGTTCGTTCTGCCTCCTGATAAGGAGGTAAACACTGCGCGAGTCAGGATTTTTACCCCCTCGCGTGAAATTCCTTTCGCCGGGCATCCCAATATAGGCACTGCCTATGTACTGGCGCAGTATGCCGCTCAGGGAGGTGACGTGGTGCCTGAAACCCTGCGGTTCGAAGAAATTGCCGGACTGGTCCCGATTACGATCCTGAAAGAAGACGGCAAGATTGCGGGTGCCCAACTGCTTGTACCCGAAGCATTATCCTGCCGCTCTGAGGTGAGTCCTGCAAAAGTCGCCGCCTGCCTGTCTCTGGGCGTAGAGGAGATCAGCACCAAAACGCATAAGCCGCTTGTCGCCTCGGTGGGGCTGCCATTCCTGGTGGTGGAGCTGGCATCACGCGATGCGTTGCGTAAGTGTGTGCCAAATTTACAGGGATTCCGGGATCTCCTGCCGCTTGATGGGGCGGTCTCTGTTTATGCCTGGGCCGCAGAAACCGATCCCGACGCGCCATGCGATCTTCACGCGCGGATGTTTACGCCGCGTATGACCGAAGACCCGGCAACGGGCAGCGCAACCGCCGCCGTTACGGCCCTGCTGGCAACGCTTTGGGATAAAACGACGCTTGCTCTGCACATCCGTCAGGGCGTGGATATGGGGCGCGCAAGCTCGCTATATACCCACTACGATGCGACGTCCGGTGAGCCGCTGGTCAGCGTGGGGGGCAAGAGCGTTATTACCATGGAAGGCACATTTAGCCTCTGACCCAAAAAGGTTATTTCAGATCTAACAACGTGATTACGCTGGCAATCTCTGCAATATCGCCCGCGGATAATGGCTGAAGCGGGTGAGGCAGGCAGTCAATGTCAGCCAGCCCCAGAACACCCGCCGCAGCGGCTACCACGCGGATACTGCCGCCATGTTTGCGATAAAGCGCCCACAAGGGCTCCAGGCGCGCAACCAGGGCGGTAACCCGGGCATGATCTTTCATCGCCGCCGCCTGGGTTATTTGTTTTGCGGTTTCCGGGAATAGTCCACCGCAGACGGAATACCAAATCTCACACCCCGCATTAAGCCCCAGGCCAGCAAAAGCATCACCACTGATTCCTATGGTCACACCAGGCTTGAGTTGATTACGTAAGTTCCTGACGCGTTCAGCGGCCGCTTGCGCCGTATCAGGTACGCCTGGAATTTTGACCGAACCAACGGCATCCAGCGATGACAAACGACCGTGCAGCTCATCAGAAAACGTAAAATGCGTTGTACCAGGATTGTCATACACGCATATCGGCAGTGACGTATGTCGGTTCACCGTTTCAAAGAGGCTGAACACTTCCTCATTTCTGAGCGACTGGTAGCTGACTGCGGGCAGGAGTAAGGCATCAGCACCTGCCTGCTGGGCATCTTCCGTAAGACGCAGAATGGCATCGGTACTGACGGCGCCGACACAGACCATCATCGGAATGTCCCCGGCCAGTTCGCGAGCAAGGAGAGCGACGCGTTTGCGTTGTTCCCGTGTCAGGTAGGCATAACTTCCTGTCGAGCCCAAAATCCCCAGGGAATCGACCCTCGCGTCAGTGAGACGCGACATGATCTTCATGAAGCTTGCTTCATCGACACCGTTGCGGGTGACTGGGGTTAACGGGAAAGCGCACAAACCAGTAAACATGTTGTTTCTCCTGTAAAATATCGGGTGTTATTCCGTAAGAAGCGCCACGTCAAACCACAGGCCGGGCATCATATTTTCAAGGCCATCCGTCAGCATTCTTCCGGCTTCATGAAGTTGTTCCAGTGGCATTTGTGGCAAGCTTTCCAGAATGAACCACATCTGCCGGGCTTGCACATCCAGACGCGTTCTTATTCCCTGTCTCCAGTTCCAGCGGCGACAGGTCACGCCAGTGTTGTCCCGCCAGATAATTTCTCCGGGGGAAGGGTACTCAATTGCAGTCTCGCCGTCTTTCACCGTATCAAAAGGTTCTGTGCCTTCTGAAATCGTCAGGCACGGGGCACCCTGGTAAGCCGCAATATTCTCGCCGCCAACGGGAATGGCGTACCGGAGGCTCACGGCGTTATACAGATCAACAACAGGATCGAGTGCCGGCATCATTCCATCACGCAGTACGCGCTTGCGCAATGCCTCAGCGGAACACGGGGTACGCTTGGGTTTGGCACCAAACTTCTGAAAAACATCGGCCCATGCCGCCAGATGAGATTCTGCCCACGCAGGCCCGCCTGCCAGAACGGCCTCGCAGGCTTCTCGTAGCGCTAGTTCTCCAGCACCAGGGTTTAATACCGGCGCGGCTTTTACGTGGATACTCAGTGCCCGAAAACCAGGCGCAATACGATAAATTTCAGGGGCAATTGACGGAGATACTGTTAGCACGGGATAATCCTGTAATGACCAATTTATTTCATGATAATGACCTATGACCAAAAAAGTCAATTTAGTGACCGATGCGAATTCCATTGCCAGCTCTGTGAATGAAGCCGTATCTCAGCGGATCAAGCTGTATCGCAAGCAAAAGAAAATGTCACTCGATGAGCTCTCCCGCAGGGCCGGGGTCAGCAAAGGCGCACTGGTTGAGATCGAAGGGTGTAAGGCAAACCCGAGTATTGCGCTGTTATGCCGCCTGGCTGCGGCGATGGGTGTTTCAGTGGTTGATTTTGTTGATGTCAGTTCAAAACCGACGGTGCATCTTATCGCGGAAGATGAAATCCCTGAGCTATGGAAAGGTGATAACGGTGGACGGGCGCGGCTTCTGGCGGGGTCCGGTGGCCCCGATATGACGGAACTCTGGATGTGGGAAATGCAGCCGGGAGAAAAGTTCGCCTCACCCGGGCACCCTGAAGGAACCCTCGAACTGTTCTACGTGCAAACCGGGGTGCTTACGCTTGGGGTACTGGATCATCTGTACACGGTGAATACCGGTTGTTCGGCAACCGCCAGGACCGATGTCCCTCATTTTTATGAGAACCGGGGCGAGCACCCATTGATATTCATCATGACGGTAAATGAAAAAGCATCCTGAGTGATGCGCGATAGAGCACGTCAAATCCGTATTTCAGCGCGCCTTCAGCAAATTCGGTGGCCAGCCCTTTTCCCCATGCTTCGGTGGCGAAACGGTATCCGAGATTATTAATCGTGATGCCGTCATAGCTAAGAATGCTCAGGCCACCGAAGCCGATAATGCTTGCAGGGGTATCGAGAAATGAAATGGCCCAGTTGCCAAATCCGTGCTGTTCACGGTGGCGTATCCAGCGTTCCAGCACCGTTTCTGCATAATGAAGATCAGGATAGGGGCCGGAAGGGCTAAAGGTGTTGGTGGCCGGATCGCCGTAAATGCGGAACAGGGCGTCTGCATCGGATGCCACAACGGGGCGAAGGTACAGGCGTTTCGTTTCAACGGGCAAACTGGGCTCCTTATCGACAAATGGCTACACGTGGTTCACTTCACCTGCAACAGTATTGCCATCAGCCCCGGAAAGCGGGCGTCAAGATCGTCTCTTCGCAGTGAAATCATGTTTTCTCGCCCCTGGGGGCGCTGCCAGATCACGCCGCTGTCGCGTAAAACGCGCCAGTGATGGGTCATGGTGGACTTCACCACGTCTTCTGGTCGCAGAGCATTACAGCTCAGCTCTTCGCCATCGGCAAGACGGCGGATTATCGATAAGCGTAGCGGGTTGCCGAGGGCAAACAACACATTTTCCAGCAGTATTTGTTCAGGTTCCGGGTGGTTTGGGATCATAGTTTTCCTGCGTCAGTCATCAGATTGAGCTATATCAACAATAGGTCAATTACGAAAAAATAGTTCGATAATACTCGTACAATAGGACTATTATAGCAAACGAATGAATAAGCGGCCATCCTGGCCTTCACAACACAGTCTTTGAGACTTAAGGAAATATCATGCCCCGACCCATCCCTCTCGAACGTTATCGCAACATCGGTATCTCCGCGCATATCGATGCCGGTAAAACGACCACCACTGAACGCATCCTGTTTTACACCGGGATGAGTCATAAACTGGGTGAAGTACACGATGGCGCGGCAACCACTGACTGGATGGCGCAGGAGCAAGAGCGCGGAATTACCATTACGTCCGCGGCCGTTAGCTGCTTCTGGCCGGGTATGGACAGAGGGTTTGAGCCGCACCGGATCAATATCATCGACACCCCCGGGCACGTGGATTTCACCATTGAAGTGGAACGATCCATGCGTGTGCTCGACGGTGCGGTGATGGTGTATGACTCCGTAGGTGGTGTACAGCCGCAGTCGGAAACTGTCTGGCGCCAGGCGAATAAATACCATGTGCCGCGCCTGGCGTTCGTCAACAAAATGGACCGCCCGGGGGCTGATTTCTTCCGCGTTGTGCAGATGATGCACGATCGCCTGAAAGCCAATCCGGTGCCGATTGTGATCCCGGTTGGCGCAGAAGATCATTTCAGCGGAGTGGTCGATCTCATCAAGATGCGCACTATCGTCTGGGACGACGCCACTCAGGGCATGGTGTTTACCTATGCACCAGTGCCTGAAGAGTTGCTGAGTACTGCACAGGAATGGCGGGAAAAAATGGTGTCGGCGGCGGCGGAAGCCAGCGATGAGCTGATGGATAAATACCTTGAAACAGGTGAGCTTGATGAGGCCGATATTATCCGTGGCCTGCGCAAACGCACCATTTCAGGGGAGATCCAGCCGATGCTATGTGGCAGCGCCTTTAAAAATAAAGGGGTGCAGCGAATGCTTGATGCCATTGTCGAGCTGATGCCGTCGCCGCTGGACGTTCCGGCCATTGATGGGGTGGATGAAAAAGGGCAACACGCAGAACGCCACCCAAGCGATGAAGAACCGTTCTCAGCGCTGGCGTTCAAACTGATGAGCGACCCGTATGTCGGGCAGTTGACCTTTATCCGCGTTTACTCTGGCGTGCTGAGGAAAGGCGATGCGGTCTACAACCCGGTGAAAGGCAAAAAAGAGCGCATCGGGCGTATTGTGTTGATGCACGCCAATGACCGGCACGAAGTGGATGAACTGCGAACGGGTGACATCGCAGCCTGTGTCGGCCTGAAAGATGTCACGACCGGCGACACGCTGACTGACCCGAATGCGGTGATCACGCTTGAACGTATGGAGTTCCCGGACCCGGTGATCTCCCTTGCGATCGAGCCGAAAACCAAAGCGGACCAGGAAAAAATGGGTATCGCGTTGCAGCGTCTGGCGGCGGAAGATCCGTCGTTCCGTCTGCACACAGACGAAGAGTCCGGGCAGACGATTATCTCCGGGATGGGTGAGTTGCATCTGGAAATTATCGTCGACCGTATGAAGCGTGAGTTTGGCGTAGAGGCGAACATCGGTCGGCCGCAGGTAACATACCGCGAAACCCTGCGCAAAGCGGTGAAAGATATCGAAGGCAAGTTTGTGCGCCAGTCTGGTGGTAAAGGTCAGTACGGCCATGTGGTGTTGAGCCTTGAACCATTAGCGCCGGGAAGTGGTTTCAAATTTGAAGATGCCACTAAAGGCGGCGTGGTGCCGCGCGAGTACATTCCTTCAGTGGAAAAAGGGCTGCGCGAAGCCATGAACACCGGCGTGCTGGCGGGTTATCCGGTGGTGGATGTGAAAGCGACCCTGACGTTTGGTTCGTATCACGATGTCGATTCCTCGGAGATGGCATTCCGTATGGCGGCAATCCTCGGTTTTAAAGATGGAGTGCGCAAAGCGGATCCGGTTATTCTTGAGCCGGTGATGCACGTCGAAGTGGAAACGCCGGAAGACTACGCCGGGAATATCATGGGGGATTTATCTTCCCGCCGCGGTATGGTGCAGGGCATGGAAGAACAGTACGGTAGCCAGATTATTCGAGCTGACGTGCCGCTCGCCGAGATGTTTGGCTATGCCACCACGCTGCGTTCGATGTCGCAGGGTCGCGCGACCTACACGATGGAGTTCCATCATTATGCGGAAGCACCGCGTAATGTGGCGGATGAAATCATAGCAGGGCGTACGAAGTAAGATTGACTGGGGTGAGGGGACAGGCTTGTTCACTCACCCTTTTTTTAATCCGGTGCCTTCACCATCTTCCCACTGGTCACAAACGTTCCGGCACCCAGGTGGTGCAGCGTATTCAGCTTATCTCCGTCAAACTGCCAGCGACCGGCCGCAAATGCGCGTTCATCCGCTGCAGCGGAAACCACTTCTCCAAACAAGGTGTCGTATTTTTCTGCGGCGGAGGTTACCGGCAATAACCGGCACTCCATCCACGCCAGACACTTCTCTTCAATTACCGGCAGACCAAGCACCGGGCCGTTGATCGTCGGGATGCCATAGCAGTTGAATTTATCTTCATCGCGCCCGCTTACGCTGCCGACCGCATAAGTCCAGTTTGCTGCCGCCACGCCCGGGATCACGATGCCAAATTTACCGCTGCGCTCAATTAATTCACGCGACCAGGCGCTTTTATCCACCACGATGGCAATGCGCGGCGGTTCGAACTCGACGGGCATCGACCAGGCCGCGGCCATCACGTTGCGGCGACCGATCGATTCATCACGGCTGGTGATCAACACCGTAGGGCCGTGATTCAGCAGACGGCTGGCGTGCTTTAACTCAACAGGGCGAAACGTGCTCATAGATATTCCTCTCAACGTGGCTATCGGCATTAAACGACTGAAGCGCATAAGAAATCAAGACGCAACATGATCGTCATGTTTTCGTCACACTCGCTCCCTACAGTGGCCGACAGTAAATCCCAAAGAGGATAACAATATGCTCACTTCCATAACGCTCAAAAGCGTGTCGTACGCTTTTGGCGCGAATACTGTATTGAATCAGATAGATCTGCACATTGAGGCTGGCAGTCTGGTTGCGCTGTTAGGGCCATCAGGGTGCGGCAAAAGTACATTGCTCCGTCTGCTCGCCGGGCTGACACAGCCTGCCTCGGGCGAACTCTGGTTTGGTGAACGCCTGGTCGCGAAAGCAGGGTGGTCATTACCGCCTGACGCGCGCGATATCGGTATGGTCTTTCAGGACTATGCCCTGTGGCCGCACATGACCGTGGCGCAGAATGTCGCCTTCCCGTTAAAGATGCGCAATATCCCTCGCCCGGAATGTGAATCCCGCGTAGCGAAGGCTTTGTCGCGCGTGGGGCTGGGGGATTTTGCCGGGCGTAAACCGGCCGGGTTATCTGGCGGCCAGCAGCAGCGCGTGGCGCTTGCTCGCGCCATTGTCGCCGAACCCCGTGTGCTGCTCTTTGATGAGCCGCTCTCCAACCTCGATAGCGAACTGCGTGAATCACTGTGTCAGGAGATGGCCGCACTGCTGCGCCAGCTCGGGACGACTGCCGTGTACGTTACCCACGACCGTCGGGAGGCTGAAATCCTGGCCGATCGCATCGTGCATTTATCTGCTGGCAGCGTTGCTGCCGATCGTTTGATTTCATCCTCAGGGGAGTTTGCATGAAAGCCACAATGTCCGTGAAAAAAGGAGTTCTGCTCGCAATGGCGTTATCGTCCGTCATGATGTCCAGCGCCCACGCGCTGACTGTCTATACCGCAGGCCCGGGATCGCTTGCTAAAAATCTGGCTACGGGATTTGAAAAGAAAACTGGCGTGAAAGTGGATATCTTCCAGGCCACGACCGGCAAGGTGATGGCACGTCTGGAAGCAGAACAAGCTAACCCGCAGGCGGATATTTTGATCTCCGCATCCTGGGATACCGCAGAAGATCTGCATACCCGTGGCTGGTTGCTGCCGTACCAGAGCACCAATGCGGAAAAAGTCCCGGCGGACCTCAAATCTACCGACTTCGTCGCGCAAGGGGTGTCGGCGCTCGGGATCGTCTGGAACACCAAAAGCGGGACGCCAGAGCCGAAAGAGTGGCAAGACCTGACGACCGACGCCTTTAAAGACAAAGTCACCACGCCAGACCCGGCGCTGTCCGGTGCATCGCTGGATTTGCTGATCGGTCTGCAAAACGGGATGGGCGATAAAGCCTGGGCGCTGTTTGATGAGCTGAAAAAGAACGGCATGGTGGTAAGCGGCCCGAACGCACAGGCCGTCACGCCGGTGATGCAGGGCGCGAAGGCGGCCGTGTTCGGCGCAGTGGATTATGTCTCTTATGGCAACATCAACCAGGGGGAATCCCTGAAGGTCATCTTCCCGGCCAGCGGTACGGTGATTGCGCCGCGTCCGATGATGATCCTTAAATCGACGCAACATGCCGACGATGCGAAAGCCTTTGTGGATTACGTGCTGTCGCCAGAAGGTCAGGCGATGGTGGCCGACGCCTGGCTGATGCCTGCCCGCGATGATGTGAAAGCGAAACGTCCGCTGTTAGGCGAGCTGAAAGTGCTGCCAACCAAAAGCGATGGAACCCGCGCGCGTGGCGATATTCTCAAGCGTTTCAACGCCATTTTCGCCCTGTAATCCACCCGACGGGGGCAACCCCGTCTTCAGGAACCTCTTGTGAATCAACGACTCTTGTCTGCGATGACGCTGATGCTGCTGGTTATCCTGGTGGCGTTTCCGTTGTCGTTTATCGCCTTACAGGCGGTGTTCCCGCAATTTAACGCAGGTGACTTTGGTGGTGCCTTTAGCGGCGTTCGCACGCTACTGGCTGAGCCACAACTACCCGCGATGCTTGGTGGAACGCTTCAGATCGCCATCGGCGTTGCGCTGGTGAGTGCCTTAATCGGTTTTCCGCCTGGCGTTGCGAGAGGGCTGTTGAACCTGCCTGCACCGCGTCTGTGGGATTTGCTTTTCTTGATCCCGTTCCTGACGCCGCCCTATATTGCGGCGTTGTCGTGGATGCTGGTGTTGCAAACTAACGGCTATCTCCAGCAAATAACCGGCATCAATCTCAACGATGTGCTGTTCAGTAAAACCGGTATTGTGCTGGTGATGGCGCTAAATATTTTCCCGGTGGTCTATTTTGCTGTGTCGCGCAGCCTGCTGGCGAGTGGGCAGCGTCTGGCGCTGGTGGCCCGTGTCCACGGCGCGAGTGCAGCCAGGGCTTTCTGGCATATCACCTTGCCGATGTTGTCACCGGCGCTGGCGGCAGGAATGCTGCTTGCATTTACCCTGGCCATTGAGGAGTTTGGCGTGCCAGCGGCGCTTGGCACCCGTGCGGGCGTGCTGATGCTAACCACGGATATCGAAAAGAAACTGGCAGATTGGCCGGTGGATCTTTCCGGGGCGTCGATGCTTTCTGTCGTGCTGGTGGTTATCGCGCTGTCGGCGTGGGGTTTACAGAAAAAGCTGACCGGACATCATGATGTCACCAGCGTGACCGGCAAACCAACGGAAAATAGCGGGGCGAATGCGGGCGTATTTACACTGCCGATAGTGGTGTTGATGGCACTTGTGGGCGGTATTGCGGTGATCCTGCCGGGCGCGTCGATGGCGTTATCCGGGGTGTTAGGAACCTTATCCGGTGGGGTGACGTGGTCTAACGTGACGGTGTCACATTACGCGGCGTTGTTTAGCCAGCAGGGTGATGCTCTTTCTGCGCTCGGCACCAGTCTGTCGCTGGCGTTGGGTGCCGCGTGTATCACCGGGATGTTGGGGCTGCTGGCATCCTGGCTGGTGGTTGTGCAGAAGATAAAAGGGCGCGCGGCGCTGGATGCGCTGTCGCTGATGCCTGCCGCGCTGCCAGGAATTGTGGTGGGTGTGGGGCTGATCCTATTGTGGAATCAGCGCTTCTGGCCCGTTTCGCCCTATAACACCTGGGTCATTTTACTGCTGTCGTACTGTTGTTTGCTCCTGCCGTGGCCGGTGCGTTATGTGGGCAGTGCCTTACGCCAGCTTGGCGGTAATCTGGAGCCTGCCGCGCGGGTTCACGGGGCGTCGGCGTTTCAGGCGTTACGTTTTATTGTGATGCCGCTGGTGTCGCCTGCACTGCTGGCGGCGATGCTGATGGTGTTTGCTATCGCCTCGCGTGAGCTGGTGACATCGTTATTACTTGCGCCAGCGGGAACGCAGACCGTGTCGGTCTTTATCTGGCGGCAGTTCGAACAAGGCTCAGTCGGACAAGGGATGGCGATGGCAACCCTGACACTCATCACCGGGCTGATTTTGATGCTGGTTGCGCTTGGCATCATGCAGCGCAATACCCAAAGATAAAAAGCACTTTTGCACCAGTGGGCAGACAAAAATAGTTTATAAACAGGGAATCACTGAACAAGGAACCCCTGACATGTCTCCATTTCTGAGTGCGTATTTTGCGCGAACAGGCTGGCAACAGCCTGTATCGGTTGATATCGACACCCTCCGTGCGCTGCATTTGCAGCATAACTGCACCATCCCCTTTGAAAATATCGACGTCGTGTTGCCGCGCGAAATCCATCTTGAGGACCAGAGTCTGGTCGACAAACTGGTGACGGCGCGCCGCGGCGGTTATTGCTTTGAGCAAAATGGCCTGTTCGAACGCGTACTGCGTGAAATCGGCTTTACGGTACGCAGCGTGCTGGGGCGCGTGGTGTTATCTAATCCGCCACAAATGCCGCCGCGCACGCACCGCCTGCTGCTGGTTGAGCTGAACGGTGAGCGCTGGATTGCTGACGTAGGTTTTGGCGGGCAGACGCTGACGGCACCGATTCGCTTAATCGCCAATGAAGAGCAAGCCACGCCGCACGGGCTGTATCGCCTGCTTAGCGAAGGCAACGACTGGGTGCTCCAGTTCCGCCATCACGAACACTGGCAGTCGATGTACCATTTTGACCTGACGGCGCAGTATTTCAGTGATTACGTGATGGGGAATTTCTGGTCGGCGCACTGGCCGCAATCGCATTTCCGCCATCATTTGCTGATGTGTCGCCATCTGCCGGAGGGCGGCAAACTGACCCTGACCAACTTTAACTTTACCCACTGGCAGAACGGGCATGTGGAAGAGCAAGTCCATCTGGCGGATGCAGAAGCGCTGTATGCGTTGATGACAGAACGGTTTGGGCTGGGTGTGGACGACCCAAAACACGGTTTTTCGCTGGCAGAACTGACGGCGGTAATGGCCGGGTTTGAAACACATGGGAAATAAGCAATAACGATACAATAGAGCAGATTACATCTGAGTGAATTTGCTTATCCACGGGCTGCTATTATCACCAGACCACAATTTCAGTAGCAGCTCCCTGAATTTCTCCGCAGCCGGACTAAGTGGCGTTTCGCGACGCTGCACCAGCCCCAACGTCCGGCGTATGACGGGTTCAATCAGCGGGCGACTGACCAGCACATGGTGTTCATCGTTCGGCATTGCAAGGCTGGGAACAACGGAGACGCCCAGACCTGCTTCCACCATTCCCAGAGAAGTGGACAGGTGTCGAACCTCATAAAACCAGTTGGGTTTCCACGCCATTTTCTCGAAAGCCTGATCGATAAGCGAGCGGTTACCGCTGGAGCGTCTGACGCCAATCAGCCTCATTCCGGCCAAATCTTCCCATGTCACCAGCGCTTTTTGCGCCAGTTCATTGTCGCGGCGACACGCCAGAACAAAAGGTTCGTTGACCAGCGGCGCAAAATCGATATTAGGATGTGTGACGTTTATCATATTTATGCCGAAATCTGCGTCGCCATTTAAAACGGCTTCAAGACAATCGCTGGCACTGTGCTCAAGTATGCGAATACGGATGTTTGGGTGGTCATTGTTATAATCTCGTATCACAGATGGCAGAAAATAGAATGCGGCAGTCGGGATACAGGATACGGTAATCACCCCCGTCTGATGCGTAGCCATCTCTTTAATACTCAGGATTGAGCTTTCATAAAAATCTATTAAATTCTTTGCCTTAGGTAAAAACTCTCTTCCCACCGTCGTCAGTTTGACGCTTCGTGTCGAACGCTCAAACAGCGTAGCGCCCAGGCTTTCCTCCAGTTTTTGAATTCTTCGTGTTAATGCAGGTTGTGAAATGTGAAGAAGCTGAGATGCTTTTGTAAAGCATCCAATTTCTGCAATTTTTACAAAGGCTTGTATACCCTGTAGCTCATGTTGCATCTCTGAATCCTTTTCTTATTTCGATTTCTGTACGGTAACTCAGTCGTTATTAATGTGCAAAACGAATTAATCCTGCTTTTTTTGACATTAGAGTTATTAACCGGACTGTGAAAATCTTTATAGCGTTCCTGATCAAAAAACGAAATGAGAAAAACACATGCTAAAGATCCCTTGTGTATTAATGCGTGGCGGCACCTCAAAAGGTCCGGTGATTTTGGCCAGCGATCTGCCTGTGGATACTAAAGAACGCGACACAGTACTGCTCGGTTTAATGGGCGCAGGTCATGAGCTGGAGATAGACGGTATTGGTGGTGGGAGTCCGCAAACCAGTAAAGTGGCAATTGTCAGTGCTTCTGACAGCACGGACGCAGACGTGGACTACCTGTTTGCGCAGGTTATGGTTAACGAACGACGCGTTGATACCACTCCCAACTGCGGCAATATGCTCTGCGCCGTGGGGCCTTTTGCCATCGAGCAGGGGCTGGTTAAGGCGCAAAGTCCGGTAACGACAGTGCGGATCCGTAATCTCAACACCGGAACACTGGTCGATGCGGAAGTGCAAACGCCCGACTACCGGGTGGTTTACGAAGGCGATACGCAAATTGATGGCGTACCAGGTTCGGCGGCGCCCATTGGTTTAACCTTCCTCAATTCCGCGGGTTCGAAAACCGGGAAATTATTGCCAACGGGCAGCGTGACGAATGAATTTGATGGTATCGAAGTCACCTGTATCGATATGGCAATGCCTATGGTGCTGATTGATGCATCTCTGTTAGGGAAAACGGGCGCAGAGACACCAGCGGAGCTTGATGCGGATCAGATATTTAAAGAAAAGCTTGAGAACCTGCGTCGTAAAGCAGGGGCGGCAATGGGGCTTGGTGATGTCTCAAATAAAGTGATCCCAAAACCGGTTCTGCTCAGCCGTCCATCCCATGGTGGAACGATCCAGGTTCGCTATTTTATGCCGCACGTGTGTCATAAATCGCTGGCGATCACCGGTTCAATTGGTATCTCGACCGCCACACTGATTGAAGGCTCTGTCGCCCATAAAATTTTTGCCGACCAGCCAAAAGATTTATTTACCAATATCATCGATATTGAACACCCAAGTGGAAAGATTTCGGTTTCGTTATTAAAAGACGGAAATAAAATCGAAAATACCCGTGCAGCGGTCATTCGTACATCACGCAAATTATTTGAAGGCGTTGTATGCGTGCCAGAGCATGTTTTATCTGAAGTTGTTTAACTGAAATACACTGACTGAATTGGTCAGACTAAAACCTATTACACTCTGTACTCAAAATATAATCCTGAGGTTTTTATGGCGTTAACTAGTGCTAAAAATACCCTGAAAGAACCGGAGTCGGTAAAAACCAGTTGTCATATTCGTATCATTCTGGCATTGGCGTTATCCGGGCTTGCTGAACTTGCTTCTTTATTTTTTATTCAGCCACTGCTGCCCACTCTGGCCGTGGAATATGATGTCCCTGTCAGTCAGGTAAGTATTATTTTATCTGCTGAAACGGCTCTGCTGGCGATCGGTCTGTTGTTTACCGGTACCTTATCCGATCACTACGGTAGAAAACGGTTGATCATTGTTTCACTCCTGTTGGGCGGTGTTTTGACATTGCTTTGCCCACTGGTCGAATCCTGGGCAATGCTGGTGGCGTTGCGTGCGGTGATTGGCCTGGCGTTAAGCGGGATAGCGGCAGCGGCGACAGCCTACATCAGTGAAGAGGTCGCACCTGTCGCGGCAGGTATCGTAACGGGATATTTTGTTTTCGGAAACTCGATGGGGGGCATGTCAGGACGTATTATTGCTAGCCAGTTGATTGAGCATGTTTCGATAAATGTCATTTTCTACGGTTTTGCAGTGAGTTTAATTCTGGTTGCACTTTTGGTTCACTTCATACTTCCAGCGTCTAAAAACTTTACACCGACACATAATCTTAATGTTATGCGCATGGTGAAAGGTGCCGCATCGCATTTTAAAAATAAAAATCTGGCTTTGGCCTTTGTTATTAGTTTTATTATCTTTGGTGCCTTTACCTCTCTTTATAATTATCTTGCTTTCTTCCTCAAAGGCGAACCGTTCCATATTTCTCCGGCAAACGCAGGTCTGCTTTCGTTTAGCTTCGCGCTGAGTTTCTTTACGGCTCCGCAGGCAGGGCGTTTATCGGCAAAATTTGGTGCCATGAAAGTATTAAGAGTCCTGTTCCTGTTCATGGCATTAGGCATGTTGCTAACCCTGACATCGAACGTTATCACCTTTATTACTGGCGCCGTGATTTTCACAGGCTGCTTCTTCGGATGCCACTCAATTGGTCTGAGCTGGGTCAGTAAAAATGCCACCCATGCAAGGGGCCAGGCAGTAGCACTCTATTTATTCTTTTACTACATGGGCGGTTCAGTTATCGGTTTTATCAATGGTTTTGTCTTCCATTCAATGGGCTGGCAGGGAATGACCGGGCTTATCCTGGCGTTACTTGGGGTTGGGGTTGTGGTGGCGACCTACCTTGCGTCCGGTACTAAATCGGCACTGGTACCCGCGCAGTCTACAAAATAAAACGCATGGCAATTTGTTCACGCCTCAGGGCGTGGACAAAGAATGAGTACGTTTATCAATCAGGTATTATCATGAAATTAGCGAGTTATATTCATCAGGGTCGTAAAAGTTACGGAATTTATACCGAGTTCGGTGTTATTGATCTGGGTAATAAAATCGGCCATCAGTATGCAACGTTAAAGGATCTCCTTCAGTGGGATGTGGTTGATGTCGCCAGGCAATATGTCGATTACCCTGCGGATTTCATGCAGCAAGACATAAGCTTCTTGCCCGTTATCGAAGAGCCTGGAAAGATTTTCTGTGTGGGTATGAATTACGCTGATAAACGAAAAGAGTTCGCTGAAACGAATAATGCACCTACGTTATTCATCCGTTTCCCTGATTCACAAACCGGACATGCCCGACCGGTTCTTAAACCGGTTGTCTCAAGCGAATTTGATTACGAGGGAGAGCTGGCCGTTATTATCGGTAAATCAGGTTCCTGCATCAATGCAAACAACGCGCTCAGTCATGTCGCAGGCTATAGCTGTTATATGGATGGCTCAGTGCGCGACTGGCAGCACGCCTGGTTCACGGCGGGTAAAAACTGGAAACAAACCGGTGCCTTTGGCCCGTATATGACCACCGCAGATGAAATCCCCGATCCTCACGCGCTGACTATTCATACCTGGCTAAACGGGATGCTGGTTCAGGATGCCTCTACCAGCAGCATGATCCATAAAGTGGCCGATCTTATCGCCTATATCAGCACCTTCACTTCTCTTAGCGCCGGGGATGTCATTATTACCGGTTCGCCTGGCGGCGTCGGTAAAAAACGTAATCCACCACTCTTTATGCATGACGGCGATCGGGTTGAAGTGGAAATAGAAAACATTGGCCGCCTGACAAATACCATTGTTGAAGCTCAGGCGCAGCAAAAAGAGCTGGCTATTTAACCGCCGTTTTCAGGAGAAATAAGATGTACACCGCCAGAACGCCAGAAATTGAGGTTATTAATACTGGTAACGGTCACGCCAGAGAGGAGATTACCTGCTTCCTGGAAAAGAATGGCTTAGGTATCGATGATGATATTGCGCAATTTGTCATTGCCCGTTATCAACGCAAACTTATCGCTTGCGCTGGCATTGCCGGTAATACCTTAAAATGCATTGCTATCAACTCCGACTGGCGGGGTACATCATTAAGCCTGACCTTAATTCATGAGGCCGAGCTTCAGGCGGCGCAAAACGGTGAACATCAGCTTTTTCTGCTGACCAGCCCTGGTAACGTGAAATCTTTTCGCGGGTGTGGCTTTTATCCACTGGTCACAGTCGATAACTGTGCAGCGTTAATGGAAAACACGCCAGTCGGTATTCATCGCTATTGCTGTCAGTTGCGAAGCCAATATCTGGTCGAAGGGAATAATGTCGGCAGCATTGTGATGAATGCTAATCCATTCACTCTGGGTCACCAGTATTTGATTGAACATGCCGCGAGCAAGTGCGATTGGCTTCATGTTTTTGTGGTACAGGAAGATGTATCCGCCTTTCCGTTCAAAGAACGCTTTGCGATGGTGCGGGACGGTTCGCGGCATTTGCAAAATGTGACCGTTCATCCCGGCTCTGCGTATATTATCTCGCGTGGCACGTTCCCCGGTTATTTCCTGAAAGACAAACAGGTGATTGATAAAGTCTATGCGACCATTGATCTCATGCTGTTCAGGAACTACATCGCCCCTGCACTGAATATAACCCATCGTTTTGTCGGGACCGAACCTTTCTGCCAGTTAACCGCCGAATATAACCGTACGATGCATCACTGGTTGGAAATGGAGAACGGTCAGTCTGCCAGTATTCGGGTTCATGAAATAAATCGGAAAACGGATGATAGTAACGTTCCGGTCTCTGCATCAGCGGTTCGTCGTTTATTGAATGAAAATAATTTCTCTGCCGCCAGCGGCATGGTACCTGCAACGACACGTGTTTATCTTAAAAACGGAATGCAACATCAAACTTATTTGTCCGAACGGTTGCCGGCAGAAGTTTAATCGAATAATCACAGGAAATGTAATATGAAAATTGTGCAAGCCGCTATGGCGGGAACGCTGGAATCAAGCGACCTGCTAGTAAAGGTCAGTCCCACAGAGAGTGGGTTAGATGTGGTAATCCAAAGCGAAGTTTATAAACAATTTGGCGAGCAAATAACGCGGGTCGTTAATGAAGTGCTTTCAGCATTTAATATCGAGCAAGGACAGATCATTGTCGATGATAAAGGTGCGCTGGACTGCGTGATCCGTGCGCGAGTGCAGGTTGCTCTGCTTAGAGGTTTGGGTCGGGAAGACATTTTATGGGAAACGTTGTAATGAAAAAATTACGTCGCAGTATGTTATTTTTACCCGGTTCAAGCGCCGCCATGCTCTCCACGGCATTTATTTATAAACCTGACTCAATTATGTTTGATCTAGAGGATGCCGTCGCGTTGAAAGAAAAAGACAGTGCTCGTCTTCTGGTATTTCACGCGCTACAGCACCCTATGTATAACGATATTGAAACCGTTGTCCGAATTAATCCTCTTAATACACCTTTTGGTCTTAAGGATCTTGAAGCAGCGATTAGGGCTGGCGTTGACGTTATTCGCTTACCTAAAACTGACTCACCGGAAGATATTTATCAGCTTGAGCGCGAAATCATCAGGATTGAAGAGAGCTGCGGACGCCCGGTTGGGTCAACAAAATTAATGGCGGCAATTGAATCTGCGGTCGGCGTAATTAATGCCGTCGCGATTGCGAAATCCTCCGTGCGGTTAATGGGTATTGCGCTGGCAGCATTTGATTATGTGATGGACATGCAAACCGAGCGTGGCGATGGAACTGAGTTGTTCTATGCCCGTTGCGCGGTATTACACGCGGCACGTGGCGCGGGGATTGATGCGTTTGATGTGGTGTATGCCGATGTGAACGATGAGGTCGGTTTCCTGAAAGAAGTGGATCTCATTCGCCGGATGGGGTTCAACGGAAAGTCCCTGATTAACCCACGACAGATTGAGATCCTTCATAACGCCTACGCCCCGACTCAGGAAGAGGTGGATTATGCTGAGCGCGTGATTGCAGCCGCCGAGGAAGGTGAACGTAACGGACTGGGGGTGATTTCGCTGAACGGCAAAATGATCGATGCGCCAATAATCAACCATGCCCGTGTTGTCATCGAGCGCAAAAATGCGTCAGGCATTCGTCAGTAATTAAAAGCGACAGGATGAATAATGAGAAACCTAACTGAAACCCTGCATCACATTCCTGGCGTGCGTCGTGAGTACGTCGCGTTTAGCGGTGCGAATGCGACTACGCCTTATCTATCTGACAATCAGCAAAAATATCAGCGCAAACTGTTCGACAGCGTCGATGAAGTACTGGAACGCTGTGACCTTCATGACGGTATGACAGTTTCCTTCCACCACGCTTTCCGTGAAGGGGACAAGGTCATTAACTATGTGATGGATAAACTGGCTGAACGCGGTCTCAAAGGACTCACGCTCGCCTCAAGTTCATTGATGTCCTGCAATACGCCGCTGATTGAACACATCCGAAATGGTGTCATCAGAAAAATCTACACCTCCGGGATGCGCGGTGAGCTGGCGGACGCAATCTCGCACGGGCTAATGGACGAGCCGGTACAAATCCACTCGCACGGCGGGCGTGTGAATTTGATTCAACAGGGTGAGATTGCCATCGATGTCGCGTTTCTGTCGGTATCCTGCTGCGATGAATACGGCAACGCTAGCGGCAATGGCGGCGCGTCTCAGTGTGGCTCGCTCGGGTATGCAATGGTCGACGCGAAATATGCCAAAAAAGTGGTTCTGTTGACCGAAACTCTGAAGCCGTTCCCTAACATGCCCGCCAGCATTGTGCAGGATCAGGTTGATTATATTGTCCAGATTGAGAGCGTGGGGGACCCGGCAAAAATCAGCGTGGGTGCCGCCAGGGTTACCAGCAATCCTCGTGAACTTATGATTGCGCGCTCAGCCGCTGACGTCATTGAACACTCAGGGTATTTCCGCAATGGTTTTTCCATCCAAACCGGCTCAGGCGCGGCGTCAACGGCTTGTACGCGCTTTATGGAAACGCGGATGCGGAAACACAATATTGTCGCCCGGTTTGCGTTGGGAGGGATCACCGGCAGTATTGTCGATCTGCACCAGAAAGGCTTAATTGAAAAGATCCTCGATACGCAAAGTTTTGACGGTGCCGCTGCTGCGTCAATGGCTGCCAACCCGGATCATGTCGAAATATCGACCAACGTCTATGCAAACCCCGCGGCAAAAGCGGCCTGCTGCGACAGGGTGGACGTGGTTATCCTCAGTGCGCTGGAAGTGGATACCCAGTTCAACGTCAATGTGCTGACCGGTTCCGATGGCGTGATGCGCGGTGCGTCGGGCGGTCATTGTGACGTGGCAGCTGCGGCAAATCTCACCATCGTGGTGGCACCGTTGATCCGCAGCCGAATTCCTACTGTTGTCAGACATGTTACCACCCTGGTCACACCAGGCGAGAGTATTGACGTCCTGGTTACCGATCACGGTATTGCCGTTAACCCGGCACGCCCGGAGATCCGCGATCGTCTGATGGCTGCAGGTCTGACCGTCGTGGATATCGAGGCGTTGTACCAAAGAGCGTTGCTCATTTCGGGCGAACCTAAACCTATCGAATTTACCTCGCGCATCGTTGGCGTGGTGCGCTATCGCGACGGCAGCGTGATTGATGTCGTTCGCCAGGTTAAGGAGTAATACATATGACGAATAAAGCATCGAACGCAAAGGTTTCCCTGGAACAGATCCTCGCATCCAGAGAACAGCGGGCGAACCGACAGCAGGCGTGGTTGTTTCAGTCTGAACAGACCGTGGTTTCTGTCACGCTGGTCTGGCCTGGTGAACGTAAGGATAACGAACTCGCCAGACAGGTTATGGCCGTGGCGAATGAAACGCTCGGTGCTTTGTTCCGGGCGCATCACTGGACAGTTTCCCGGCATCAATCGTTACAGCCAGTGACAGGACCTGAAGCCCTCTGGTCAGTGGCGGCACCGGCCTGGATGATCAAACACGTAACCGCGCATCTCGAAGATACCCACGCGTTGGGGCGTCTGTGGGATATCGACGTGCTGTGTCCGAAGACGGGGCTGTTGAAACGTGATGCCATTCAGCAACCGATGCGCAGGTGCTTTATCTGTAGTGAACCCGCACATGCCTGCTCCCGCGCACAGCGCCATTCTCAGGTTGAGCTTTCGCACGTTATTGAGGAGTTAACCCGTGACTACTTCGCTTGCCAGGCATCCTGAGAACGTCGTCCAGCGTTCTGTCGCTGAGCTGGCGGCTGAAGCCATGTACCGGGAAATCGCCTTAACCCCGAAACCTGGCCTTGTGGATCGTGCTAATAACGGCGCACATCAGGACATGACCTTTACGCTGTTTATGGACAGTATCGCGGTTATTACACCCTGGTATTCACTGTTTTTTAAGGCTGGCCGGGAGACTGCCAGCCTTGGGGGGGAGCAAACACTGCGAGCACTAAGACCGATAGGGCTGGCGTGTGAACAGGCCATGTTTGTAGCGACCGGTGGCGTGAATACCCATAAAGGCGGGATCTTCTCTCTGGGGCTGCTGTGCGCCGCAGCCGGACGGTTAACGCAGCGGAATGTAGAGCTCACTCAGCGCAGCCTGTGCGAAGAAACCCGCGTTATATGCAGAGGTATTGTTGAGCAGGAGTTGAAAAAGTCAGGTGTCGCAAAAACGAAGGGCGAGCAGCTATTCCAGACCTTTGGATTCACCGGGGCGAGAGGGGAAGCCGCCAGTGGCTTTATTACCGTCCGCACGTTTGGTCTTCCACTGCTGGAAAGCTCGTTCCAACAGGGCGCGTCTGAACGTGAGGGCCTGTTAAGAATGTTACTCGGACTGATGGCGGAAAATCCCGACACTAACGTTATTTCGCGGGGTGGGGTAACTGGGCTGAATTACGTGCGACGCTATGCCAGGCGATTATTAAAAATTAAAAATCTGAATTCAAAAATATTAGAAAATGCATTAACCAGAATGGACGCGGAATTGATCCGCAGAAATTTAAGCCCTGGAGGAAGTGCTGATCTTCTTGCCGTCGGATGGTTATTGTCTCAATTCCCGCAGGAATAATAGCTAAACAAGGAAAACGTCATGATTGAACAACGACTTCAGCAACTCAGTGACCGTTACACCATTATTCTGGTGCCGGGGTTAAGAGACAGCGATGAATATCACTGGCAGAGTTGCTGGGGGCGGCGTTTTCCTTTCTGGAAACGTATACAGCAAAAAGACTGGTTAGAGCCCGATCTTGAAAAATGGGTGTCGGCCATCAGACGAGAATTGGCAATCTCTCTGCTGCCTGCGATCCTGGTCGGACACAGCTTTGGCGCTCTGGCATCTTGCAGGCTGTTGCAATCCCGGCAAGAGAATGTAGCCGGAATAGTGATGGTTGCGCCAGCGGAACCAGCTTACTTTGGGCTGGAAGAGGCCATCCAGACAAGTGCGTTACCCGTTCCCTGCATTCTGTTTGCCAGCAGAAACGATCCTCTGATGCCTTTCGCACGGGCCCAATTCTGGGCTACGTACTGGGGGGGGCTTTTAATCGATATCGGTGAGGCCGGACATATTAATTCAGAGTCGGGTCATGGTGAATGGCATTACGGTCTGGAACGACTGACTGAATTCTGTGAACAGATTTAAGCGTATTTAAATATCCACGATTAACGCTCAGGGAATAATTATCCCTAACAGGAGAGCATATGTTAGATGATTACAATCTGCACATGAAGTCGCGTGCAGAAGAGGGTATTCCTGCAAAACCGTTAACCGCCGAACAAACGCTCGCGGTGGTTAACGGCTTAATGTGCGGTAGGTCAGAACAACAGATTGCGTTAATAGATTTATTAACAAACAGTGTGCCTCCTGGGGTTGATCCGGCGGCCAGGGTTAAAGCCGATTTTCTGTTTAAGGTTGCTCTTGGGGAATGCAACGTCAGCGGTCTTTCACCTGAAAAAGCCACTACGTTGCTCGGTTCAATGCAGGGGGGCTACAACGTCCAGCCGCTGATAGATCTTCTGGATCATCCTGTGCTAGGCGCCATTGCCGCTAAACAGCTTTCAGCAACTATCCTTATCTTCGAAAAATTCACCCTGGTGGAAACTAAAGCGGCGAACGGTAATGTCCGTGCCAAAGAGGTGCTTAATGCCTGGGCAAACGCCGAGTGGTTTACCCATCGACCAGCAATGCCTGAAAAAATCACCCTCAAGGTCTTCAAAGTACCCGGTGAGACCAACACTGACGATCTCTCTCCCGCGCCTGTGGCCTGGTCGCGCCCGGATATTCCGCAGCACGCGCTGTCGATGCTCAGCAACGCTCGTGAAGGGGTAAAGCCTGATGAACCTGGCGTACGTGGGCCATTGCGCCAACTGGCGGAATTAAAAGAGGCGGGCTGGCCACTGGTCTATGTTGGCGATGTCGTGGGAACAGGGTCATCACGTAAATCCGCCACCAACTCTATCTTGTGGCATATCGGTAACGATATTCCATTTGTTCCGAACAAGCGGAACGGCGGATTTGTATTTGGCGGCAAGATCGCCCCCATTTTCTTTAATACGCTGGAAGATTCGGGTGCCTTGCCGGTAGAGATGGATGTCTCCGCACTGACAACCGGGATGCTTATCGATCTCTATCCTTACCAGGGCGAAATTCGTGAAACGGAAACCCAGCGGCTGGTCACGACGTTCACCCTTAAAACCGACGTTCTGCTGGATGAAGTACGGGCAGGCGGGCGCATCCCGCTGATTATCGGGCGTAGCCTGACGGCTAAAGCGCGGGAGTCTCTGAATCTTCCGTCATCAGAGATCTTCCGCCAGCCTGCCGCGCCTGTGGCCTCCAGCGCAGGTTTTACCCTGGCGCAAAAGATGGTGGGCAAAGCCTGTGGAGTGGTGGGGATCCGTCCGGGGCAGTATTGCGAACCGAAAATCAGCACCGTGGGATCTCAGGACACTACCGGTGGTATGACCCGCGATGAACTTACGGATCTTGCCTGTCTGACATTTTCGGCGGATCTGGTGATGCAGTCTTTCTGCCACACCTCCGCGTATCCGAAGTCTGTTGACATTCAACTGCATGAAACCCTGCCGCAGTTCATCACCAGCCGCAAAGGGGTCGCGCTCAAACCTGGCGACGGTATTATCCATTCCTGGCTGAACCGTATGCTACTCCCGGACACGGTGGGAACCGGAGCGGATTCGCATACCCGTTTCCCGCTGGGGATTTCGTTCCCGGGTGGTTCCGGGTTGGTGGCTTTCGCGGCTGCAACGGGCATTATGCCGCTAGATATGCCGGAATCTGTGCTGGTGCGTTTCAAGGGCGAGATGCAAAAAGGGATCACACTGCGCGATCTGGTTCATGCCATTCCGCTCTATGCCAGAAAACAGGGGCTGTTGACGGTTGAGAAAAAAAACAAGCGTAACGTTTTCTCTGGCCGGATCCTCGAAATAGAGGGGCTGGATACGTTAAGTGCAGAGCAAGCGTTTGAACTTGCTGATGCCTCTGCTGAGCGCTCTGCCGCCGCGTGCGTCATGCGTCTGTCGGAAGACAAAGTCGCGCAGTACCTTCGCTCCAATGTGGCACTGCTGCGCTGGATGATTAAGCAGGGTTATGAGGACGCCACCACACTTGAACGGCGCATCACGGAAATCGAGTCATGGCTGGCTAATCCGTATCTGCTGTCCGCCGATTCTGACGCTGAGTATGCGGCAATTATTGACATTGACCTCAATGAAATCGCCGAGCCAGTGGTGTGCGCACCAGACGATCCGGATGACGCGCGTTTTCTTTCAGAGGTTGCCAGTATGCCAATCGAAGAGGTGTTTATTGGCTCCTGCATGACCAATATTGGTCACTTCCGCGCGGCAGGGAAAATTATGTCCGATGCCAAAGAAAACAAGGCGCGCCTGTGGCTGGCCCCACCGACTAAAATGGATGCCCAGCAACTCGCCCGGGAGGGGTATTTTAATCAGTTTATAAAATCCGGCGCGAGAATTGAGCCTGCGGGCTGTTCCCTGTGCATGGGGAACCAGGCGAGGGTAAGGGAGGGGAGTAACGTGGTATCGACCTCCACCCGAAATTTTCCAAACCGTCTGGGAACGAATGCGAAAGTTTACCTGGCGTCGGCTGAGTTAAGTACCGTTGCCGCTATTATCGGGAAAATGCCAACTGTAGAAGAATATTTAAGTTATATCGATAAACTTCACGATTCGAATGAAAAAATCTACCTCGATCTCAGTTTTGATACTCTCCCTGAATATCAAAGTGCGGAGGGTGATAATATCACGGTGATCAATCTGTAGCCGTTTACTCTTTTTTGATAAAACATTTAAAGTCAGCGGAGATTTCTCCGAGGGGAGACCTCCGCTATTCAGGGAACATTTCTCATGGGTGAGACATGATTAAATCAAACATTTTGAAAACAATCTTACTTGCCGGAATAATATTGTTATCGATATTTATTCCTCCGCCTGATGGATTAACCCGAGAGGCATGGATTCTGGCAGGTATTTATTTTTCCGCCATCGTTGGGCTGGTCATTAAACCTTATCCTGAACCCGTTATTATGTTGGTTGCGGTGGCATTAACCTGTTTTACTATCACGAAATTCGCCGATTCTCCGGTGAAATCAACGGATGTCCTGAGTGGATATGCTTCAGGAACAACCTGGCTTGTTTTTAGCGCCTTTACGCTTAGCGCGGCGTTTGTCACCACCGGGCTGGGAAAGCGGCTCGCCTACTGGTTTATCCTTAAATTTGGCAGTACGACACTCAGGTTAGGATACGTAACCGCATTACTGGATCTGGTACTTGCACCCGCCACGCCGTCAAATACGGCGCGTGCGGGTGGTGTCGTTTTTCCTATTATCAACAGTATTGCGATGGTATTAGGTTCGACGCCAAAAGAATCACCGTGTAAGGCTGGCCGTTATCTGATGGTCAATGTGTATATGGTAACCAAAACGACCAGCTATATGTTCTTAACCGGATTCGCAGGGAATGCCTTAGCGCTACAGTTAATTTCCGATATTTTCCATATTCATATTAGCTGGACTGGCTGGATGCTGGCGGGGGCTCCTCTTGGGTTATTGATGTTGAGTGTCATTCCCTATATATGCTACCGGGTATCCGCTCCAGAAATAAAACAAATCAATAATATTGATATTGCAACTAATGGGCTTAATGAAATTGGCCCGATGAATGTTAAAGAGAAGGGATTAGTTGTTGTTTTTATCACTGCATTAATGGGCTGGATTTTCTCACATCACCTTGGGCTAAATGAATCCTCGGTCGCCATCATCGCAATGGGTGGCGCATTGTTGTTTAATATCATCAGCTGGGGTGACGTTCTGCAAAATAAAGGGGGCTGGAATACGCTTATCTGGTATGGCGGCATCATTGGCCTTAGCTCGACGCTCAGCAAAGAGGGCTTTTTCCATTGGCTGGCTGCGTTCCTGTCTGAACATCTGGACTTCCTCAGTGCCGGTAATATGACCATCTTCATCATCGTATTTTTGAGTGTGCTGGTACGTTATTTCTTTGCTTCTGGCGGGGCATATGTGGCAGCTATGGTTCCGGTCTTTGCCACTGTGGGACTGGTCACCGGAACAGCACCCGTGCTACTGGCGCTGGCGATTCTGTTTTCCAATTCATATGGTGGCTGTATTACGCATTATGGTGGTGCTGCGGGGCCTATTATCTTCGCTTCGGGGTATAACGACATTAAATCGTGGTGGGTTATTGGCACTATCGTGGCGTTATGTACGTTTTTGATCCACATGCTTTTCGGCATTCCCTGGTGGGGTTTCCTGCTGCAACACGGGATGCTGTAATTTGAATTGCCCGGTAGCGGCTTCGCGACCGGGCTTATTGTAACGTGAAGGACGCAGCCGACTAGCGGCGTGAACGTACTACCTGATACCGGCGCGTCAGATACTCCACCGGCGCGCTCCACACGTGCACCAGACGCGTGAACGGGAACAGCAGGAAGATGGTCATCCCCAGTACCAGGTGAACGCGGAAGATAAACGCCACACCGTCCAGATGCGCTGACGCACCACCGCGGAAGGTGACGACCGCCTGCGCCCAGTCCACCAGTTTCAGCATTTCACTGCCGTCCGGGTGTTGAGCTGAAAACGGGATCGTGGTCAGACCGAGAATACACTGTACCAGCAGCACGCAGAGGATCAGGATATCGGCAGTTGATGAGGTCGCCCGGATACGCGGGTTGGTCAGCCGGCGCACCAGCAGACCCGCACCGCCCACCAGCGTCAGCACACCGCATACGCCGCCAGCAATCATTGCCAGCAATTGCTTTTGCGACATCGGCAGGAACCACGAATAAACCCAGTGTGGCGTCAGCATCCCGAACAGGTGGCCGAAGAAGATCCCCAGAATGCCGATATGGAACAAGTTCGACCACAGCACCATCCCGCGTTTATCCAGCATCTGGCTCGATGACGCTCGCCAGGTGTACTGCCCGTAGTCGTAGCGCAGCCAGCTTCCCACCAGAAAAACCGTGCCGCACAGGTAAGGGTAGATATCGTAGAAAAAGACGTTCAGATACTGGATCATTTTGGGCCTCCGGCGCTGACGTCGACATACTGCGGGGCGACGTCCTGGCTAAAGCGTCGTTGATATTGCTGCATCGGCGAGCTGTCGCACGATGTGGCGTTGTCCTCAATAAACTTAACCTGTTCCTCTTCCCAGATGGCATCCAGCGCCTGACGGGTATCATCCCGTTTTTCGCCGGAAACCTGTTTTGCCACGCTGTCGCTGGTAAGGCGGCTGCCAGCAAGCGACAACAGGGCGTCAAACAGCTGATAATGCGCCACACCGCGTTGTTTCAGGCGTCCGCCAATCAGCGCCAGGATCGGCGCAACGTTTTGCAGCCCTTCGCGTGCTTCGTCATCGGTGACGATACTGAGGTATTCCAGATACAGCGGCAGATAGTCCGGCAGTTCGCGGCAGTCCAGCTGAAGCCCGGCTTTCTCATACTGACTCATCAGATCGACCATTGCCTGTCCGCGATCGCGGGATTCCGCATGAACATGTTCGAACAGCAGCAGCGAGGTTGCGCGGCCACGCTCAAACACTTCACACCACTCAGCCTGTTTATCCAGCAGGTTTGCGCCCAGGTGCTGCCGGGCAAACGGCAGCAGCACGGGCGCATCCTGCGCAATAAGCGAAAGCGCTTCGTCGCGGCTTTCCCACAGTGTTTCATCGGGATACTCAATCAGCAGCGCGATGATTTTAAGGATTTGCATTATTCTCCCTCCCCGTGTTCGCGCACCTCGGAGATGTTGATGGCATCAATGCGATGGCTGTTGAAGAGGTTAAATTTGGTGTCGGAGCCGTGGCAGCCGTCGCCAAAGGTAAAGCCGCAGCCGTTTTTCTCCGGGAAGGCGTCCTGCGCCATTTCGCGGTGGCTGGTTGGGATCACAAAGCGGTCTTCATAGTTGGCAATCGCCAGATAACGGTACATCTCCTCAACCTGTTCCACGCTCAGGCCCACTTCCTCGATGGCGCGGGTATCGGTCACGCCCTCAACGGTCTGGGAGCGTTTGTAATGGCGCATCGCCATCATGCGTTTCAGGGCGCGCAACACCGGCCCGGTATCGCCTGCGCTGAGCATGTTCGCCAGGTACTGCACCGGAATACGCAGGTTTTCTACGGCAGGGAGCACGCCGTCGTTCATCGGCAGGCCACCCGCGTCAGCGTAAGACTGAATCGGCGACAGCGGCGGCACATACCAGACCATCGGCAGGGTGCGGTATTCCGGATGCAGCGGCAGGGCCAGCTTCCAGTCCATCGCCATTTTATAAACCGGTGAACGCTGGGCGGCATCAATCACGTTCTGCGGAATGCCTTGTTTCACCGCTTCTTCAATCACTGCGGGATCGTGCGGGTCGAGGAACACATCGCACTGACGCTCGTAGAGATCGGTTTCATGCTCGGTGCTCGCCGCTTCTTCGATGCGGTCTGCGTCATACAGCAGTACGCCGAGGTAACGAATACGCCCGACGCAGGTTTCCGAGCAGACGGTCGGCTGGCCTGATTCAATGCGCGGATAGCAGAAGATGCATTTTTCTGACTTGCCGCTCTTCCAGTTGAAGTAGATTTTTTTGTACGGGCAGCCGCTGATGCACATGCGCCAGCCGCGGCACTTGTCCTGGTCTATCAGCACAATGCCGTCTTCTTCACGCTTGTAGATAGCGCCGCTCGGGCAGGTGGCGACACAGCTCGGGTTGAGGCAGTGTTCACACAGGCGCGGCAGGTACATCATGAAGGTGTTTTCAAACTGGCCGTACATCTCTTTCTGGATCTTCTGGAAGTTGCGGTCGCGGGCGCGTTTTTCGAACTCACCGCCCAGCAGCTCTTCCCAGTTCGGGCCGCCGACGATTTTGTCCATCCGTTTGCCGCTAATCAGCGAGCGCGGGCGGGCGGTGGGCAGGTGGTCTCCCTCCGGTGCGCGGTGCAGATCCTGGTAGTCGAAAGTGAAGGGTTCGTAGTAATCGTCAATGCCCGGCAGGGACGGGTTGGCGAAGATTTTCGACAGAACGCCCACGCGGCTGCCGAGGCGTGGCGTCAGTTTGCCGGTAATACCGCGTACCCAGCCGCCTTGCCACTCCTCCTGATCTTCCCAGTTTTTCGGGTAGCCGATACCTGGCTTGGTTTCGACGTTGTTGAACCACGCATATTCCATGCCTTCACGCCCGGTCCAGACGTTTTTACAGGTGACCGAGCAGGTGTGGCAGCCAATGCATTTATCGAGATTCAGTACCATTCCAACCTGTGAGCGTATTTTCATTTTTTCGCCTCCTGAACCTGATCCCGACCTTCGCCGTCCAGCCAGTTAATGTTTTTCATTTTGCGGATCATGATGAATTCGTCGCGGTTGGAGCCGACGGTACCGTAGTAGTTGAAGCTGTACGCCAGCTGCGCGTAACCGCCGATCATGTGCGTCGGTTTCGGGCAAACGCGCGTCACTGAGTTGTGAATACCGCCACGACGGCCGGTCACTTCTGAACCCGGAATGTTCAGAATGCGCTCCTGAGCGTGGTACATCATGGTCATGCCCGGCGGCACGCGCTGGCTGACCACCGCGCGGGCGGTGAGGGCGCCGTTGGCGTTGAAGGCTTCGATCCAGTCGTTATCCTCAATGCCTAACTCTTTGGCGTCCATCTCGCTTATCCAGACAATCGGCCCGCCGCGAGACAGGGTCTGCATCAGCAGGTTTTCGCTGTAGGTGGAGTGAATGCCCCATTTCTGGTGCGGTGTCAGGAAGTTCAGCGCTTTCTCCGGGAAGCCGTTCGGTGGGATCTCGCGCATGTGGGTGACGCTGCGGGTATCAATTGGCGGACGATAGGCCACCAGGCTCTCCCCGAATGCACGCATCCAGGTGTGATCCTGATACAGCTGCTGACGCCCGGAAATCGTCCGCCACGGGATCAGTTCGTGTACGTTGGTGTACCCGGCGTTATAAGAAACATGCTCGCTCTCAAGACCAGACCATGTCGGGCTGGAGATGATTTTGCGCGGCTGGGCCTGGATATCGCGGAAGCGGATTTTCTCGTCTTCTTTGTTGATTGCCAGGTGCGTGTGATCGCGTCCGGTCAGTTGCCCGAGCGCTTCCCAGGCTTTTACCGCCACCTGGCCGTTGGTTTCTGGTGCCAGGGCGAGGATCACCTCAGAGGCATCAATCGCTGTTTCAATCAGTGGGCGACCTTTTGCCGGGCCGTCGAGCTTGACGTAGTTCAGCTTGCCGAGGAAATCGACCTCGGTTTGCGTGTTCCACGAAATGCCTTTCCCGCCGTTGCCAAGCTTATCCAGCAGTGGGCCGAGGGAAGTGAAGCGTTCATAGGTATCCGGGTAGTTACGTTCCACCACCGCAATACTCGGAGCAGTTTTACCGGGGATAAGGTCACATTCCCCTTTGCGCCAGTCCTGGATATCAAACGGCTGCGACAGCTCCGCCGGGGAGTCATGCTGTAGCGGTTGTAGCACCACGTCCGTTTCGCTGCCCAGATGGCCGACACATACTTCAGAGAAAACTTTGGCGATGCCTTTGTAGATCTCCCAGTCGCTACGGGATTCCCACGCCGGGTCAACGGCGGCTGAAAGTGGGTGAATAAAAGGATGCATATCCGAGGTATTCATGTCGTCTTTTTCATACCAGGTGGCGGTTGGCAGGACGATATCCGAGAACAGGCAGGTACTCGACATACGGAAATCAAGCGTCACCAGCAGGTCGAGCTTGCCTTCTATGGCTTTAGTCTGCCATTCCACCTCTTCGGGTTTGACATCATCCGTTGAGCCTAAATCCTCGCCCTGAATTCCGCTTTCGGTACCGAGCAAATATTTGAGCATGTACTCGTGGCCTTTACCGGACGAGCCAAGCAGGTTAGAGCGCCAGACAAACAGGTTACGCGGATGGTTTTTGCCGTTGTCTGGTTGTTCACAGGCAAAGCGGATATCACCCGATTTTAACGCCTGGACGGTGTACTCCTGCGGTGTCATTCCGGCAGCATCCGAGCGGGCCTCGATGTGCAGCGGGTTGAGGTTAAGCTGCGGTGCAGACGGCAGCCAGCCCATGCGTTCAGCGCGCACGTTAAAGTCGATCAGATGCCCGGTGAATTTAGAGGCATCCGCCAGCGGAGAGAGCAGTTCCTGCGCGGTCAGTTTTTCGTAGCGCCACTGGCTCGCATGGTTGTAGAAATATGAGGTGCTGTTCATCTGACGCGGCGGACGGTTCCAGTCCAGCGCGAAGGCCAGCGGCAGCCAGCCGGTTTGTGGGCGCAGCTTTTCCTGGCCGACATAGTGCGACCAGCCGCCGCCGCTTTGCCCGACACAGCCGCAGAAGACCAGCATGTTGATCATCCCACGGTAATTCATGTCCATGTGATACCAGTGGTTCACCCCAGCCCCGAGAATAATCATGGAGCGGCCATGGGTTTTATTCGCGGTATCGGCAAACTCGCGGGCAATTTTTTCAATCAGATACGCCGGTACGCCGGTAATCTGCGCGCCCCAGGCAGGGGTGTAGGCTTTGATTTCAGCGTATTCTTTCGCGGCATTGGTATCTTCCAGACCGCGATCAAGACCGTAGTTTGCCAGCACCAGATCATACACGCTGACCACGCGTTTCTGGCTGCCATCGGCCAGCGTCAGGGTTTTGCTGGGCACGCGGCGAACCAGGACCGGCTCTTGTTTCACGCTGCGGAAATGCGGGTTCTCGTTGCCACCGAAGTAGGGGAAGGCGACATCGGCGATACTGTCGTGGGTGATCAGCAAAGAGAGCGTAAGCTCCGTTTCATGACCGGCCGCCAGCGGCTCGAGGTTCCATTTGCCTTTTTCGCCCCAGCGAAAACCAATTGAGCCATTCGGTGCGACCAGGTTACCGGCGATATCAAAGGCGATGGTTTTCCATTCCGGGTTATTGGCTTCACCAAGCCCGTCAGCCAGGTCTGATGCGCGCAACATTCGGCCAGGAACCACATAGCCATCGTCCCGCTCATCCAGCATAACCAGCATCGGCATGTCCGTGTAACGGCGGCAGTAGTTCAGAAAATAGTCGCTTGGGTTATTCAGGTGGAATTCTTTGAGGATCACATGCCCCATCGCCATGGCCAGGGCGCTGTCGGTGCCTTGTTTTGGCGCCAGCCACTGGTCACTGAGTTTCGCAACTTCGGAGAAATCCGGGGTAATGGCAACGGTTTTGGTGCCTTTGTAGCGGACTTCGGTAAAGAAGTGGGCATCGGGCGTGCGGGTCTGCGGCACGTTAGAGCCCCAGGCGATGATATAGCTGGAGTTGTACCAGTCGGCAGATTCCGGTACGTCGGTCTGCTCGCCCCAGGTCATCGGCGATGCGGGCGGTAAATCGCAGTACCAGTCATAGAAGCTCAGGCAGGTTCCGCCTAACAGCGAGAGATAGCGTGTCCCGGCAGCGTAAGAAACCATCGACATCGCCGGAATAGGTGAGAAACCGGCCACGCGATCCGGGCCAAAATTCTTGATAGTCCAGACGTTGGCGGCGGCGATCAGCTGGTTCAGCTCTTTCCAGTTCGAGCGGATAAACCCGCCGCGCCCGCGCGCCTGTTTATAGCTTTGGCTCTTTTGCGGGTCACGCTGGATGGCATCCCATGCCAGCACCGGATCGTTATGCTGTGCCAGCGCGTCGCGCCACAGTTCAATCAGCTTACGGCGCACCAGCGGGTATTTCAGGCGGTTGGCGCTGTACAGATACCAGGAGTAGCTTGCGCCACGTGGGCAGCCGCGTGGTTCGTGGTTCGGTAAATCCGGGCGGGTGCGGGGGTAGTCGGTTTGCTGCGTTTCCCAGGTCACTAACCCGTTTTTGACATAGATTTTCCAGCTACAGGAGCCGGTACAGTTCACGCCGTGGGTGGATCGCACAATTTTGTCGAACTGCCAGCGCTGGCGATAGCTGTCCTCCCAGTCACGGTTGGTGTTGTACACCTGCCCGTGTCCATCGGCGAACGTATCGCCTTTTTGTTTGAAATAACGAAAGCGATCCAACAGTTTACTCATGACATTTCTCCTGCTCCGATAACATTGCCGGAAAGCACTGCACCGCTCGCCGGCGAAAGGCTATTAGTTATTTTTGTGAGGATTTACGGCCATAAACCAGCCAGGTGACGAATACGCAGACGATGTAAAACACGAGGAAAACTTTCATGGCGCCAACCGGCGAGCCGGTCATGGCAAGCGAAGTGCCAAAGGCTTTAGGGATAAAGAACCCGCCCACCGCACCAATGGCCGAAATAAAGCCCAGCGCGGCCGCCGTTTCGGTGACGGCTTCATGCTGGGCCTGTTCGTCAGTGCCACCTTGTTGCTTCACGCGGGTAATGGTTATCTGGCGAAAGATGACGGCAATCATCTGGAAGGTTGAGCCACTGCCCAGTCCGGCGGTCAGGAACAGGCCCATAAACACCAGATAGAACGCGACAAAGCTGCCGGAACCTGAACCGGGCAGCGTCAGGAACAGCAGGGCGCTGAAAATCGCCATAAACACGAAGTTAATCAGCGTAACGCGCACGCCGCCAAGCCGGTCAGATATCATCCCGCCCGCAGAACGGGCCAGCGCACCAATTAAGGGGCCAAAGAAGGCGAGGTGCAGGATGTTCACATCCGGGAACTGAGTTTTCGACAGCATGGCAAAGCCTGCGGAGAAACCGATAAACGATCCGAACGTTGCCAGGTAAAGCAGGCTTAACAGCCAGAGGTGAAAGCGTTTCAGCACCGGAAGCTGGCTGGCGATAGAGGCCTTAGAACTGGCGATATCGTTCATACCAAAGAAGGCGGCGATGGTAGCCAGCAGCAGAAGCGGCGCCCATATCCAGGCGGCATTGGCCAGCCACAGAGTCGAGCCATCATCCTGAGGCACGCCATCCACGCCGAGAAATGTGTACATTGGCAGGAAAATGACCAGCGGTGCGACCAGTTGCATCACGCTGACGCCCAGATTCCCCAGCCCGCCGTTGATACCCAGCGCGCTGCCCTGTTTTGCTTTCGGAAAGAAGAAGCTGATGTTACCCATGCTGGAAGCAAAGTTTGCTCCGGCAAAGCCGCACAGCAGGGCGATTACAATAAAGATCCAGTAGGGGGTGGCCGTATTCTGCACGGCGATGCCCAGCCAGACGCAGGGAACAATCAAAATTACGGTGCTTAATATCGTCCAGTAACGGCCGCCAAATATCGGCACCATAAAGGAGTAGGGAACGCGTAATATGGCACCCGAAAGCGAAGGTAATGCGGTTAACATGAACAACTGGTCGGTGGTGAAATTAAATCCGACTTTATTAAGATTCACCGTAATGGCGCTAAATAACATCCATACGCAAAAAGCTAAAAGCAGACAAGCGACAGATATAACAAGGTTTCTTCGGGCAATCCCTTTTCCTTTGTTCTCCCAAAAATCGCTGTTTTCTGGTTTCCAGTTACTAAGTAGATAATGATTATTTTTCTCACTTTGTTGTGACATATCGCCCTCTTGCTTACGCACAATGAATGGAAAAGTGAATTGAAAACAAACAGATATCTTGTGTCGCGTTGTGCGGGGTTATTGGAATTATTGGGATGCAGTTGAAAGGATAGATAAAAAAAGCGAACCCACGACCCGGGAATGGAATAGTGGATTCGCTTTATGTGTTACTAATTGTAACCTTTGCTGGATTTAATACTCCATAGTGGGTATTAAAACAATTCCAGAGTGATTAATTTATCAAGATGTTTATTAAATGCGGCATTGTCCATTTCAGGCATATTTAAAACGTATATACCGTCCAGGCCGCAGACCAGCCCAATCAAACGCCAGGCAATATTTTCTGCCCGGTCTGTCAGGGTAAATTCTTTTGATTCTGCGCCGCCCCGGATAATGGCCACCGTTTCCTGGTGCCACATTTCCATCGTCATGATGTACGCACTTTTGATTTCCGGGTCACGGCTTGCGAGGATTTGCGCTTCCCGCCATAGCCTGATGTAGGGTTCAAATCCGCCGTCATCGCTGCCCAGCATCCCGTGCAGGCGCTCCCGCCAGCTGGCGTTTTCAGCGACCACATCGGCATCCAGCAAGGCGCGGATAAGCCGGACAAAGGCTAATGATTTTAATTCGCCGCCAGAGGCAAAATGGTGGTGAACCTGCCCGGTGGCAACGCCCGCTTCGGCGGCGATGCGCCTTACCGTCATTGCGGCCAGCCCTTCGGTTAACGCCACGCGCATGGCCGCCTGAAGAATATCTTCCCGCCGTTCATCCTTGCTCAGATAACGCATTTTTACTCACTCTTAATGGAGATGAAACGAGTGTAACAAAAAAGCTGGACATGCGTTCAACTTTACGTAGGATCGCATCCTGGACATGTGTCCAGGTTTGAAATGAAAAGGACATTTATGTTTCGTCAGTGGTTAGCGTTAGTGATTATCGTGCTGGTCTATATTCCGGTGGCGATTGACGCAACGGTGCTGCACGTGGCGGCGCCGACATTGAGCATGACGCTTGGCGCAAGCGGCAATGAATTGCTGTGGATTATTGATATTTACTCGCTGGTGATGGCGGGGATGGTGCTGCCGATGGGCGCGCTGGGTGACCGCATTGGCTTTAAGCGCTTGCTGATGATTGGCAGTACGCTGTTTGGTCTCTCATCGCTGGCTGCGGCGTTTGCACCTTCTGCGGGCTGGCTGATTGCCGCGCGGGCATCTCTGGCGATTGGGGCGGCGATGATCATTCCGGCTACCCTTGCCGGGATCCGCACGCTGTTTATCGATGCCCGGCATCGCAATATCGCGCTTGGGGTATGGGCCGCAGTCGGTTCAGGTGGTGCCGCGTTTGGGCCGCTTATCGGCGGAATGCTGCTTGAGCATTTTTACTGGGGCTCGGTTTTTTTGATCAACGTACCGATCGTGGTGGTGGTGGTTTCACTGGCGGCGCGATTTGTCCCTGCACAGCAAGGCCGCCCGGAGCAGCCGCTGAATATCAGCCACGCCATCATGCTGATCGTCGCCATCTTACTGCTGGTGTATAGCGCAAAAACGGCGCTGAAAGGCGCGCTTGCCCCGTGGATGGTGGCGTGTACGCTGCTTACCGGCGCGGTGATGTTGTTTGTTTTTGTGCGCATTCAGTTGCGCGCCCATGTACCGATGATTGACATGCGCCTGTTCTGCCATCGCATCATCTTAAGCGGTGTGGTGATGGCAATGACCGCTATGATTGCGCTGGTGGGATTCGAGTTGCTGATGGCTCAGGAGCTCCAGTTCGTTCACGGTTTTACGCCGTTTGAGGCCGGGATGTTTATGCTGCCGCTGATGGTTGCCAGCGGGTTCAGCGGCCCTATTGCCGGGGTGCTGGTCGGGCGTCTGGGGCTACGGATTGTGGCCGCCGGGGGCATGGGGTTGAGCGCGATAAGTTTCATTGGGCTGTCGTTGCTTGATTTCAGCACCCAGCAGTGGCAGGCGTGGAGCCTGATGGTGTTGCTGGGGTTTAGCGCCGCCAGTGCGCTGCTGGCGTCTACATCCGCCATTATGGCTGCCGCGCCGAAAGAGAAAGCCGCTGCCGCAGGGGCCATCGAAACCATGTCCTATGAACTGGGGGCCGGGCTGGGGATTGCCATTTTTGGCCTGCTGTTAACCCGCAGTTTTTCGGCATCGATAACTCTGCCGGAAGGGTTAACCCCGGCGCTGACCGACAAAGCCTCATCGTCAATTGGTGAAGCGGTGAAAGTCGCCCAGGAGTTGACGCCAGCGTTGGGAGATTCCGTGATCGCCGCGGCGAAAACGGCTTTTATTACGTCACACAGCGTGGCGCTGGGCAGTGCTGGCGGCATGTTGCTGCTGCTTGCCATCGGGATCTGGTTCAGCCTCTCAAAGGTGAATCAAAGCTAGCAGCGTGTTGGCGTGAAAAAGGGATGTGGGCTATGATTTTTAAAGGATTATTAGACTCAAGCTGGATTTTATGAACCTGCTCAACAGCAGTGAAACATCGTCCGCATCCCCCCGGGCAGTCTTGCTGGCGGGCAGTGCGCTTGGTGTGGTGTTCGGTGATATCGGCACCAGCCCGCTCTATACCTTCAAAACGGTGCTGTCGTTGTCCGGGCATGACCCGACACCCGCGGTCATTTTAGGCCTGCTCTCGCTGATTACCTGGACGCTTATCCTGGTCACTTCAGTTAAATATGCCGCGTTCGCCATGCGCATTGATAACCACGGCGAGGGCGGCATCATGGCATTAATGTCATTGCTGGTTGAAAAGGGGAAAGGCGGGCGCTGGGTGATATTTGCGGCGCTGGTTGGCGCGGCGTTAATTTACGGTGACGGGGCGATCACCCCGGCCATCTCCGTGCTCTCAGCGTTAGAAGGCCTGGAAATTGTTATCCCGGCGTCTAAACCCTTCATCCTGCCTGCAACGGTTGCCATTTTGCTGGCACTCTTTTTTATTCAGCCTTTTGGCACCGCCAGAATTGGCAAAATTTTTGGCCCGATCATGGCGTTGTGGTTTTTCACCATCGCCGCGCTGGGGGTATGGGGTATAACGCAGCACCCGGCGGTACTGCTGGCCCTGAATCCGTACTACGGCATCACTTTTTTGCTCTCAAATGGTTTTACCAGTTTTCTGGTGTTAGGCGGGGTTTTCCTTTGCGTCACCGGCGCGGAAGCCCTGTACGCGGATATGGGCCATTTTGGTAAAAAACCTATCTGGCTGGCCTGGTATGGGGTGGTCTTTCCCGCGCTGCTGCTCAATTACGCCGGGCAATCGGCGTTGATACTGGCGGGTGCAGACAGCACTAAAAACGTCTTCTTTATGCTGTGTCCCGGCGTGCTCCAGGTTCCGCTGATTGTTCTTGCCGCACTGGCGACCATTATTGCCAGCCAGGCGATTATCACCGGCGCTTTCTCGATGACCCGACAGGCGATCCAACTTGGCTGGCTGCCGCGCTTGCGGATCAAGCAGACTGCCGCCGAAAGCTACGGGCAGATTTATATCGGTGCGATCAACTGGCTGCTGATGGTGGTAACCATCGGGCTGGTCGTGTTCTTTAAATCGTCTGATAAACTTGCTGCCGCCTATGGCATCGCCGTGTCGTTAACCATGCTGATGACAACCGGCTTGCTGTTTGTCGCCATGCGTGAAATATGGCGCTGGAGCTTGTTCAGCAGTGCATTGATAGCCATGCTGTTTTTCATCATCGATACCAGTTTCTTATTCGCCAATATGATTAAAGTCCTTGAAGGGGGGTACATCCCGCTGTTGCTGGCCGCTGCCATCTGCACCGTTATGCTGATCTGGAATCGCGGGATTAAGGCGGTAGCAAAGGCGATTGGCGAGAAAGGGATCAGTGTCGATGGTTTCTTTTCGGCACTTTCGCAAAAAGAGGTGCCCAGAGTGGCGGGCTCGGCCATCTTTTTGACGCGCACCCGGGATAACATCCCGCCCGTGATGCGCTGGCATGTGGCACGAAACCGCGCCTTACAGCGCGAAGTGCTCTCCCTGACGATTGATATTCTCAACGTGCCTTACGTGGATGATGAACAGCGAATCGAAGTGATGCAACGCGCCCCGGGATACTGGCATGGCATCGCGCAATACGGTTTTATGGAGCACCCGGACATCCCGCATTTGCTGCAAGGGGTAAGTGAAATCAACGCGATATTTGCGACCGATGATGCAACCTGGTACGTCGGGCATGAAACCATTGTCGCGGGTGAAGGCACTGCGGGGATGGCGGTCTGGCAGCGCCACATCTTTGCCTTTATGAAGCGCAACTGTACGCATGTTATCAATCACTACCATCTGCCGAGCGACAGGGTGGTCGAAATCAGCCGACGCGTTGCGATATAGGTTCTGGCGAAAGCAGAGCGCATCTGCTTTCGCACAGTGTTATTGCTCCTGAGCCGCCGCCAGCACGCTGTGCAGCAGCACATTCGCCCCTTTCTCTGACCATTCCGGCAGGATCTTTTCTGCTTCGTTATGGCTGATGCCTTTCACGCACGGAATGAAAATCATGCTCGCCGGGGCAATTTTGCTGACATAACAGGTGTCATGCCCCGCGCCGGATACCATCGGTTTTGATGAATAACCCAGTGCCGCCACGGCCTGCTCGGTACGGGCCAGACACTGCGGGTTAAATGCGATCGGCGCGTAGTCAAAAATGCGCTCAACAATGGCGGTGACGCCGCGTGCAACGAGTGATTCCGCCGCCTGATGCAGTGCCGACTCCATCGCTTCAAGCGCATCCTGCGCCGGGTGGCGAAACTCCACACTGCACACCACGCGAGACGGCACCACGTTGCGCGAGTTCGGCGTGACCTGCGCCATGCCGATAGTGGCGCGGCCATCCGGCTGATGCTGATAGCCAATCTCTTCCACCTTTAATGCCAGTTCGGCAAAGGCGGTTAATGCATCGCGTCGGCTGTGCATTGGGGTCGTACCTGCATGAGCGGCAAAGCCGTCAAGGGTTATCGTAAACCAGCGCTGGCCCATTGCGGCCCGCACCAGCCCGATATCAATGGCTTCATCTTCCAGAATCGGCCCCTGTTCGATGTGCAGCTCGTAACAGGCGTGAACCGGAAATGCCTGTGCCGGTTGTTCACCGCGATAGCCGATAGCGTCAAGCGCTTCACCAACGGTAACCCCCGCGTTATCGCCCCTGGCGTGGGCGTATGCTTCGCTAAACTGCCCGGTCCAGACCCCGGAAGAGAGCATCGCCGGCGCAAAGCGCGCGCCTTCTTCGTTGGTCCAGTTCACCAGCACGATATCGCGTTCGGTTTCCACCTGGTTATCGTTCAGGGTACGCAACAATTCAAGCCCTGCCAGCACACCGTAAATCCCGTCGTAGTTTCCGCCAAGCGGCTGGGAATCAACGTGCGATCCGGTCATCACCGGAGCCAGAGCCCGGTTTTTCCCGGCGCGGCGGATAAACATGTTGCCCATGGTGTCCACATCACAGGTAAAACCGGCGTCAAGCGCCCAGTCGCGCAGCAGGTTGCGTGCTATCCGGTCTTCTTCGCTTAACGCCAGACGGGTAACGCCACCGGCGGGCGTGCCGCCGATTTGTGCCATCATTTCCAGCGTAGCCCACAGGCGCTGTGCGTTTACGCGCATCATGCTTTGTCCTTTGTGCTGCGATAGCGGAAGTCGCAGCATGAACCACCCTGCATGATGGTGGATGTGCGGGTCAGCTCCACATCCGGTGCATAACCGACAATGAATTTTTCATCGCGGGCGCAGGAGAGCAGATGCCCGATTTCGCCAAGCCCCATCTCGTGGTACATCTCGGCGTAGCGGCAGCGGGTCACGTTGTAGTTGTACTGCTGCTCGTCGGCGTCGATCACTTTGACGTCCAGTGCGTTGTCTTTCTCCCACAGATATTGCAGGGCGATAAAGCTCTTCACATCCGCGCCGTTGGGCTCTTTGCTGGCAAATTCTTTGCCCGCATCGATAGCGGCCTGTTCAATGGCCTCGCCAATCACCGCCTGGGCGCGGGTTTTCCCTATCTCGCGCACCAGGATTTCATAAATTGGCTTAATAATTTCTGCTTCAATTTTGCGGCGGGCGAGAATGCCCAGCTCATTATTATCACTCATCACATTGCCTCACTGCGTTACTTCGCTTTGGTGCCGCCCAGTATGGTCTGCGGCTGCCATTTGCCATCCACCACTTTGTACACGGTGAAGGACGGCTCTTTCAGGTTGCCTTCTTTATCAAACGCAATCTGTCCGGTGACGCCAGAGTAGTTAATGGCGCGCAGGGCGGGCAGGTATTCAGACGGGTCAACGGAGTTGGCTTTTTCCATCGCGGCAACCAGTACACGGGCGGCGTCATAAGCGAACGGCGCGTGTAATTCGATATGGGTGTGATAACGGGACTGATACGCCTGCTCGAAGGCTTTACCGCCCGGCATCTGATCAACCGGCAGACCCGGCTCCAGCGCCACAACACCTTCGCCTTCTTTCTGCGCCAGTTGCAGGAAGGTCTGGCTGACGAATCCGCCTGCGCCCATCAGTGTGGCGTTCATGCCGAGCTGTTTGATACGGCGCGCCAGCGGTGCGGCCTGGCTGTCTACGCCGCCGAAGAAGATCAGGTCAGCATTTTTGCTGCGGATGGCCGTCAGAACGGCGCTGAAATCCACGGTTTTGTCATCAACGTACTGGCGATCAACAATCTTAACGCCCTGGGCTTCCAGCGATTTGATAAATTCGTCGGCCAGACCCTGACCAAATGCGGTACGGTCGTCGATCACCGCAATGCGTTTTGCTTTCAGGGTGTTTACCGCGTACTGCCCGGCAAACTGGCCACCGTCATCGTCATGGCCCATCACGCGGAAGCTGGTGTCGAAGCCCTGTTTGGTATAGGCGTGACCGGTGGCGACAGGGGCAACCTGAGCGATACCGGCATCGTGATACACGCGCGCGGCCGGAATACTGGTGCCGGTGTTCCAGTGGCCCACCACACCAGCCACGCCGCTGTCGACCAGACGCTGCGCAACCGCTACAGCGGTGCGTGGGTCAGACTGATCGTCTTCGGATTGCAGTTTGAAGGTAACGGCTTTGCCGCCGATGGTCGGATGCTGTTTGTTGATATCGTCGATGGCCAGTTGAGCGCCATTTTCCAGATCCTTACCGATACGGGCAGACGGGCCGGTTAACGGGCCCGCCAGGCCGATAACAACGGTTTCGCTATCTGCTGACCATGCGCCCGTTGAGGCAAAACCACTGAGCAGAATGGCGGCGCTGAGCGCACTGATTTTTACTGTTTTCATTGTTTTCCCTGATGTTGGTTGGTGTGGTTAAAGGGGCATTTCGCCCAAATAAATCTGTGCTATCTGGTCGTCGTCCAGCATGGCTTTCGACGCGCCGTGATGAACGATGCTGCCGCTGTCCATCACCCACGCGTTGTCGGTCACTTCTAGCGCCAGGCGCGCGTTTTGTTCAATCAGCAGCAGGGCCACGCCGCGTTCACGCAGCCCGGAAATGACGGCAAAAATGTTCTCTACCATTTTCGGTGCCAGCCCCATCGACGGTTCATCGAGGATCAGCAAACGCGGGCGGCTGAGTAGAGCGCGGTTAAGCGCCAGCAGCTGTTGTTCACCACCGGAAAGCAGCCCCGCCAGCTGGTGCTGGCGCTCGCCGAGGCGCGGGAAGCGTTCAAATATCGCATTCATTTCATGTTTTACTGTGACAGTGTCACGTCTTGGCCAGGCTCCCATCTGTAAGTTTTCCAGTACCGTCATGCGGGCAAAGATGCCACGACCTTCGGGCACCATCACCAGCCCGTCACGCAGCAGGGCTTCCGGCTTGTGTTTACGCACATTTTTGCCGCTGAAGGTGATGCTGCCGCTGAAACTTTCCAGCCCGGTAATGGCCCGCACGGTGGAGCTTTTCCCTGCGCCGTTGGCGCCGATCAGCGTGGCTTGTTCGCCTTCATGCAGGGTAAAGGAGACATCGCGCACGGCCTGAATGCCGCCGTAATGCACGTCAAGACGCTCAACCTTTAATAACTCAGACATGCGCATTGCCTCCTAACCAGGCGGCAATCACGGCCGGGTCGCGGCGTACGCTGTCCGGCGTGCCGCTGGCGAGCGTTTTGCCATAATCAAGAACCGTCAGACGGTCGCAGATGCCCATCACCAGCTTGACGTCATGCTCGATCATCAGCAGGGTTTTACCGTCGTCACGAATGCGGGTAAGCAGTTCACCAAGTGCCACTTTCTCTGCCGCGTTCATACCGGCGGCCGGTTCGTCGAGCGCCAGTAGCAGCGGATCGGTTGCCAGCGCGCGGGCAATCTCCAGCCGACGCTGGTGGCCGTAAGCCAGATCGCAGGCGCGGTAGTGGGCGAATTTTGCAATGCCGGTATATTCCAGCCAGTGCCAGGCTTGTTCGCGGGTGTCGGTTTCTTCTGCCCGTGCGCGCTTGTGGCGACTGAGTGCAGCCCACAGCCCGTTGCGGGTGCGTACATGGCGGCCGACCATCACGTTTTCCAGCACCGACATCTGGTTAAACAGGCGCACGTTCTGGAAGGTGCGCGCGATCCCGGCGGCAGTGACTTTCTCAATCTGCTTCGGGTAATAGGGTTTATCGGCAATCAGAAATTCGCCGCTGTCGGCCGGGTATAACCCGGTTATCAGGTTAAAACAGGTGGTTTTACCCGCGCCGTTAGGGCCAATCAGGCCGTAGATTTCACCCTTGTTGATTGAGAGTGAAACATCGTCCACGGCGGTCAGGCCGCCGAAGCGTTTGGACATCTTGCGAACGGTGAGCAGACTCATGCTTGTACCTCCTTGTGACGCACCGGCCAGATCCCGGATGGACGAAGGAGCATCACCAGCACCAGCGCCAGGCCGTAAAACAGCTGACGGAGAATTTCCGGGTCAATCAGCACCGTTCCGAACAGCGCCTGCTGTACAGGGGCAGCCTGGCTGCGCAACAGCTCCGGTAGTGCGGTCAGTAGAACAGCGCCGAGGATAACGCCGGGGATGTGCCCCATACCACCCAGCACCACCATCGCCAGTACGGCGATAGACTCCTGCAACGTGAAGGATTCTGGCGAGACAAAGCCCTGAAACGCACCAAACAGCGCGCCCGCCACGCCGCCAAAAGAGGCGCCCATGGCAAAGGCCAGCAGCTTATAGTTGCGCACGTTGATCCCCATCGCGCGGGCCACGTCTTCATCTTCACGGATGGCGTGCCAGGCGCGGCCAATACGTGAGTGTTGCAGGCGCACGCAGACAAAAATGATCGCCACAATTACCAGCATCAGCAGGTAGTACCACAGCCAGAGCGCAGGTACTTTAACGCCGAACCAGTGGTACACGCCGCTGAACTTCAGGCCGAAAAGGTTCAGCGTATCCACGCCGGTAATGCCTTTCGCGCCGTTGGTGATATTGACCGGGCGGTCGAGGTTACGCATCAGGATGCGGATAATCTCGCCAAAGCCCAGCGTTACGATCGCCAGATAATCCCCGCGCAGCTTAAGCGTCGGTGCGCCGAGCACGATGCCGCACACCGCGGCGACGAGGGCCGCGACCGGAATAATCAGCAGATAGGATGTATGCAGTCCGTCGGGGAACCACACGGCGAGGATCGGGAAAACCTCAAGCAGATGCGGTGAGGCCAGCAGGGCGGCCAGATACGCCCCCACGGCGTAAAAGGCGATAAAGCCCATATCCAGCAGCCCGGTGTAGCCGACCACGATGTTCAGTCCCAGCGCCAGCATGATGTAGAGCAGAGCGAAGTCGATTACCCGCACCCAGTAGTTGCCGCCAAGCTGGCTGGCAATAATAGGTGCAAGCAACAGGGCGAGGCAAAACAGGGTCATTCCTGACCAGAATTTACGGGTGGCGACAGGAGTCTGTAATTGTACGGTTGTCATAGTGTTCCTTACGCCCTGTGTGCCACACGTTCGCCGAGCAGGCCCGCCGGACGGAAGACCAGCACCAGGATCAGCACCATGAACGCAAACACGTCCTGGTAGTTACTGCCGAATACGCCATTGGTGAGTTCACCGAGATAGCCCGCGCCCAGTGCTTCGATGATGCCGAGTAAAATCCCGCCTACCATCGCGCCACGGATATTGCCGATACCGCCCAGAACAGCCGCCGTGAAGGCTTTGATCCCCGGTAAAAAGCCCATCGAGAAACTGGCGTTGCCGTAGTTGCTGGCCATCATCACGCCCGCCAGCGCGGCAAACACACCGCCGATAGCGAAGGTCAGGGTGATAATGGCGTTAGGGTTAACGCCCATCAACGTGGCGACACGGGGATTTTCGGCAACCGCACGCATTCCTCTTCCAAGGCGGGTGTATTCAACCAGCAGCCACAGCGCGGTCATGACGACCAGCGCCAGCACCACGGTCACAATACCGGTGACGGTGACAATGGCTGGAGGATGGGCTTCACTGCCTGCGGTGACGGCAATCGGGTCCATTGGCAAGATCTGCGGGAACATCAGCGGATTTCGTGTCCAGACGATCATCGCCACGGTCTGCAGCAATACCGAAACGCCAATCCCGGAGATCAGCGGCGCCAGACGTGGCGCGTTGCGCAGGCGGCGATACGCAAAGCGTTCAACCGCCATTGCCAGCAGGGCGCAGACGCCCATTGCAATCACCAGCGCGCAGCCCAGCTGAAGCAGCAGCGGCAGATGCGGAAAGGTATTATTCAGGACATTAATGGCAGAAAGCGTGGTAAGCGCGCCAACCATCAGAATATCGCCGTGGGCAAAGTTAATAATGCGCAAGATGCCATACACCATGGTATAGCCCAGCGCGATCAGCGCGTAGATGCTTCCCAGCATCACACCGTTGATCAGTTGTTGTATGAGTGTATCCAACGTTTGTACCCGACAAATTGCTCTTTCAGCGGCTACCATCTAATAATTGAATTAAATTGTAAAATACACATATATTATTTCTTATGAAAAACCGGCATCGTTTTATCTTTATGATTTATATAGTTTTAATAAACTTACCTGATCGGGTGAATGGTCTAAAGAAGTCAACATATGAATAAAACAGAACAATTGAAAGGCCAGCCTCTCTTTGCTGAAACCCGTCTTGCTAACGATCCACCCCTGCGGGCCGTACGCGCGTTTGAAGCCATTGCCAGGCTCGGCAGCGTGACTCTGGCCGCGCAGGAGCTGGCGATTTCACCATCCGCCGTGAGTCACCAGCTCCGGGTACTGGAAGGGTATCTGCAAATGCCGCTTACAGAGCGCCAGGGACGCAGGCTGGTGCTGAGCCAGCAAGGGCGCGATTACTACCGCTCGATCCGGGCAGCATTTAACGTGCTGCGCCAGGCCACGGAACATCTGGTAGAACAATCACAAACTCGGCAGGTCACCATCAGCCTGATCCCGCTGTTTGGCATGGGCTGGTTTATCCCGCGTCTGCCTGCTTTTATGCGGGCTAACCCACAGACTGAAATCAATGTGGTGTATGCCAACCACCGCAACTACCTGAGTGATGCCTCAGATATGTCGATTCGTTTTGGCAATGGGCAGTGGGCGGGCTATCAGAGTGAAAAACTGATTTCCGGGCAGATGGTGCCGGTATGCAGCCGGGCTTTTTTGCGCATCCACGGGCACATCGACACGCCGGAACAGCTGCTGCAAATGCCGCTGTTGCATGATGAGGAACGCAGTACCTGGCAGCAGTGGTTTATGCTACAGGGGGTAAAGCGCCCGCCACGACAAAGCGGCCCGATGTTTGAAGATGGCCTGCTGACGCTGGCGGGTGTTCAGGCCGGGCTGGGCTGTGCGCTGATGCGCGAACCGCTTATCGCGCCGTATCTTGAAAGTGGGGAACTGGTCAAAATTTTCGATTTGCCTATTGATGATGGTCGCGACTATTACCTGTGCGTGCGTTCAGATACAGAAATGACCGAGGACGGTAAGCTCCTGCAAAACTGGCTGCGCCGTGCTGCGGGCAGTGAACAGCCTACGGCGTGAGCAGACAGCTTTTATCCTGCGCTTCGATTTCCGTCCCGCTATAGCGTGCGTATTGCCCGGTCAGCCCCCAGAAAGCGGGCTGGGTTTCGGTATAAATTTCGGCGGCCAGCACCAGGCGACGACGTTCGTCTTCACTCATCTCCAGCAGCGTCCAGGGAATTAAGTAGCGTGCTGATGAGGTTAACTCAAACCATAGTGGGCAGCCGCAACCCGGGCAGAACCAGCGTTCACCACGCGGGGAGGACGAAAAATGAGAAGGGGCGATGGAATCGTCCTCGACCAGAGGATGACCTTGCGCTTCCAGATACATGGCGATACCGCCGGACCATTTCTGGCACAGCGTACAATGGCAGGCATACACGTCGAAATTGGTGAGACTCACACTGAACTGACTCATCCCACACAAACAGCGTCCTTTGAATATGTGCATGGCGTACTCCTTTATCACGCCAGTAAAACCGGATAAAAAAAGCCAGCCACAAGGGCTGGCCTTTTTATACTGACAAATCTTAGAACTGGTAGGTCAGACCCAGTGCAACGATGTTGTCGGTAGAAACACCAGCAGCTTTGGTGAAGCTGTTGTCGTCAACCAGGTTGATTTTGTAATCAACATAGGTAGACATGTTTTTGTTGAAGTAGTAGGTCGCACCCAGGTCTACGTATTCAACCAGATCCTGGTCGCCGTAAGAACCGATGTCTTTACCTTTGGATTTCAGGTAAGCGATGGATGGACGCAGACCGAAATCGAACTGGTACTGAGCAACAACTTCGAAGTTCTGTGCTTTGTTCGCGATATAACCGTCACCGAAGTTGGTCATGTTGCGAGTTTCGGAGTAGGTGGTTGCCAGGTAGATGTTGTTCGCATCGTATTTCAGGCCAGTTGCCCACACTTCTGCGTTCTCGCCGCCCGCATTGATGGTGCCCGCTACACGGCCAGCACGAACCTGGTCGTCAGTACGGTCAGATTTCGCATAGGTCGCACCCACGCCGAAACCGTTCATTTCGTAGGTAGAAGACAGACCCCAGCCGTCACCGTTCGCTTCGGTGATGTCGCGGTTGTCGTTTTTACCCTGGTACTGAGCAGCGAAGTTCAGACCGTCAACCAGACCGAAGAAGTCGGTGTTACGGTAGGTTGCAACGCCAGTGGTACGGCCAGTCATAAAGCCATCAGTCTGGGTCCAGGTATCGCCACCGAACTCTGGCAGAACGTCAGTCCATGCGCCGATGTCGTAAGCAACACCGTAGTTACGACCGTAGTCGAATGAACCGAATTCGTTGAATTTCAGACCTGCGAATGCCAGACGGGTTTTGTTGCCGTCAGAACCCTGAGATTCAGAGCGGTTGCCCTTGAACTCATATTCCCACTGGCCGTAACCGCTCATCTGGTCGTTGATCTGAGTTTCACCTTTGAAGCCCAGACGAACGTAGGTTTTGTCACCGTCGTTGCTGGAATCATCAGAGAAATAGTGCAGACCTGTTACTTTACCGTACAGATCCAGTTTGTTACCGTCTTTGTTATAAACTTCAGCCGCGTTTACAACGCCCGCTGCCAACATGGAAGTCACTGCCACTGCAACTAATTTAAGTTTCATCTCAAATAATCCTTATAATTTTCTTTAGGTATATCCTGAGCCAAATTGAACGATTTCTAAACGAGGCTGTTCGTCAATGGCACGTTATTTTTAAAAATCTTGTAGCTTCGTTTCAATAATAAGTTTCAAAATATTAGAGATAATTTCAATTAGTGTGATCCTGATCTGAAAAATTGCCGTTAAAAGCGCAGTTTTGACTAATTAATGCACAGGTAAACACTATTTACAGCCGCAAATAATTGTCATGGGTATAGTTTTTTTGGGGTTCTATTTTTCACTGAAATTAATGAAGATGACGCGATAGATATTAGATACACTGCGTAAATGATGGCGGTAAAACAGTGGGTTATGAGATTGTTCGCATAATCATTGCGCAAAACCCCATGAAACATCCAGAAATAAACTATTGCAATAAGTGCTATATACAATGTGAATATTCGCAGGGAATTAGTTACATTCCGTTGTCAATTTGTGTCAATAAGTGCGAAGAGGAATTTACGAAGGGAGATAAATATAAACAGAATCTAAACCTCTTAACTACGAGTCGTGTAAATATTCTGAGGTGCGATCACGTTTTATTTTCACAGGTATTTTGCCGGGCAGGGAGTTTGCCCGGCAGAAGGGGCATCAGGCTCTATTTCGCGTGGCATACCAGCACAGCAGAGAACCGGCGCAAACCATCAGAGCGCCTTGCCAGAAGGCGAAAGAGAGTGGTGCGTTGAGTAGCGCGGCGGCCAGCGCGGCGGATAATACGGGGGTAAAATAGGATACCGCAGCAAGTACCGTGACATTTCCGTGCAAAATGCCGATATTCCACGAAGCATAGCCAAACCCAAGCGCAACACCGCACATTAATAGCTTCACTACCACCGGAACGCTGAACACCATTTCCGGCTGGCTGCTCAGGGCGTATTTCACCCACAGGCTCAGGGCGGTGAGCAATACAAAGAGGGTGATACCATTTTGCCCTTTCGCAAATTTGCTGGTGACGGTGCAGTAGGCCGCCCAGATAAATGCCCCGGCAAAGGCCAGAGAATAGCTAAGCGGGCTGGAGACAACATTGCTGATGATTTCATCAATATGCAGGCCATGTTCACCCCCTAATACCCAGCACACACCCAGCAGCGAGATGGCTAATCCAGGGATCACCCACAGGTTTGTTTTTTGACCATTAAACAAAATCGCAAACACAATGGTCAGGCTGGGCCAGAGATAATTGACCATGCCAACTTCAATCGCCTGCGGCCGTGTTGCCGCATAGCCTAACGATAACGCGAGGCAAATTTCATAACTGACAAACAGGACGCTGCCTGCAATAAGATATCGGGTTGAGAAACGCCTAATATCAGGAAACCCAACTGTCGCCAGACAAAGTAATCCGCTGGTGGTATAAATCATTGCCGCGCCGCCCACCGGTCCCAGCCCTTCACTGACACTGCGAATAAGCCCGACCATCGTGCTCCATAACAGGATCGCAGCCAGCCCAATGAGCGTTGCTCTTTTTCTGTCCATTACCTTGCCATTGCCATCAAATATAAAGGAAAAATTTATAGCATTAATCCACGGTTCACCGCGAATAATTCTGTTAAGCGCTTAACCCAAAAGGATTATTCATTTTCGTCAGTCGCAACTATTAAGGGGGCGATGCCGTTCGACATTGATTTGACGCAAAAAAAACAGGGGCTGTAATGTTAGTTTGCGGCGCGAAGTCTTAGCGCCTATCCCATTAGGCTCTTATTCGAAAACGAGGACAATAATGGACGTCAGCCGCAGACAATTTTTCAAAATCTGCGCGGGCGGTATGGCCGGAACAACAGCTGCGATGTTGGGATTTGCTCCTAAAATGGCACTGGCTCAGGCACGCAACTATAAACTGCTGCGCGCCAAAGAGATCCGTAACACCTGCACATACTGCTCCGTGGGATGCGGGCTATTAATGTTTAGCCTGGGCGATGGCGCGAAGAACGCCAAAGAAGCGATTTATCATATTGAAGGTGACCCGGACCATCCGGTAAGCCGTGGGGCGCTGTGTCCAAAAGGGGCCGGGCTGCTGGATTATGTTCACAGTGAAAACCGTCTGCGTTATCCAGAGTACCGTGCGCCAGGTTCAGATAAATGGCAGCGTATCTCGTGGGATGAGGCCTTCTCCCGAATTGCAAAACACATGAAAGCCGACCGCGACGCCAATTTCATTGAAAAAAACGCGCAGGGCGTCACTGTTAACCGCTGGCTTTCCACCGGCATGTTGTGTGCCTCTGCGGCAAGTAATGAAACAGGGATGCTGACGCAAAAATTTGTGCGTTCGCTCGGGATGCTGGCGGTAGATAACCAGGCGCGCGTCTGACACGGACCAACGGTAGCAAGTCTTGCTCCAACATTTGGTCGCGGTGCGATGACCAACCACTGGGTTGATATCAAAAACGCTAACGTCGTGATGGTGATGGGCGGTAATGCCGCTGAAGCACATCCGGTGGGATTCCGCTGGGCGATGGAAGCGAAAAATAACAATGATGCGACGCTTATCGTCGTCGATCCGCGCTTTACGCGTACGGCATCGGTGGCAGATATCTATGCGCCTATTCGTTCCGGTACGGACATTACGTTCCTGTCTGGCGTGCTGTTGTACCTGATTGAAAACAACAAAATTAATGCTGAGTACGTCAAACACTACACCAACGCTAACCTGCTGGTGCGGGATGACTTTGCCTTTGATGACGGGCTGTTCAGCGGTTATGACGCGGAAAAACGGCAATACGATAAGTCGTCCTGGCACTACCAGTTCGATGAAAACGGCTATGCGAAGCGCGATGAGACGCTGTCCGATCCACGCTGTGTGTGGAACCTGCTGAAACAGCACGTTTCCCGCTATACGCCGGACGTGGTCGAGAACATCTGTGGAACGCCAAAAGCAGACTTCCTGAAAGTGTGTGAAGTACTGGCGTCTACCAGTGCGGCCGACAGAACCACCACGTTCCTGTATGCGCTGGGCTGGACGCAACACACCGTAGGTGCGCAGAACATCCGCACCATGGCGATGATCCAGCTGCTGCTCGGCAATATGGGGATGGCCGGTGGCGGGGTGAACGCACTTCGTGGTCACTCGAACATTCAGGGATTAACCGATCTTGGACTGCTCTCCACCAGCCTGACGGGTTATCTGACGCTGCCGTCGGATAAACAACCAGACCTGCAAACCTATCTGGCTGCCAGCACGCCAAAAGCCATGCTGCCCGGCCAGGTCAACTACTGGAGCAACTATCCGAAGTTCTTCGTTAGCCTGATGAAATCCTTCTACGGCGATGCGGCGCAGAAAGAGAACGACTGGGGCTTTGAGTGGTTGCCGAAATGGGACCAGGCCTACGATGTCATCAAGTATTTCAACATGATGGATAAGGGCAACGTCACGGGTTATATCTGCCAGGGCTTTAACCCGGTGGCCTCTTTCCCGGACAAAAACAAAGTCGTTCGCAGCCTGAGCAAGCTGAAGTACATGGTGGTTATCGATCCGCTGGTGACTGAAACCTCGAACTTCTGGCAAAACCACGGCGAGATGAATGACGTGGATACCGCGTCGATTCAGACCGAGGTGTTCCGTCTGCCGTCGACCTGCTTTGCCGAAGAGGATGGCTCCATTGCCAACTCTGGCCGCTGGTTGCAGTGGCACTGGAAAGGGCAGGATGCGCCGGGCGAAGCGCGGAATGACGGCGAGATCCTGGCCGGGATTTATCATCGCCTGCGTGAGATGTACCGCACCGAGGGCGGTAAGGGCGTTGAGCCACTGCTGAGGATGAGCTGGGACTACAAGCAGCCCGATCATCCTGAATCTGAAGAGGTGGCAAAAGAGAACAACGGCGTTGCGCTGGCGGATCTCTACGACACAACCGGCAACCTGGTGGCGAAGAAGGGGCAACTGTTGAGCAGTTTCGCGCTGCTGCGTGACGACGGCACCACGGCGTCTTCCTGCTGGATTTATGCCGGTAGCTGGACGGAGCAGGGTAACCAGATGGCCAACCGCGATAACGCCGACCCTTCAGGGTTAGGCAATACGCTGGGCTGGGCCTGGGCGTGGCCGCTGAACCGCCGCGTGCTGTACAACCGCGCCTCGGCGGATATCAACGGTAAACCCTGGGATCCGAAACGGATGCTCATCCAGTGGAACGGGGCGAAGTGGACGGGTAACGACATCCCTGACTTCAACACTGCGCCGCCGGGTAGCGCAACGGGACCGTTCATCATGCAGCAGGAGGGCTTAGGCCGACTCTTTGCGCTCGATAAGCTGGCAGAAGGTCCGTTCCCGGAACACTACGAGCCAATGGAAACGCCACTCGGCACGAACCCGCTGCACCCGAACGTGGTTTCAAGCCCGGTTGTGCGTATCTACGAAGAGGATGTGCTGCGTTTAGGTAAGAAGGACAAATTCCCTTACGTGGGGACAACCTATCGTCTGACCGAGCATTTCCACACCTGGACCAAGCACGCACGGCTTAACGCCATCGCCCAGCCTGAACAGTTTGTCGAAATCAGCGAAACCCTGGCGAAAGCGAAAGGGATTGCCAATGGCGATCGCGTAACGGTAAGCAGCAAACGCGGTTTTATTCGCGCCGTGGCCGTGGTGACACGCCGCCTGCAATCGTTAAACGTGCATGGTCAGCAGGTGGAAACCGTCGGTATTCCTCTGCACTGGGGCTTTGAAGGTGTGGCGCAGAAAGGTTATATCGCCAACACCCTGACGCCGAACGTTGGCGATTCCAACTCGCAAACGCCGGAGTACAAAGCGTTTCTGGTCAACATCGAGAAAGCGTAAGGAGCGAATAAATGGCGATGGAAACACAAGACATTATTAAACGCTCCGCGACTAACCCTATTACCCCCGCGCCGCGCGCGCGGGATTACAAGGCAGAAGTCGCAAAGCTTATCGATGTCTCTTCCTGTGTGGGCTGTAAAGCCTGCCAGGTGGCCTGTTCAGAATGGAACGACATCCGCGATGAAGTAGGGCACTGCGTTGGGGTCTACGATAATCCTGCCGATCTGAGCGCCAAATCCTGGACGGTGATGCGCTTTAGCGAAACCGACCAGAACGGCAAGCTGGAGTGGCTTATCCGCAAAGATGGCTGTATGCACTGCGAAGATCCGGGCTGCCTCAAGGCATGTCCGTCAGCCGGGGCAATCATCCAGTACGCCAACGGTATTGTCGACTTCCAGCAGGACAACTGTATCGGCTGCGGTTACTGCATTGCAGGCTGTCCGTTTACTATTCCGCGTCTCAACAAAGAGGATAACCGGGTCTACAAATGCACTCTGTGCGTGGATCGCGTCAGCGTCGGGCAGGAGCCTGCCTGTGTTAAGACGTGCCCGACCGGGGCTATCCACTTTGGCACCAAAAAAGAGATGCTGGAAGTGGGGCAGCAACGCGTGGACAAGCTGAAAGCGCGCGGCTATGAAAACGCGGGGATTTATAACCCGCAGGGCGTGGGCGGTACGCACGTGATGTATGTGCTGCACCATAACGACCAGCCGGAGTTGTACCACAATCTGCCGAAAGATCCGGCGATCGATACCGCGATCAACCTGTGGAAAGGGGCGCTTAAACCGCTTTCGGCGGCGGGCTTTATCGCCACCTTTGCCGGGTTGATTTATCACTACATTGGTATCGGGCCAAACAAAGAGGTGGATGACGACGAGGAGGATCACCATGAGTAAGTCAAAGATGATTGTGCGCACGAAGTTTGTTGACCGCGCCTGTCACTGGACGGTGGTGATCTGCTTCTTCCTGGTGGCGGTATCGGGGATTTCGTTCTTTTTCCCGACGCTACAGTGGCTGACCGAAACCTTCGGCACACCGCAGATGGGGCGCATTTTGCACCCGTTTTTTGGGGTGCTGATTTTCATCGTGTTGATGTTTATGTTCGTGCGCTTTGTTCACCACAACATCCCGGATAAGCAAGATATTCCGTGGGTGAAGGGAATAGTCGAAGTCCTGAAAGGAAATGAACATAAAGTCGCGAGAGTGGGGAAATACAACGCCGGGCAGAAAATGATGTTCTGGACCATCATGAGCATGATTTTTGTGCTGCTGGTGACTGGAGTGATCATCTGGCGTCCGTATTTTGCGCACTACTTCCCGATTCAGGTCGTGCGATATGCGCTGTTGATCCATGCGACGTCGGCCATCATTCTGATCCACGCCATCCTGATCCATATGTATATGGCATTCTGGGTAAAAGGGTCGATTAAAGGGATGATTGAAGGCAAAGTGAGCCGCCGCTGGGCGCAAAAGCACCATCCGCGATGGTATCGGGATGTTGAACGCCTGGAAGCGAAGAAAGAGAGTACTGAAGGGATGAAGTAAGCGTTAGCGCCGTCGGCGTGGGTCGGCGGCGTTTAACAATTGCCAGTGCGTTAGAAAATGCAGGCCAGGTATACTGAAAGTCTCAGTCCTGGTCAGGTATTGGTTAACAGCCTGTCAATGGCTGAAATAACATCATGACGTGAATCGCGTAAATTACAGATAAAGTCTTTTCGGTTAATTTTATTAGTGTTGATGTTGGTGATCATGGGCGCATAAATAAGGAATGATTCGAATTCTATATTTATGCCTGGCGCAAGAGGGCTATGCCATAAGGGTAACTGATGATTTCGCATTAAGGGCAAAATTACACGTGTAGCCAGATCCTCATAGCAATCATCCTGAATAAGCATGTAATAAGGAAGTTTATCCCGGGTCATCGTAGAGGGGTTACGATAAACGTTAAATTGTTTAAGCATTAAAGCACCCTGAAAAATTCATCATCGGTAATCGTCCCGTTCTTTTCGACAAAATCATTCATTGCTTGAAAAAACTGCCGGTCATGCTCTGATAGCTTATGCTGAGAGCTTGATCGCCTGTGAGTAAGGGCTACATGGCTTTGGGACGGACTGGATTGATGTTCATGTACTGCTGCTGAATCTTTCATTTTTCACCTCCTGTGTGGGTGCGCTCATTATCAACCTCTGCCGCACAAAAACAATACTGTTTCCCCTGGCAATATTAATATTGCGAGCAGCATTCCAGACAACAGTGAATGAAATGGCCTCTTTGCATTCAACAAAGAGGCCGGGAATATCAGAAGCGTTCCGCGACATATCTGAAGGGGTATTTTGTCGGTTTGACTTTGCCGATTTTACGTTTCGGCAATTCAACAGACTCAACGTGCAGTTCTTTATACGGGATCTGGGTAAGCAGGTGAGAAATAATATTCAGGCGAACACGTTTCTTATCTTCAGAGCGGGCGACAAACCAGGGCGCCCAGGCGGTGTCGGTAGCGGCAAACATGGCATCGCGTGCGACGGTATAATCATCCCACATAGTGAAGGATTTAATGTCCATTGGGGATAATTTCCAGATCTTACGCCCGTCGTTAATGCGATCGCGCAGACGGCGTTCCTGCTCTTTTGGCGTCACCTCCAGCCAGTATTTCACCAGGATGATCCCGGCATCCACCATCGCTTTTTCCATCACTGGTGTGCCATCCAGAAACTTTTCTACCTGTTCCGGGGTGCAAAAGCCCATCACCCGTTCAACGCCTGCCCGGTTGTACCAACTGCGATCGAAGATAACTATTTCACCCGCTGCAGGCAGGTGGGGCACATAACGCTGGAAGTAGAGCTGACTTTTTTCTTTCTCGGTCGGGGCTGGTAAAGCAATCACCCGGAACACTCGCGGGCTGACGCGCTCGGTGATCGCTTTAATCGTACCGCCTTTACCTGCGCCGTCACGTCCTTCAAAGACAATGCACACTTTCAAGCCTTTACTGACGACCCATTGCTGGAGCTTAACCAGCTCAACATGGAGACGGCGCAGCTCTTTTTCATACTCTTTGGTTTTGAGAGGTGCATCTTTAACGACATCAACAACGACACTGGCTTTCTTTTTTTTACTGACCATCATTGTCATCCTCTTATTGTCCGGTCGCGGAATAAAGGGCCGTGCTTTGAAGTGTAATCTACCTGAATTAATGGATTAACCTGTCAGCGAGCCGTTTTGAACTGGCTCACCATACAAGATTATTTAATAATAGCTGTTGCAAATTTTTAACAAGTGGTTGCGGTATGAAAAAGACTATTTTTTCGTTAGCACTTGGCACATTCGGCCTTGGCATGGCTGAATTTGGCATTATGGGTGTGTTAACCGAGCTGGCGAAAGATACGGGGATTTCAATTCCTTCCGCCGGCAATATGATTTCGTTTTATGCCTTCGGTGTAGTGATCGGTGCGCCGATTGTGGCGCTGTTTTCCGGTAAGTTCTCGCTGAAATCAACGCTGCTGTTTTTAGTGGCGATGTGCGCGGTCGGGAATGCCATCTTTACCTTTTCGACCTCCTATACCGGGCTGGCGATAGGGCGCCTGATTTCCGGTTTTCCGCACGGGGCCATTTTTGGCGTGGGTGCCATCATCCTCTCGAAAATTGCCCCTCCGGGTAAGGTGACGCTTGCGGTCGCAGGCATGATTGCCGGGATGACGGTCGCCAATCTGGTGGGTGTCCCGCTCGGGACGTGGCTTGGGCATGAATACAACTGGCGCTACACCTTCTTACTGATTGCCGTGTTCGATGCGCTGGTGATCCTGTCCGTCATTTTCTGGGTGCCAACACTCTACGATAAAACGGAAACCCGGCTCAGCGAGCAGTTTCATTTTCTGAAAAAACCGGAACCCTGGCTTATTTTTGCCGCCACCATGTTTGGCAACGCCGGGGTGTTTGCCTGGTTCAGCTTTGTTAAGCCGTTTATGGTAAATGTCTCTGGTTTTTCAGAAGGGCTGATGACCGTGATCATGATGCTGATGGGGCTGGGCATGGTGTTGGGTAATATGCTGAGCGGTAAATTATCCGGGCGTTATAGCCCGCTGCGCATCGCGGCAACGACCGATATGGTGATTGTCGCCTCATTGTTACTGCTCTTTGCGTTTGGGGAGCACCAGACAGCTTCTCTGGTGATGGGCTTTATTTGCTGCGCTGGGCTGTTTGCCCTCTCGGCACCACTGCAAATACTGCTGCTGCAAAATGCAAAAGGTGGGGAACTGCTGGGTGCTGCGGGTGGTCAGGTGGCATTTAATCTGGGCAGTGCAATTGGTGCCTATTTTGGCGGGATGATGATAACGCTTGGCTTTAGCTGGAGCTACGTCACCTTGCCCGCGGCCATTCTTTCGTTCTCCGCCATGACGTCTCTGCTGATGTATGGCTACCTGAAAGCCAAACGAAATCAGGCTAACACACACGCGTTAGCCTGATACCCATCAGGACAGCCAGGGTTCGCCCAGGGTCAACATCAACCGGTTGGCCCAGGCGAAGAAGGCGGCAGACTGAATCAAATCGAGTTGTTCCAGCGTATCCAGCGACTGTTTTTCCAGTGCCGCAAGGTGATGTGGCGTCACAGCCGGTGGCGTGACGGACAGCGCCGCCGCAAATTCAATTTCCGCCTGCCAGCGCGCAGACTGCCCTTCACTCAGCACCTGCCCGGGGCGGATGGCCAGCAGCGCTTCAACGGCGCTGTCATCCTTTGATAACTGACTGGCTTTACGCGCATGGACAGATGCGCAGTAAATGCAGCCGTTAACCTTGCTGGTGACCGTTGCCGCAAGCTCGCGTTCGGCGCGGGGAAGGCCGCCCGACGTATAAAAAATCCCTTTATCCGTGAGTGTGCGTTGTTCCAGTACCGGCAAATTGCGCCCCAGCAGGCGGAAATAGTCAGAGTCGGTGTGGCCAAATTTCGCGAGGATTGCCGCCTCATCGTCGGTAAAATCGGCCAGCGGTTTTGCCGCAATCCACGGTTCCCAGCCGAGTTCCGCCTGGGTGAAGGCTACTGGCGCGGCTTTGCCCGTTGCGGTGGTGTTTGTTGTGTGCCAGATGCCCGCCACAGCCGGTGTATCACTGGCTGTTACCGGTTTATCGTTCAGCAAACGTAGCCCGGTAATAAGCCGGCTCTGGAAGCTGACAAACGCGATAAGCTGCGCCAGCGTCACAATGCTTTCTTTGCTCCAGCCTGCCTGAGTGAGTGTTTTCAGGGTCGACGGGGTGGCTTCTACCGGAGAAAAGGTCAACAAACGGGCGAAATTAAGGGCCGGAGTCAGACGCGCAGAGGTCGGGTCAGCCAGCCCAAATCCGGCGTAGTGCGCCGCAAGTGCGTCTGCGTTATGCCATTTCGCGACTTTTGCCGCCACGGCAAAACGTTCATCCAGCGGAAATGCCGTGTCCTGCTGGCTGAACAACGTTTCGTAACTCCCCTGGGCATGACGCGTTGCGGCATCACGCGTGGCGCGGGCCTGCGCCAGAGCGGAACCTGGGGCGATCTCTGCCAGTTCGGCGAGAATATCCTGACTTAATGCCATCTGTGACTCCTCAAAGAATGTGGGGGGCGATATGTGCTGCAATCAATTCAATCGAACGCAGGGTATCCGGGTGCGAGGGTTCCACCGAATGCACCTGGAATGAAATATCCGTCGCGCGCGCCAGGACGGAATCGGCTTGCAGCGAGGCGAGAACGGTTTCAGGCGCGCCAATATGGGCGTCAAACTGACGGCGATAATCCGCCACGCTATCGCCTGTTACCTGATACCCGGTCGCGCGATGCTGCTGAGCCTGTTTTGTCAGCCCGGGGGTTGCCACCGCTAGCGCATAGTCATCGCTGTCGGCGACGAATGCCGTACGCGAGGCCAGAATACGTGGCGCGACGCCCGCAGGCAGGGCATCCAGATAGGCATCAATAATAGGGTTCTGGATTTCATCCAGCGTTAAATCCAGCCTGTCTGCCGGGCGGGGTTGCGTGCGTGAGAGCATCAGACCGTGCCCGGCCTGTGCTGCGCGTATGGCTCCTTCCACCGAAAAGGTCGCAATCCATACCCGCCGGTTGAGCTGTGGGGAGGGTGGATAAAGATGGTTGTCGGGATGGGTGAGCGAATCCCCGCCCCAGGCGCTCTGGATAACATGCAGATGTTCAGCAAACACGGCGGAGCGTTCCTCGAACGTCAGGCCAAACGGCAGGAATGAGGTGGGTGTACCCCCGGAGCCAAAGCCCACTTCCAGGCGGCCATTCGCCAGCAGATCCAGCACGGCGGCATCTTCCGCTACCCGCAGCGGGTTTTCCATCGGCAGCGTGATGATGGCGGTTCCCAGACGAATGTTGCGCGTATGCGCAGCCACATGTGCCAGGAATAACAGCGGAGAGGGCAGCCCGCCTTCGTGCTCATGAAAGTGGTGCTGCGCAATCCAGGCGCTGTCGAAACCGTGGCGCTCCGCGTGCTGTATTTGTTCTGTTGCCAGGCGGTAACGTTCTTTCGGCGTGGCGTCATCCAGCAGGCGGGTGAAAAATCCCAGGCGTTTTCGCGTCATGCGAACTCCTCCGTAACGGGTGAAAAATGGGGAATGGCGTCAATCAGTTCGCGGGTGTAGCTATTCTGCGGTGTGGCAAACAGCGCTTCTACCGCGCCATGCTCTACAACCTGGCCGCTACGCAGCACCGTCACGCTGTGCGCAATGCGGCGAACGGTCGACAGATCGTGAGTGATAAAGAGATAGGTCAGCCCCAGCTGTTGCTGTAACTGCTGAAGCAGGGCCAGGATCTGCGCCTGTACCGTGACATCCAGCGCCGAGGTGGCTTCGTCCAGCACCAGGATGGTCGGTTCAAGGATTAGTGCCCGCGCAATGGCTACGCGCTGACGCTGCCCGCCGGACAGTTCGCGTGCCGTCCGGCTCAGAAGCTCTGCGGGCAACGCGACACGCCGGGCAACGTTCTCGACGCGCGTCTTGCGTTCCGTTTTGCTGATGCGGGCAAAGTTTTTCAGTGGTTCTTCGATTATCTCAAAAAGGGTTTGCCGCGGATCCAGTGAAGCAAACGGATTCTGGTACACAAACTGGATTTTCTGTCGCAGTTGGCGGCGCGCCTCATTGCTTAAGGTGGTGGCGTCGATATCGTCAATCACCACGCGACCGCTGTCGGCTTGTTCGAATCCCAGTAAAATGCGGGCGAGGGTGGTTTTCCCGGAACCCGATTCGCCCACCAGGGCGTGCGTACTGCCGCGCGTCACGTCGAAACTAACCTGATCCAGGGCCTGAAGCTGATGACCTTTACCCAGCGAAAATTGTTTGCTGATCCCCTGCGCGCGTATGGCTGGTGACGCCAGCGGTAAACCTGACACCGGGGCAATGGTCAGCCGTTGTCCCAGGAGATCGCTTAACAGCTGGCGAGTGTAGGCGTGCTGCGGTGCACGCACGATATCTGCTGTGGCACCGTGCTCCTGCACCTCTCCGTGACGGAACACCAGCAGTCTGTCGGCGCGCTGTGCGGCAAGCGCCAGGTCGTGCGTGACAAACAGCACCGCCGTACCGGACTCGCGACGCAGCACATCCAGTAAATCAAGAATGCGCTTTTGTACCGTGACGTCCAGCGCACTGGTCGGTTCATCGGCGATGATCACATCGGGGCGCAGGGCAATGGCGATGGCAATCAGAACGCGTTGCTTCATTCCCCCGGAAAGTTGATGCGGGTACTGTTTCATGCGCTGTTGCGGGTGGCTTAACCCCACTTTGGTTAACAGGGCTAACACCTGTTCATCCCGCTGGGCGGCAGTGATTTTTTGATGGATCTGAATAATTTCCCCCACCTGCGCGCCGATAGTCTGAACCGGGTTCAGTGAGTTACCGGGGTCTTGCGGGACAAGGCTAATCCGCGTGCCGCGCAGGGCATCGAGCCGTTTAGCAGACCAGAGGCTGATCTCTTCACCATTAAGCAGAATGCTACCGCCATCGCGGCGGGCGTTGTCTGCCAACAGGCCAATAATCGCCTGTGCGGTCGTGGTTTTGCCCGACCCCGACTCGCCTACAAACGCCAGCATTTCTCCCCGTTTTAAGCTAAAGCTGACGTTATGGACCACTTCCCGCCACTGGCGGCCGGTGCGGTAGCTGAGGCTGAGGTTTTCCACGCTGAGAACGGTCATATACGGCCTCCGCTGAACTGCTGGCTAATACGGTTGGTGGCAAGCACTACCGCGATGACGACAATGCCCGGGAAGGTGGTTAACCACCAGGCGGTGGAGAGATAGTTACGTCCCTCAGCGATCAATAATCCCCACTCCGGGACGGGCGGCGGCGTGCCATAGCCGAGAAAACTCAGCGTAGAGAGCGCCAGAATCGCCTGGCCAAACTGTAAGGTGGCAAATGCCAGTACCGCAGTGAGTGAATTGGGAAGAATATGTCGCCACAGCACGGCCAGGAATGTGCCGCCGCTGCCAAACGCCGCTTCGACGTAATCCGTATGGCGAATACGGACCACTTCACCGCGCGCCAGCCGGGCGAAGCTGGCGATGGAGGCCACCCCGACGGCAATGGCGGCGTTTACGGTGCCAAAACCGAGCAGAATAATGACCGTCAGCGAGAGCAGCAGAGACGGAATAGACAGCAGGACATCGACAAAGCGCATCAGCAACGACTCAACACGCCCGGCAAACGCGCCGGCAATGACGCCAAGCCCTGTTCCGGCGACTAATCCCATGGTAACGGCAGCCAGCGCAGCGCTCAGGGAGTGTGAAGCGCCGTAAATAATGCGCGTATACACATCCCGGCCAAGCTGGTCGGTACCGAGCCAGTGGCCCGACTGCGGCGCCAGACGTTGCGCACCCGCGATGCCTTCAATCGGGCTGTAGTGGCTGAGCAGGCCCGGCGCGAAGGCAGCAAATGCGGCAAGCACAATTACGGCCCATGCCAGCCATAATCCGGGTTGCCACGAAATACCGGGCAACCGGGGCACGCGTTTTCGTGCGGCCGCGGCGTAATCAACAAGACTCATTGGGCACCTCCGGTGACGGTTTGCAGGCGAGGATCGAACAGCGGCATCAGCAGATCCACCAGCAGGTTAATCAGGACAAACCCCAGGGCTGAAATCATCACCACCGCCTGGAGCACGGCAATATCCTGGTTATTCACCGCCTGCTGGGTCAGCTGGCCCAGGCCGCTGCGCCCGAAGACGGTTTCAGTGATAAGCGCCCCGGCAATCAGTTCGCCCAGCAGTAAACCGGCAATATTCAGCACCGGTAGCAGGGCGTTACCCGTGACGTGGCGCCACAGAACGGCGGTTTCGCTCAGGCCTTTGGCACGCGCTACGGCCACAAAAGGCTGGGATGCCACCTGGTCCAGGCTGCGCATTAAAATCTGTGCCAGTGGGGCGGAGATCGGAATGGCGACGGTCACGATCGGCAGGATCAGGCCTTGCAGGGGCGTTGGGTTAATGACCGGTATCCACTTCAGCTGGAACGAAAAGAGCTGGATTAAGGCGATACCCAGCCAGAATGTCGGCAGAGAGATAAACAGCACCGGCAAAGACTGAATGGTATTGCTGAGCCAGCGCAAACCCGGCAGGCGCGAAGCAAAAGCCAGTGCGAAAGCCAGCAACACCGCTAGCGCAAACGCCGGGAGCGCCAGGCTCAGGGTATCCGGCAGATTGCTGGTAATCAGCTCGCTGACCGGGACACCCGCCTGGAGCGAGTAGCCGAAATCTCCGCGTAACATGGCAAACAGCGTATGGCCATACTGCTGCCACAGCGGGCTGTCTGCCCCGTAAGCCACGCGCATCTCCTGAATTTGCGCCGGGCTTAAACCAAGATCAGGGTTCTGAAATTTGATCAGCACCGCATCACCCGGCAGCACCTGAAGCAGCACGAACGACAGGGTAAAGGCGGCCCATAACACCAGCAGCCCATGGCCTGAACGTCGAAGCAGTGCGTGGCTCATGTTCGACTCCTTAATGTTTCTCAATCCATGTGCCGTAGAACGACGGGCGGCCAACGGCTTCAAAGTTCACCCCTTTAAGCCAGGGCGCACCGGCAAAGACCTGCGGCTCTTCGAAGATCGGGATCACATAGGCGTTGTCCAGCAGGTAGCGCTGTGCATCCCCTGTCAGCTGACGTCGTTTTTGCGGGTCCACTTCTGCGGAAATATTTACCAGCAGTTCGTTCAGCTTGTCGTCGCGGAAACTTTTGACCTTGTCGCTGGAACCGCCTTTTTGCAGCAGTGCATCGCGGTTAGCGGGATAGAACATGCTTTTCACCACGTCCGGGTCGGCGCGACCCACTTCAGATACCGTCAGCGGTGTTTTTAACGGGTCGAGGTTATCCAGCGTGCGGCTTCCTGCGTCACCGGCTTTGACGTTCAGCACCACGCCAACCTGACGCCATTGCTGGGCTACCAGCTGTAACACCTCTTTGTTTTGCGGCTGAGGCAGAGATTCATAAATGGTCAGCGCCAGGCGTTGCCCGTCTTTGGCGCGGATCCCGTCGCTGCCCGTTTTCCAGCCAGCATCATCGAGTAATGCGTTGGCTTTGGCCGCATCGAAGGTCAGTTTGTCGCTCAGATCAACAAAGCCTGCGGCGGAACCTGCAATAACGGATTTTGCCTGCGGGTAATTGGGTGAGAAGAGGGTGTCGACGACCTGTTTCGCGTTTGTGGCATGGAGCAGCGCCTGGCGGACCCGAACATCGGCAACCAGCGGGTTATCCGGGCGGAAACTGATACTGTCGTTCACACCTCGAGTCGGTGCGGCGTAGATGTGATAACCCTGATCCGTGGTCTGTTTTTCGTCATACGCCTGCACCTGGCGAATCAAATCTGCCTGGCCTGCCAGCAAGGCGCCAATGCGAACGCTGTCTTCCTGGGTGACAATAAACTTGATGCCATCGAGGTTGGCCGGGCCTTGTTGGGCCAGGTTTTTTGGCCCCCATTGATAGTCTTTACGCGCCTCGAGCGTCACTTCGCGCCCCAGCTTTTCGTCTTTCACCACGAACGGCCCGGAACCAATAATATGGCGGGCATCACCCAGTTCTTCGAAATTACGCTTCAGCGTACTGAGCGACACCAGGCCCGAGCCGATGGTGGCCGTACCCTGTAAGAATCCCGGTGACGACTTTTTAAAGAAGAACTTCACGGTGAGCGGGTCGACCACTTCGCTGTGATCGTAGTTGTTGATTACCTCAGAAACCGGCAGGCGTTGTGCCTTATTCCCCAGACCATAGGTGTCGAAGTTTTTCGCCACGGCGTTAGCGTCAAGCGGTGTGCCGTCCGAGAACGTGATCCCCGGGCGGATCTTAAAGGTGTATTCGGTTTTATCGGCGTTTGTGCTCCAGCTTTCCGCTACCCAGGGTTCAACCTCCAGCGTCTGCGGGTTCTGCCAGGTCAGTTTGTCTGTTATCTGATTCAGAATGCCGCCGTTAGGGTAAAATCCCCCGGCGGGCGGATAAAGGTTGGTATGCGCCTGTTGTTCCAGGTAGATAAGCGTGCCGCCTTTAACTGGCGTATCAGCCGCGTAAGTCGCCGTGGTAGCCAGAATCAGCGCTGTCAGCAGCGGCAGGCGAAATGGAGTTTGCATGGTGAATTCCTTTGTTATCTTCTTGTTAGCGTCGGATTCATCATCGGGTGCGGGGGAAAACAAGGGAACAAAGGAATTGAGATAAGGTTTGCCGGAAACTGAAAATGAAAACGCCCCATCAGCGGGGCGTTGAAAGCGTGCTACACAAATTTTGCCTTCCCTCTCCCCAGTGAGGAGAGGGAAGCATATACATTACGAACGTAAATCAATCACCATACGGCCACGAATTTGCCCTTGTTCCATCTCTTTGAAGATAGCGTTGATATCTTCCAGCGGACGCATCGTCACCTTCGGGACAACCTTACCTTCAGCGGCGAACTGGAACGCTTCCAGCAGATCCTGACGGGTACCCACAAGCGATCCCACAACCTGAATGCCGTCCAGCACCAGGCGCGGAATATCCAGGCTCATCGCTTCAGGCGGCAGACCGACGGCGACCACGCGGCCACCCGCGCGAACCGCATCCACTGCAGAGTTGAACGCCGCTTTTGCCACTGCGGTCACCACTGCCGCATGTGCGCCACCGGTTTTCGCCTGGATAACCTTTGCTGCATCAACGCTTCGCGAGTTCACGGTCAAATCAGCACCCATGCTGGCGGCTAATTTCAGCTGTTCATCATTAACGTCGATGGCGATGACTTTGGCGTTGAACACATTTTGGGCGTATTGCAGTGCAAGAATACATCTTACTTCTTAAGAATTAGAGTTTTGTCGGTGTTATGCAAGGCCGCAGCAACATAATGTCATCATTTTATTAGGTTTTTGTTCATTAATGCGGCAAGGCAGCATCATTCCCCTCAATTCAGGGGGGTGGTAAAAAACTGACAAAAAACTGTCATGGTTCTGACATGAACCAAACGTAACGTGTTGTCTTCCTAATAACCGAAGAGTTAAAAGACAATGCATCTGGTGAAAAAACTTATCGCAATCAGCGTTCTCCTGTCCGCTTCCGTTCAGGCGCAAAACATTCTTGAATTCCCTCAGCCGGAGAACAACCCGGAAGAGTTCTATGCCGTTACGGAAATCCCCGCAGGCGGCATTATCAAATATGAAACCGACGCCAGGACCGGTTTTATCGTTGCTGACCGTTTCCAGTCCATGCCTGTGGCTTATCCGGCTAACTATGGTTCCCTGACACAATCTCTGGCCGGTGATGGTGATCCGCTGGATGTGATTTTCTATACCCGTGCGCCAATGGCACCGGGTACGCTCATTAAGCTGCGTGCGATTGGCGTGCTGAAGATGGTGGATGGTGGTGAGAAGGACGATAAAATCGTCGCGGTTCCGGCGAGTAAAATCGACCCAACTTACGACGATATTAAAGAACTGAAAGACCTGCCGAAAATCGAAGTGCAGCGCCTGGAGTCGTTCTTCCGCGTCTACAAACAGCTGCCAGAAGGGCGCAAAAAAGTTGAGCTGAGCGGCTTTAACGATGCGGCGACCGCGAAGCAGGAAATTAAACAGGCATGGGATGCCTGGAAAGAGAAAAACCCGCAGTAATACTCTGGCCCGGCGGGGTTAACCGCCGGGAGCAGACTTACAGTTGTGCTTCCAGCTCCTCAATTTCTTTACGCCATTGCGCCTGCAACTGCGGCTTTTGATGCTTCGGCTTGCGCGCTAAGTCATCTGCAAGCAGTGTCTCCAGCGCCACCAGTTTTTCCAGCACATCGTCATACGGCGACGGGGCTTCGTCCCGTGGTAGCACGGTATCGACCGGTTGCGTCAGCCCCGAGCTTTCACGCAGACGTTCGAACACGGCGTCGGCATCGTGCCATTCACTGAGCTTACCGTCTTCAATCAGCCAGAAACGATTGCAGCTCTGGCTAATCAGCTGTCGGTCGTGGCTAACCAGTAGTACACCGCCTTCAAACTGTTGCAGAGTGTCAGCCAGCGCCTCTTTGCCCTCCATGTCCAGATGGTTGGTCGGTTCATCGAGCATCAGAAGGCTATAGCGGGCGAGCGTCAGCCCGACAAACAGCAGGCGAGAGCGCTCGCCTCCGCTGAGTGTGCTGACCTGCTGCCCATGACGCGCCCACGGGAAACCCGCACTTATCAGCGCCATTTTGCGATCCTGTGGGTTTGGCGCAAAGGGCTCCAGCGCGTCCAGCAGAGGGGCATCGTCCGGTAGCTGGTGTAGCGTCTGGTCGTAATAACCCGGCGCAACACGTGGGTGGAGTTTCAGCGTATCCGTTGATTGCTCAGCACTAAATTGCTGCCAGATAAGCTTCATCAGGGATGATTTTCCGCAGCCGTTACGCCCGGTTATGGCAACCCGATCACCACTTTTCAGCCGTGCGATGTCCACCCTGAACAGGGCAGGTAAACCCGGCGCCGGTGGAACGTCGAGGTTATCCAACTCCAGCAGACGGTCGGCACGTAGTGCATCACCCCGCAGAGTTAACGTCCACTGACTACCGGCTGTGACTTCCGTCTGGCTCTCTTTGAGCCGTTCGACCTGTTTTTCCATTTGCTTGGCTTTGCGGGCGAGATCTTCGTTATCGTAAACCTTGCCCCAGGTCGCCAGCCGTTTAGCACTGGCCGCGACGCGGTCGATCTCCTTTTGCTCTGCCTTGTGGCGCAGGGAATCGCTTTCATCCTTTGCGACCAGCGCTTTGCGTGCCGCAGTACAGGGGAGCGCAAAGTAGTGCAGCGTTTTGTCTCGCAGGATCCAGCTTCCGTTGGTGACGGTATCCAGCAATTGTCGGTCGTGGGATACCAGCACAAAGCTACCGGACCAGTTTTGTAAAAACTGCTCCAGCCAGAGCATCGTCGGCAGATCAAGGTGGTTACTGGGTTCATCCAGCAGCAGCAGATCCGGCTCGCTGATTAGCGCGCGTGCCAGCAGCAGGCGGGTATGTTGCCCACCGCTAAGGGTAGCCGATTGCAGGGCGGTGTCCTGCGGTGTAAAGCCCATGCCGGCCAGCAGCGTTTCCGCTTTCCAGCGAAGACTGTCACGTTCAGCCGCGGGCAACTGCGCCAGTACGGCATCCAGCATGGTTAGCGGATAAATTGCTTCCGGCAGATGTTGTTCTACACGCGCCATCATACAGTGTCCGGCCAGCGCGACGTTGCCCGCAGCGGGGGAGTCTGTGCCGTCCAGCACCTTCAGCAGCGTACTTTTACCGCAGCCGTTATCGCCCAGCAGGCCGATGCGGTCGCCTTTTTTCAGCGTAAAGGAGAGTGAGTCGAAGAGCGTGCCAAACGCCGTATCAACACGTAAAGATTGTGCAGTGAGTAAAGTGCTCATTTGTTGCTTACCCAAGAGTTACAGGCATGTTTATGCCTCGTCAAACATCGCTGACGATAACTCAGTAAGCCCGAGAGAAGGGATTTCAGGAATTGGTGTCTTCGCTCAAGCCGAAGTTATCGCAGCACGATATCGATAACGCTTGAGCTGGTGCGATCACCAAATGTATGTGAAACATTGAAAATTTCACAGTACAGCATAATTGGCCTCCTTATATATTCAGTGGGTCAATGAGTGTCGAAAGTATAATCGAATGCTGCACTATTGAACATTAAGATTTTTGTCGTTATGCCGATACCATTCCATATGAAAACAAAAGGAGATTGAGTGTATGGCTTATTTTTACGCCTATCATAGTGCATCTAATACCACCGATTTTGATTACACAAAGGGGTATGGTGTTAGTGCGGAAAGTGAGAAAAAGCTGACTCATGTGAATACAGGTGACTTTGTCTTTGTCATCCAGAATGTGCATAAATCCGTGGGTTACCAGCTATGCGGTCTTTACCGTATTGAAAGCATCAATTTCGAGCAGGATAGCGTCTATCCCCATCGAGTGCAGTTAAGCGATGTTTCTGAACTGAATGATTTTATTACTCTTAACCGCCACGAACTGAGCAAAGTGCTGCCTCCTGCGGGTAAAGAGGGTCACTGGGATCGTTTTATGAACCACTTTGCACAGACAGGGCGGACATTCCAGAAGCCTCTGGATGTGTCGGTCATTGCCATCCTTAAGGAACAACTTAACCTGCAACATGAGGAGAGTGAAGATATTCCGGGTAGCGACGAAATAGACTTTTACGACAAAGTCAGCAGGGCGTTAAAACTAAAATCTGCGGAAAGAAAAAAGCGCCTGAAAAATGCGTCTGTTCATCCGGCGAAAAAACAGGTTTCCGTCTGGCGTTACGATCGTAATCCCGATGTGGTGGCCGAAGTACTTCTCAGGGCTCAAAATAATTGCGAATGTTGTCATTCCCTGGCACCGTTTCAGCGTATGAAGGATGGGGCTTATTATTTAGAAGTTCATCACATTATTCCACTATCAGAAAATGGGGAAGACAGCGTAGATAATGCCATTGCCCTTTGCCCAAACTGTCATCGGCAGGAGCATTACGGTGAACAGAAAATAGATAAAAACTGGCGACCTGCCAAAAAATAAGTGGGCCAGCGGCCCACTTACAGTTTTAGATGGAGGTACGGCGATAACTCCGGTATTCCGGCATCCAGAAGTTATCGTCGATGGCTTGTTGCAGCGCATCGGCAGAGGTTTTGATCGCCACGCCTTGCTGCTGCGCCATTTTGCCCACCGCAAAGGCGATAGCGCGGGACACCTTGTGAATGTCTTTCAGCTCTGGCAACACCAGGCCTTCACCGTTATTGACCAGCGGCGAGTGCTTCGCCAGCGTTTCACTGGCAGACATCAGCATTTCGTCGGTAATGCGCGATGCACCGGAAGCAATAACCCCCAGACCAATTCCCGGGAAGATGTAGGAGTTGTTGCACTGGGCGATTGGGTAGGTTTTATCCTTCCACACCACCGGATCAAACGGGCTGCCGGTGGCAACCAGCGCATTACCTTCGGTCCAGGCGATGATGTCCTGTGGAGTCGCTTCCACACGTGAGGTCGGGTTAGACAGCGGCATCACGATAGGGCGTTCACAGTGTTTGTGCATCTCACGAATAATTTCTTCGGTGAAGAGACCCGTTTGCCCGGAAACGCCAATCAGAATATCCGGCTTCATGTTGCGCACCACATCCAGCAGGGACAACACTTCGTTATCGGTATCCCAGTTTTTCAGGTTATCGCGTTTCTGCACCAGCTTGGTCTGGAACGGCAGCAGGTTTGGCATCGCGTCGGTCAGCAGGCCGAAACGGTCAACCATAAAGACGCGGGAGCGAGCAAGCTCTTCGCTTAAGCCTTCGCGCTGGGTCTGGGCGATAATCTGTTCGGCGATACCGCAACCCGCCGAGCCTGCGCCCAGGAAGACGATTTTCTGATAACTGAGTTGGCTGCCTGCCGCACGGCTGGCGGCGATCAACGTGCCAACGGTCACGGACGCAGTACCCTGAATATCGTCGTTGAAAGAGCAAATCTCATCGCGATAGCGGTTCAGCAGCGGCATGGCGTTTTTCTGCGCAAAATCTTCAAATTGCAGCAGCACATCCGGCCAGCGGTGCTTCACGGCCTGGATAAAATCATCGACAAACTGATAGTACTCGTCGTCGGTAATGCGCGGATGACGCCAGCCCATGTACAGCGGATCGTTCAGCAGTTGCTGGTTGTTGGTCCCGACATCGAGCACTACTGGCAGGGTATACGCCGGGCTGATACCGCCGCACGCGGTGTACAACGACAGCTTACCGATTGGAATGCCCATCCCGCCGATGCCCTGGTCACCCAGGCCCAGAATACGTTCGCCGTCAGTTACCACGATCACTTTGATATTGTGGTTTGACACGTTTTGCAGAATGTCATCCATGTTGTGACGGTTCTGGTAAGAGATAAACACGCCGCGGGAACGACGGTAAATTTCAGAAAAACGTTCACACGCCGCGCCCACCGTTGGGGTGTAGATAACCGGCATCATCTCTTCGAGATGGTTTTGCACCAGACGATAGAACAGGGTTTCGTTAGTATCCTGGATGTTACGCAGATAGATGTGCTTATCTATTTCGGTTTTGAAGCCTTGATACTGGATCCAGGCGCGTTCAGCTTGTTCCTCGATAGTTTCAACCACTTCTGGTAACAGGCCGAGCAGGTTGAAGCTGCCGCGCTCTTCCATGCTGAAGGCGCTGCCTTTGTTAAGCAGGGGGAATTCAAGCAGAACGGGGCCGGCATAGGGAATATATAGGGAACGATGTTTTTTCAGTTTGTTGTCCATGTCACTCACTCTTTTTTGAAGATCCGTCCCCGACACTGCGGTTGTCATCTTTCTGGCCTGTGCTGCGGGTTTCGGTCGGGCAGTATTATAGAGGAGCTGAATGTTAATTACCGCAACACATAAACAAAAACACCATCGGTTTTGCCGATGGTGTTGTGCGTCATAAGCGGAAACTTACTTGTCAGCGTGGCGTTTTCTGCCCGTTGCATGAGCGATAACCGTTTCATGGCTATCTTCGATAACCACTTTTTTGTGGTTAGAAATCTTGTAGTTCAGTCCCAGAATATGGCGTGCCTTACGGTTCGATTTCATGCGTACTCCTCAATCCTGTTGATAGTTTTAAGGACAACTCCGCGTGTGCGGAAGAAATGTAACCCCTTAGGTTGCCAATCCAGCTTAGCAGATATTCACATTACCACTTCATTTCGCCGGTATTCACTTTGGCGCTCAGCTCCAGGGAACTGGCTTCGGCCAGGTTTGGCCACTGGGTTTTCATTGCATTAATCACGCCTGCGGAATCTTTATGTTGCGCCAGTGCTTGCTCAAACTGCGCCAGATACTGACGGGTAAAGACAATGGCCTCGCTTCCGGCAGGCGGTGTGCCAAGATAATGCCCAGGGATCACGCGCTCAGGTTTATGTGCAGCCATGCTGTCCAGCGTCTGTTGCCACTGCTGACGGCTTTCTTTGCTCTGGGTATCGGCAGTCCAGACGTGAATTCCCCATGAAACCCCAGTGCCGCCCAGTATGGTTTTTGCTGACGGGATCCACACATATGCTGCATAGCTGTCGGGTTGCTCAATATCGATTTTTTCGCCATCAACCATAAAGGTTGTCGAGGCGATAACCTGCGGCACCACCAGCGTGGTTGGCGCGCCGTCTTTCATCTGCGGACCCCAGAACGCAAGTTTGGCGTCTTTGGTGGCCTTAATGTGATCAACCACTTTTTGCGTCGCCACTACTTTGGCGTCAGGGAAGGCTTTCACCAGCGGTTGCAGGCCAAAATAGAAATCAGGATCACCGGAGGTGATCACAATCTTATTGAGCGTTTTGCCGCTGCGACGAATTTTGTCGACCAGTTGCTCGCCGTCTTTCACGCTGAACTGGGCATCAAACAACACCGCTTCAGTTGGCCCGGACACCAGAGTGGAAGAGACGGCAAAAATGCCTTTTTCCTGCGGGTTGTAGCTATCAATGGTTAACGGCGCGGCGAAAACAGCCGGCGTAAAAAGGGTGCACAGTACAGCAAGGCGGGTGAGCTTCATCATCATGTCTCTGTTATTCAGGAAAGTCACTATTGTATGGATTTCTGTATTTGCCAGAATTCCTGAAACAAGACATGCTTAGTTTCATAAATCGAGCAGATGGAGTACTACATGGATCGCGTTATCGCCGCCCAGGTCTATAACCGGATATGCGAACTGGGAAGTCTGAGCGCCGCCTCGCGCTCGCTTGGGATCTCACGTCCGATGGTCAGCCGTTATCTGGAACAGATGGAAAAGTGGGCCGGAACACGGCTGGTAAACCGTTCCACGCGCAAACTGACGCTGACGGCGGCGGGGGAAAAAGTGTTGCTGAAAACGCGCTCGCTCTCGCAAATTTCCCAGGAAATAGAAGATCAGTCCGCCAAAGATTTACCGTCGGGCACGCTACGGGTCGCCTGCGCGCATTTTACCGCAATGCATATGATTGCCCCTGTGTTGCCTGAACTGCTGGCACGCTACCCGCAACTGCGAGTCGAGCTGGATGTGAATAACCACCCGGTGAGCCTGGTGGGTGAGCGTATTGATGTGGCTATCCGCATAACCGATAACCCCGAGCCCGGAATGATTGCCCGGCGTCTGGGGGAGTGTCGCTCGGTGCTCTGTGCTTCACCGCAATATCTGGCCGCGCGGGGCACGCCGCAGTGTCTGGAGGATCTGGCGGAGCATAACTGCCTGCATTACAGCTTCTTTGCCGGGCAATCCTGGCTCTTTGTCACTGACGAGGGTGAACCGGTGAGCGTGGCTGTTAGCGGGAATATTAGCGCAAGTATCTCGTCGCTGTTGATGGAGTCGGCGATTCAGCATTGTGGCATCGCCATGCTGCCGGAACGAGAAGCCCAGGCCGCGCTGGCATCGGGGCGGTTAGTGCCAGTGCTTACGTCCTTCACGCCTAAGTCGCTCGCTATTTACGGTATATATCAGTCACGTGAGTATCAGCCTGCGGCATTACGGGTGTTTCTTGATGAGCTTACCCGCAACCTGCGCTAATTCATGAGCTACGCTCATTACGCTATGCCACTTTTCTCCATAGTCAGCGCGCCGGGGGTGCAGTAGCGTTGTACGGTTCCTTCTGCGCATTCGTGCCGGGCCTCTGACGCCGCCAGCTTTACAATGCCACTGAACTGTTTGTCGACGGCGGTATGGCCCAGATTTAAGGCTGGTAAAGCACTGTTAAATCGCCGCCCATGCGGCGATTTTTTTGTGTATGACTGGCATCGCGCAGTGAAAGCGTGACGCTGTCACATTTTGTCAGGGTGCAGTAAGGCGCAAGCCAGACCACATTGCGGTTATCATGCTGCAAAACCCAGTTTGCCAGGCGTTGCAGGGCGTATTGGTTTTCCGGTAACAGGTCAACACCGTTGGCCTGCGCAAAGCTTGCGATCATGACCAGCGGTTGCAGGGCGTAATTGTGGTACGCCGCCGCCCGCTCGCGGCGTTTACGTTCGTTGGGTAAGGTGCCATCCGCTTCAATCTGCCCGGCGGCGATGCGGTACTCTTTTACCGACCAGTTAAATAAATCCCGCCTGTTTAACGCCACTGACGCGGCCATCACTGACCAGGCGGCCCAGTAGCTGTGGTTATTGGTTTTGGCCAACGGCAGCCCGTCCCAGTCCTGCACAACCTTGTCGGCCAGCAAGGCTAACCAGCGTTCAATATCTGCATTCTCTTTTAACGGCGAACCGGGCATAAATTTCAGTTCAACCCAGCCGGTGGCAAGGGTTGCCAGCGCCCATTTACGCATCGACCGCCCGGTATGGTTGGTGTGGGCAGAGGTCAGGGCGTTGGCGTCAGCCCACTGTTTAAAGCCGCTCAGGATACAGTCCCGCGTTTTCGCATCACCGGTGTATTTATAGCGCCAGATCATCTGCGAAATGCCGCGTTCAAAATCGGTTATCGGTTTGGTTTCGTCACGAAAGGCTTTTTCAGCTTCAGGATTGAGCGTGGCGCGGGCACTGTCAGATCCTTCGTATTTGCTACGAAACACCAGATCTGCGGTGTAAGGCGCAGGGAGCGTGACACAGTTACCGTGCCCGGTGTGGGGTAACGGTTTGGCAAAACCCGGCGGCGGCACAAGCTGTGCCGCACAGGCATAAACGGGTAAACAGGCCAGAAAAAGAACAATTCGCATCAGGTGACTTTACGCCAGCAACGCACGTCGCGTCCATCGGCGGCGGGTTGCAACGACTGCGGCACCTGGCAACCTTCGGTCGCCAGTGGACAGCGATCGCGAAAATAACAGCCTGCGGGAAGATGCCGGTTACCTGGCAGGTCCGTTTTTCGCAGTGCGAGACTGTCATCCAGCGGTTCGCCGGTTCTGGGGACGGAATCGAGCAACAGCTGGGTGTACGGGTGGCGCGGCTGACTCAGCACCTGCCGGGCAGGGCCTAACTCGACAATTTGCCCCAGATACATCACTGCTACCCGGTCGCTCATATGCCGCACGACGGAGACGTTATGTGAGATCAGCACATAGGTGAGATTACGCTGCTGTTGCAACCTGACCAGCAGATTCAGGATCTGCGCCTGGACGGAAATATCCAGCGCGCTGGTGGGTTCATCCAGCACGATGATATCCGGATCGGATGAGAGCGCACGGGCAATGGCGATGCGCTGACGCTGCCCGCCGGAAAACGCATGTGGCAGCCTGTCGAGATATTCCGCGCGAATGCCCACCTGTTGGGCCAGGTTTTCCGCAAGCTGACGGCGTTCGCGCTCGCTGCTGCGTTTTTGTACCCAAACGGGCTCGGTAATAATGCGCCAGACCGGCAGGCGCGGGTCGAGAGACGAGAGCGGATCCTGAAACACCATCTGCATCCCGCTGGCGCTGTTGGTCCGGTGACAATCTCCTGTGCTTGGTCTGAGCATCCCCATCAGTAACTGTGCCAGAGTGCTTTTCCCGCAGCCGGACTCCCCGACAATGCCCAGCGTTTCGCCTTTGTGGATTTGCAGATCCATCCCGTTGAGAGCGTGAACCTGTTCCGTTACACGGCCCAACCAGTTTTTTCGGGCCGGGAAATTCACGTGCACATGGGCCAGTTCGAGCAAAATGTCAGACATGGCGTTCCTCCAGTTGTGGATACCAGCACGCTGCCAGCTGGCCCTGCGCGCCATTTGGCGTTAAACGTGGCGTGTCGGTGCATTTTGCTCCCGCGGCAAAACAGCGTTCACGGAAAGCACAGCCCTGCGGTAAACGGGTCAGATTCGGCACCGTACCGGGAATGGCAGGCAGCATGTCGCGCGGTTCACCGTTTTCCGGCGCACACTGCAACAGCCCAATGGAATACGGATGAACCGGGTGGTGGATAATCGTCTGGGTGGTTCCGCTCTCAATGACGCTGCCGGCGTACATCACATACAGACGATCGCAGAGCTGCGACACCACCGCCATATCATGGCTGATAAACAGCACCGACGTGCCGCTGGCGCGGGCTTTATGCTTAAGCAACCGCAACACCTGCAATTGTACGGTTACGTCCAGCGCGGTAGTGGGTTCATCGGCAATAATCAGCTCTGGCTCGCAGGAAAAGGCAAGGGCAATCATCACCCTCTGGCGCATCCCGCCGGAAAGCTCGAACGGATAACGATCCATCACTTCGCCTGCATCCGGGATTTGCATCTCTTCCAGCAGCGAAATGGCTTTCTTCTGCGCGTCGCGGCGCGACAGAGGCTGGTGCTGACGGATAACCTCCACCATCTGCTTGCCAATGCGCCGTGTAGGGTTGAGCGCCGTCATCGGCTCCTGGAATATCATCGCTACTTTTGCCCCGCGCCACTGGCGCAGCTGCTTTTCCGAAGCGTTCAGCACATCTTCACCCAGCAGTGTCACCTGCCCGTGGTGAACGTGATAGCTCCCCTCCGGCAATAGCCGCATGGCCAGCATCGCCGTCACTGATTTCCCGGAACCGGACTCGCCCACCACGCCGACAATTTCGCCGCGTTTAATCTCAAGCGACACATGGTTTAACGCGTGGACTTCACCGCGAAACACCGGGAAGCTGAGGTGTAAATCGTCAATGGATAAAACTGATTCGCTCATCACTGTTTCCCTCCTGATTTCGGGTCAAGCAGATCGCGGATACCGTCGCCAAACAGGTTGAAGCCCACGGCGGTGATCAGAATGGCCGCCCCGGGAAACGCGCAGTACCACCACTGGTCGAGGACATAGTTACGGCCCACAGCCACCATCGCCCCCCATTCCGCCGTGGGTTGCTGGGCACCTAAACCAATGAACCCCAGCGTGGCCGCCATCAGGATCGCGCTGCCGATATCCAGCGAGGCCTGGACAATCAGCGGCGGCAGGGCGTTACGCAGGATATGCCAGCTGATCAGATGCCAGCGCGATGCGCCAAACGTCCGCGCAGCCTGCACATAGGTAAACTGGCGCACCACCAGCGTCTGCCCGCGTGCCAGGCGCACGTAAAACGGAATGCGCACAATCGCAATGGCCAGCATGGCATTAAACAGGCTGGGGCCAAGTGCCGCTGCCAGCGCCATGGTCAGGACCAGGGAAGGGATCGACAGCATGATATCCATCACCCGCATGATGATGGCGTCTCCTCGCCCACCCAGCACCCCGGATAAACAGCCCAGCAGCGAACCAATCCCGCCGGCAATCACCACCACGGCAAGCCCGGCAGTGATTGACTGCTGGCTTCCCACCAGCACGCGGCTGAACAGATCGCGGCCCACTTCATCGGTGCCAAACCAGTGTAGTGCCGAAGGTGCCTGTAACCGTGCGGTCAGATCCAGGGCATTAGGATCGTGAGGCACAAGCCACGGCGAGGTGAGCATTAACGCCAGCATCAGGAACATAATCATTCCGCCAATCATCGTTAGCGGGCTTTTACGCAGCAACCAGAACAGTTTTGCCCAGTCGATGCGCGGTTTGTTGCTTTTAACGGGGACGGGCGTTTCCTGGGTTAACATCATTCGGCACCTCCGCGCCCGATGCGGGGATCAATCCACAGATAGAGAAGATCAACCACCAGATTCACGAAAACGTAAGCCAGCGACACCACTACGGCAAAGCCCATCACGGCGGGGAAGTCGAGCGCCTGGATAGAGGTCACTACCCATGCGCCCATACCCGGCCAGGCAAAGACGGTTTCGGTTAATACTGCGCCGTAGAGCAGGTCGCCAAGGGCCAGACCAAGCACGGTGATGGATGGGATCATCGCGTTGGGTAAGGCGTAACGTAAAACGATGTACCATCCCGGTAACCCGCTTGCGCGGGCGGTACGAATGTAATCCTCACTCAGCTGTTCCAGCATGGCGGAACGCACCTGGCGCGCCACGATTCCCAGATGCACGAATGCCAGGGTCAGCGAGGGTAAAATCAGGTGTTGCAGGGCATTAAAAAAGACCTCGCCGTTGCCTTCGAGCAGCGCGTCCACCAGATAAAACCCGGTTACGTGTGCGGGCGGGTCGAGCCAGTCGTCCAGCCTGCCACCACCGGGCAGGATTTGCAGATGCCCGTAGAACAGCACGATGACGCCAAGCCCGAGCCAGAATGCCGGGGTGGAGATCCCGGTCATCGCCATCAGGCGCACCAGATGGTCGAGCCAGCGGTTACGGTAAACCGCCGATAAAATGCCCAGTGGGACACCGATAACCAGCGCCAGCAGTAAGGAACAAAATGCCAGCTCAAGGGTAGCCGGGAAGAAGGCTTTTAAATCTTCCGCTACCGGGCGACCAGTGCGGATAGACGTCCCCAAATCGCCGTGTACAAGGGCATCCACATAGCGACCGAACTGGATATAGAGCGGTTGATCCAGCCCAAGCTGCTGACGAATATTCTGCACAATTTCGTCGCTGGCGCGGTCACCGGCCAGCAGGCGAGCCGGATCGCCGGGGATCAGGTGCGAAATGATAAAAGTGATGATACAGACACCTGCCACTACCAGGAGTAATCCCCAGCAGCGCTGGCGCACAATGCTCCAGAACGTCATATGCTTCTCCCCGGCCCGGACAGTTACTTGCTCATGGTGTCGATGTTGAACACCTGCTCAAGCATCGGGTTAAAGGTGAAGCCTTTCACCTCTTTGTTCATCGCCAGCTGGTAGTTCTTCTGGAACAGATACACATAGGCGGCCTCGTCGATCACAATCTTTTGCGCCTGCTGGTAATCTTTGGTGCGTTCCGCCTGGTCGGTGGTTTTCAGCGCTGCCTGCAACAAGGAATCGACCTCTTTGTTCTCATAGAACGAGCGGTTACCTGGCAGCCCTTTTTTGTCCGACTCAAACCAGTAGTTCATGAACATGTACGGGTCGGCGAAGTCAGGGCTCCAGTTGCCGATAGCAATGTCGTAATCGCCTTTTCCGACGCGGTCGCGCATGGTGGCATTAGCCAGTTTTTCCAGTTTGACGTTAATCCCGAGCTTACCGAGGCTGGCCTGGGTGGACAGGGCGATAGGCTCCCAGTTCGGATCGTTATCGGAATAGAGGAAGGTCAGGCTGGCCGGTTTGTCTTTAACCTTCTCCAGCGCGTCTTTGGCTTTGGCTTCATCAAAGCTGTACTGCATGGCAGTTGCGTCAAAGCCCCACATGCCGTCCGGGATTGGGCCGCGCATCTGCTTACCATTCCCGCTAAGGATGCCTTTCACCATGCCCTGATAATCCGTCGCCCAGGAGACAGCACGACGCAGATCCACCTGGTTCAGCGGCGCTTTGCTGTTATTGAGATACAGATAGGTCACGCGCAGAGAGGGGTATTCCGCGACAGCCACTTTGCCTTCCTGCTTCAGGGCGGAAAGCTGATCTACCGGCAGGGAATCGGCGATATCCAGATCGCCGCGAGAAAGTTGCAGGCGACGCGATGCGCTCTCACCGATAATCTTCACTGAGACTCGCTTAAAGTGCGGTTTATTTCCCGGCCAGTGCGGGTTCGGCACCAGCACCAGCTGCTGACCTTTTTGCCAGCTTTTCAGCATAAATGGCCCGGAGCCTGCGGTGTTTTGCGCCAGGAAGCCGCGCGCATCATCGGCGGCATTGGCTTTGAGTACGGCAGGGTTAATGATCGACGCCCCGTCGTTCGCCAGAGTATACAGGAATGGCGCAAACGGCTGACTTAAGGTGAATTTCACGGTGTGCTCATCCACCACATCCACTTTTAAATCTTTCGGGAAGGCTTCAGACGGCCCCTGGCTTAACTTCAGCAGACGCTCAAAGGAGAGCTTGACCGCTTCGGCAGTGACTGGTGTTCCGTCGGAAAATTTTGCGTTATCCGCCAGGGTGAAAGTCCACTCTTTCTGGTCGTCGGAGGCTTTCCAGCCGGTCGACAGATCGCCTTCAACCTCGGTGGTTCCGGGTTTATATTTTACCAGACGCTGATATGACGGATAGGTCACGGTCCAGTCGTTGTTATCAATGGTTACTGCAGGATCGAGCGTTTGCGGGTCGGCAGCTTTACCGATCACCAGCATATCTTTTGGCACTGCAGCCAGCACTGCGGGGGCGCTCATGGCCAGTGTAGCGGCGATCAAAGTGGTCAGAATCGTTGTTTTCATAGCAAAGCTCCAGATTTAAAGGGATGTGTGCGTCAACGGAAAACAGTCAAAACGATCGTCAAGAAGGGGGTAGCTGGCGGCGTTCGGTAGCTCAAAGTGCCACCATTCGCTGCTGATCCCCACAAAGCCGCCGCCAAACATAATGGCGTTGAGCAGCAGTCGGTTACGCTGTGCCTGCGGTGGCACTGAGGGGTGATAGGGGTGTGAGCGGTCGTGCATTTCGTCAAAACCGGCCCCCATATCCAGTACGTTGTCGCGCTCGTCCATCAGGGTGACATCGATGGCGGTACCACGACTGTGATTAGAGCCAATGGCCACATCAACCACATATTCCGGGTCCGGGCATGCGTCCCAGAGTTGCGCCTGAGCCTGCTGTGGCCGGTAGGCGTCGTACACCACCAGTTTCAGCCCGGCGAGCGTGGCGATGCTGATCGCCTTCGCCAGCGCGGTAGTGGCATCGGGATGTAGCAGGCACAAGGCTTCCCGATAGATAGGGTGGCCGGTAATGTTGTCGGCCGTCGCGTATTTGAGATCGATATGCAGCGTGGGGAAGGTTTTCGCCACATCAACCAGTTGACACTCTTCGGGCATAGCTCCGCTCCTTTAGCGTTCGAATTGACCAAACTCTTGTTGTAATTGTCGGTTGACTGCCAGACGCGCCGGGAGCGCATCACCCAGCGCTTCCACCACGCCCGACAGCAGCAGGTTGAACAAACAGCTCACCGGTGCCAGCGAATCCCAGAAATGACCGGTATCGGTTTTCACCTGGAGCAGATCGACAGGATAATCCCGCGCCCACGGGCACCAGATGTCGGTGATAAGCGCCATGGGAATGTTCTTTTCACTCGCCACGCGGCAGTACTGACGGGCGATGGCAGAATAGGCGCGGGTATCGGTGAGCACGATATAGGGGTGCGCAAACCCGGAGTTCAGTGACTCAACCCAGCTGCCGGATAACCCTTCCGAATAGCTGACGCGCGGGCGCAGATATTCCAGATGGCTGAAGAAAGCGTTGGCTATCCCGCGCGTAGACTGGATCCCCAGCACGAATACGGCATCAGCATGGGTTAAACGGTGAACGACCTGTTTAAAGGTGTCACTTTGCGCCAGCTGATAAACCTGGGTAATGGCGTCCACTTCGAGCGATAACGAATGCTGAACGCGGTCAGAGAGCGGGCGCTGCTGTTGCCAGGAGTCGAGGCGATCGTTCATTCCCCAGGGCTGATAAGGATCGCGCAGACTTTTTTTGGCGTCTTCCAGATTGCGATAGCCGAGCTTACGCAGGAAGCGGCCCACGGTGATCCCGCTGGTACCGGTCGCCAGGGCAACGCTTTCCGCTGTTTCGAACGGGATTTGCGCACCATGCGCCAGCATCCAGCTCGCCACGCGTTTTTCACTTGGCGTGAGCTGGCTGAAGGTCGCTTCAATGCGGCTCATCATCTCTGGTTTTATCGTCATGCCGCCTCGCTGTTAACAGGCTGTCAAACGCCGGGTTGTTGTTATCTGATTAACAATGCACGGCGCGTGCCATGTTCGCATGGCGTGATTTTCTGCCTGCGCTGCAAAGTTAATGCAATATTTGCTTAACCAATGATCAACATTTGTGCAGCGTAGTTCACTTTTGGTGCAGCGAGCGGAGGGCAGGGTATGATTTTGGTGAATACGTCAGTGCCTTCACATTTTTGTTAAGATAAAAGGAATTGTGAAAAGGAAAAGGATATCGGCATGGCTAACCTGCCGTGGCGCATCAGTATGCGTCTGATGGTTCTTGCAAAGAAAATTGCGCTGGTGATCGGCGTGGTGCTGATTGTACTGCTCGCGATCCGCATTTATGCTTCGCAAAAAGGGCCGGCACTGCACGTATGGCATACCTGGACTGCAGATGAGATGTCGGTCGCAGAGATTGACCACGCCAGCTTTGCGCAATACCTCACCCGGGAAAACGCCATATTTAGTGACCTGCGCAGTCAGGTGACGGACAAAACCGAGGTGAGCGAACGTACGCCGCTTAACCGTTTTTACCGTCACAGCCTGGTGTGGCCCGGTCAGTTCTCGCCTGACGCTAACCGTTCGTTTGTATTGATGCCCACCGGCAAGCCGCGCGGGGCCGTGGTGCTGCTGCATGGGCTGACGGATTCACCCTATAGCGTCCGGCATCTCGCGGTTGATTACCAGCAGCGGGGATTTGTGGCGGTCGCCCCACGCCTGCCAGGGCACGGAACTGCGCCGGGCGCGCTCACCGATGTGGAGTGGGAAACCTGGCTTGCCGTGGCGCGTCTTGCGGTGAGGGAGGCGACACGTCTGGCGGGTGATAATGTGCCGCTGCATCTGGTGGGATATTCCAACGGCGGGGCGCTGGCCATGAAATATGCACTCGATAGCCTGGATTCCCCGCAGCTTCGTAAGCCGCAGCAGCTGGTATTACTTTCCCCGATGATAGGCGTCACGGCGTTTGCGCGTTTTGCCGGGCTTGCCGGTTTACCCGCGATGCTCCCGGCATTTGCTAAAGCAGCGTGGCTGAATATCGCCCCGGAGTATAACCCCTATAAATACAATTCATTCCCGGTTAATGCTGCCCGTCAGTCCTGGTTACTTACCCAGGCGCTGCAACAACAGCTCAGCCGCGACGCAAGAGAGAACAGGCTGACCGCATTACCACCTGTCATGGCATTTCAGTCAGTGATGGATTCAACGGTCAGTACCCGGGCTGTGGTCACCGAGCTATTCGACCAGCTCCCTGCAAACGGCAGCGAACTGGTGATGTTTGATATTAACCAGGCCGCCATTTTCCGTCCGCTGTTCAGGGCGTCGTCGTGGACGGCGGTCTCTGAGCTGCTGCCCGCTGCCGCAAGACGTTACAGTGTCACAATTATTACAAACGCCAGCGCCCACTCGTTCGACACCATTGCCAGAACCACACCAGCCGGAAGCCTGGAAGCACAGGTTGCGCCCTTGACCACACCTTATCCGCAGGATGTGTACTCACTGTCGCATATCGCGGTGCCATTCCCGCCCGATGACTCGCTGTACGGCAGCCGTCCGAAGGTGAAAAACCAGTATGGTATCAGTCTGGGAACCGTTTCGCTGTGGGGGGAGACATCGGTGCTGAGCGTTGGCAAAGATACGCTGATGCGGGTCACATCGAATCCTTTTTATGACTATATGCAGGAGCGGATCGACAGGCTTATTGGTGGGGAAGATACAAAGTAACCAGGCCATAACAGACGACGAAATAAGCAAAGATTTAATCAATTTCACTTATACTTAACCGGGAAAATCTTAAAACAATTTATAGAAGCAATATAATTAGTCGACATTTAGAATTTATGCTAAACAAGAGGTTACAGGCGTAAAAATTACATCGGGAACAGTTTCTGTGCTTACTACACTCATTTACCGAAGCCAGTTAAATTCATCCTGTAAATCTACTCAACTTAGCGCTCTGGTAAAGAAAGCCAGACATCGCAATGCGTTGCTGAACATCACCGGGATTTTGCTGTTCAATGGACAGAATATTCTGCAAATTCTGGAAGGCGCGGAAGAGGATGTCGTTAAGCTATTTCATCGGATCCGTGACGATAAACGGCACAATGATGTGGTTGAGTTGATGCGGGACTACGGTCCGCGCAGACGCTTCGAAAATGTCGGTATGTTGCTTTTTGATTTGCGCATTGAATCCCCCAGTGCGGTGCTGGAATCCGTCCTGTATTACAGCAAACTGGAAAACTATCTGGCATCTGATGATCGAGTGTTTAAATTTATCCAGTCGTTTATTACCAGGAAAAAATCCGCACATTCAGGCACAGCGTTAAATGCCGATAAATGGACGCTCGCAAAAGAAAATACCCGTTTTGGCGGGAGTGTTGGCGTGCCGATTGCCAATCAAGTTTGCCAGTTTGCGTTGCAACCCATTGTCGAACCTGGCGAAGGTAAAATCTCCTCACTTGAAGCCCTGATCCGCAGTAATGACGGCGGAAGTCCGGAGCATTTCTTTAAGGCTCTCGATCAGGATAAAGTCTACGAAGTGGACCTACAGACCAAGGCGTATGCGTTCGCGCTGGCCGAAAAAATTGGCATTGGCGGCCATAAAATAGCAGTTAACCTTCTGCCCATGTCGCTGGTGAATGTGCCAGGTGCGGTGGAATTTTTGGTGGATCAAATCAAGCTTCACGGACTCCAGCCCGAGCAGGTGGTTATCGAGGTCACAGAAAACGAGATGATCTCCGGCTTTAATCAGTTTAACAGCGCCATTAAACAGCTGCGTGCCGAAGGTATTGGCCTGGCGATTGATGATTTTGGCTCCGGCTATGCCGGGCTTTCTCTGTTGACCCGGTTCCAGCCGGATAAGATCAAGATCGACCGGGAAATTGTCAGCAATATCCATTTAAGTGGCCCGAAGCAGGCGATTGTGAAATCGATTGTCAGCTGCTGTACCGACATGGAAATTTCGCTGGTGGCGGAAGGGATCGAGAAGATAGAAGAGTGGTGCTGGCTAGAGTCTGCCGGTATCCGACGTTTCCAGGGATTCTTGTTTGCGCGGCCTCAGCTTAATGGTGTCGGTGATATCCACTGGCCGCAGATTGCCTGCTAATTCATTAGCCGACAAACAGATTAATTTTGGATACTAAAATAAATGCTTTTCTTGCACGTTTTTATAGATAACTGATTGATATTAAACAGAGTGATGGTCTGGTGACTTTACTTAATAATACAATAATTTTAATTAAATAATGTTATGAATAAGCCGATAACCATAGGTAATGTCTATCCCTAAGGTATCTGCCCATGTCGTTGAAAAAATCATCCCTCTTTATACTGTTCTCCCTGCTGTTTTTCTTTGTAGCCAGCACGTTCACAAGCGTCGGCCTTATCATTAAAAGTAATAACTCGCTGGATGATGTGAACAAAGAAATCCATGTCGTGTTGTCCATTATTGACCCTATCAACCATAGCCGTACTTTGCGTGTAAGGGTTATGGAGTATGTGAAAATGGTGGAAGCAGGGGATTCAGCCGATCAGGCTGAGAAGCTGTCGTCTGTTAAAGCGGCACTGAGCAAAGCCGATAACGCCTTTGCCGCCTTTATGGACGCACCGCGTCTGCAAGATGAAGCCCCACTGGTGAGCGCGTATCAGGAAGCCTGGCAAAACTACCGTAATCAGGGGCTGGAGCCGCTGATTAACGCCGCGCAAGCGCATGATGTGACGAAATTCAACGCACTCATCACCACGGTTTCTCAACTCGACCGTAAATACGAAATCGTGCTTGATCAGGTGCTGTCGGTTCACCAGAAATACGCCAAAAGCCTGAATGAAGATGCGAGCAGTAATTTTGTTTCTGGTCTCTGGCTTATCGCTACATTCGCGATCCTGTTTGTGGCGGTGGTTATTGCGGTCAGCCTGCTGATGAAACGCTTCATTTTTGCGCCAGTAAACCTGGCCCGTGAACACTGTAGTCAGATTGCCGCCGGTGAGCTGACTCACCCTGTCCCGGTGAAAGCCAACTCCAGCAATGAAATTGACAACCTGATGGGCTCGATGGAGCAGATGCGCCTCGCGCTGCTTGATACCATCTCTCAGGTTCGCGACGCCAGCCATACGGTAACTCATGCCGCGCAGGAAATTGCTTCCGGGAATATTGATCTTGCTTCACGTACCGAGCAACAAGCTTCCGCCCTGACACAGACCGCCGCCAGTATGGAAGAGCTGAGTGCGACCGTGGCCAATAACACTGAAAACGTGAATCAGGCGGGTAAGCTGGTGCAGGACGCAGTGAAAAACGCCCATACCGGTGAAGCCGTAACGCGTGAAGTTATCGAGACGATGAACACCATTGCGGCCAACTCGAAACGTATTGAAGATATTACCAGCGTCATTAACAGCATCGCATTCCAGACCAACATCCTGGCGCTGAATGCGGCGGTTGAAGCGGCGCGCGCCGGAACGCAGGGGCGCGGATTTGCGGTTGTCGCCAGTGAAGTCCGCACACTTGCCCAGAAGAGTGCGGTTGCTGCGAAAGATATCGAAAGCCTGATCGCCCAGTCGGTCGCCAGCGTTAAGAATGGCGCAGAGCTGGTGCATCGCTCAGGTGACGTGATTGACTCGATTATCACGTCGGTTAATAAAGTAAATACGCTGATGGAGCAGATTTCAGTTGCTTCTGAAGAGCAGAGCCGGGGTATTGGCCAGGTGGGCCAGGCGGTGACCGAGATGGATGGCGTCACGCAGCAAAACGCCGCGCTGGTGCAGGAGTCTGCAGCCGCTGCCGCGTCTCTGGAAGAGCAGGCGCAACATCTGTCGCATAGCATTTCAAGCTTTAGCCTGCCTGCGCGGGCGTAACTCTCCTGTCGGGGGGAGCGATCCCCCTGAACACACCCTCAGATATTTTTTCATTTTTTTAGCAATATTCTTCTCGCTCATTCGTCTACCTCATCACAAGCCATAATCAGTTACTGTAATGAGGTAAAAACAATGAGAGATTTTGATATGCACGCAAGAGGCCATGGGCGCGGTTTTGGTCGTCATCGTATGGGTAAAGCCCTGGTGATTGGCGCGGTGTTGTTTGTGGTGCTTGGCCTGCTGGTGATGTCTCTGTGGAACGCGCTTCTGCCTGCCATTCTGGGCGTTAAAGCCATTGGATTCTGGCAGGCGCTGGGATTACTGGTTCTGTGCCGTATTCTGTTTGGTGGCCTTGGTTTCCGCCCCGGGATGTTTGGTGCGCATCGCCGGATGCACGAGCGCTGGATGAACATGACGCCTGAGCAGCGTGAAGCCTTTATCCAGCAACGGCGCGAAGGTTTTGGACGCCACGGTCATTGCGGCTGGCGCGGGCATCGTGAAGATAAACGGGATGACAGTGCGGCAAAAACGCCGGACGCCGAGTGAGTGAGATGAAAACCGGGATGGCAGGCGAATCATTGCTGGTGTCGGCACTCAATGCCTGTCGTGCACGGTTGAAAGCCTTTATTCGCGGGCGGAGTAGCGTACGCGAGGATGCCGACGATATTGTGCAGGAAGTGACTTACCAGCTGATAAACGTTGAGCAGCCGGTCGAGAATGTCGCCGCGTGGCTGTTTCGCGCGGCGCGTAATGAAATGACCGACCGGGCGCGCAAGAAACGGGAATCACCGCTTTCAGGCTATTTTACGGCAGATGATGATGGGGAATTCGCTGAGGATGAGATTGCAGAAACACTCTTTGGTGTGCCGAACACCCCGGAAGAGGAGTACCTGAAAACGCTGTTGTGGGAAGAACTCGGGCAGGCATTGTCTGAACTGCCGCCGCTTCAGCGAGAGGTATTTGAGAAAACGGAACTTCAGGGCTATAGCATGAAAGCGCTGGCGGATGAGTCGGGTGTCAGTGTGCAGACGCTTTTATCCCGCAAGCATAAAGCCGTGCTGTATCTACGTACCCGTTTGCGGGATATTTATGATGCCCTGACAGGGGAGTGAGGTCGTGGGAAGAAGGGGCTGTCGGGTATGACGATGCCGGTGTTTTCAGGATCATTATTCGTTGTTTAATCCGTTCAGAGGTTAAGGTTTCGTTAATTAACAGGCGCAATACTGATAAGGTTAATCCCTGACAGAAGGGCTGAATGATGAACGAACAATTACGAAATGCACTTCCGCATCAGGACACTCCCTTTTTCCGCATGCTGCATATTATTGTGGCCGTATTGGTCCTGTTGCAGATAGTTAACTCGAACCTTACAGAGCGCGAGGCACTGAGCAGTTTATCGCTGACTGGCATCGTCACATGGTTCCATATTATATCTGGCCTGGCACTGATTGTTCTTGGCGTCATCATGCTTGGCTGGATGTTGAAACAGCGAGGATTTCGTTACTATTTTGCCTGGCTTGCCCTTGATTTTAAGGGGGTAATTGAAGACATCAACGTGCTTTTCTCATTCCGTCTTCCTGACGCTCATGCCGGCGGAATTGCGGCATTAATTCAGGGGCTTGGCGTGCTGTCACTGCTGGGCGTTGCCATGTGTGGTGGGCTCTGGTTTGTACTTAATACCCTTTACGGGCCGTCATCAGCGCTGACAGAAAGCATGCTGCATTTTCATAAATTTTTGACGGTATTTATTGAGGCTTATTTCTGGGCGCATGGTGCGATGGGGCTGATTCATATATTCCTTATCGTTCGTAGCCAAAGGAAAAATTCCGTTAACGGGTAAAGCCCATCATTAAATTCCGTTCAATTTCAATCTCACACTTCCATTACGGCGGGTTGATTCTGCCGCGCTTTTGCGGAACAGTACGCGCTGGATAACCCTAAGCTAAAGGGGTCTACGGCGGCCCCCGATAATGCCGGAGATGAGAATGAAGAAATTACTGTTACTTTCAGTGCTGGCGGTGTCCGGGCTGGCACACGCAACAGAAGCCGTTCCTGACGTGGTGAAGAACTTCAGTGAGCAGCAGGGTATTAAAATCATAAAGAAAATTGATGCCCCTGGTGGGGCATCTGGCTGGCTGGGGCAATATCAGGACATGGGCGTCACGCTTTTTTTGACCCCAGACGGCAAGCATGTGATATCTGGTTATCTTTATGATGATAAAGGTAAAAACCTGAGCGAAGAGTACTTCCAGAAGGAAATCTACATTCCGCTGGGCAAAGAGATGTGGAAAACGCTCAATGCGGCGCATCCGCTGAAAGAGGGTGCGGATACGGCCCCGCGTAAGGTTTTCGTCTTTGCCGATCCATTCTGTCCGTATTGCAAGACATTCTGGTCTGAGGCTCAGCCCTGGGTGAAAGCGGGCAAGGTCCAGCTGAATACGCTGCTGGTGGCGTTTCTCAATCCGAACAGTGGGCGTAATGCCTCCGCCATTTTGAATGCGAAAGATCCGGTCAGCGCGTGGCGGGACTATGAGCTTTCAGGTGGTAAAACACTGCCGCAAACTCACGGCGATACCTCGCACGCAACCTTTAACATCCTGCAACAGCATCAGAAGATCATGGATTCGCTGGGGGCCAATGCCACGCCAGCTATTTATTATCTGAATGCTAAAAACGAACTTCAGCAGGTGGTCGGCATGCCAGACGAAAAACAGCTGCTGGAGATGTTTGGACCAAAACCCCAGTAACGGCCTTAATCCAGAAACCCGTCTTGTCTGTACAGATATTCGGGTGAGCGCAGGTAAACAGGCAGAAACACCCGGTTTCTGCCTGATGGATTAACTTCCCCATCGGGTTCTGAGGTAGCTGACCGCGTCCTGGGTTTGAGGCTGATTAAGGTAATCTTCCCGGAAAAGGATCGTGCCGCTGACGTTAGGCAGCGATTCGTTCAAATCGAGCTGTTTTTTCAGCTCCGGAACCCCGCCATTTACCGTCCAGTCCGGCTCATTTTTAGACGGCTCGCCCACTTTATAGAACGCGATACCAATATACAGGCGCGTATGGGTGGGTTTTACCACCTCTGCCCACCACTTCGTCAGCACGTCATAACGAGCCGCACTGCGGGAGAACGGCCAGTATATCTGTGGTGCGATGTAATCCAGCAAACCTTGCTGTACCCAAAGACGGGTATCAGCGTAAGACTCATCATAAGCGGCGGCTCCACGGGTGTCTGAACCCGCAGGATCGAACGAACGGTTACGCCACACCCCGGCAGGGCTAACGCCAAACGCAACATCCGGTTTCTGCTGCTTGATCGCTTTAGACACCTGCGCAATCAACTGCTGCGTATTGTGCCTGCGCCAGTCTGCCCTGGAAGCAAAACCCTGGCCGTATTGCCGGAAGGTCTGGCTGTCATTCAGGGCGGAACCTGGTGTTTCGGTGTAGAAATAGTCATCGAATTGCACCCCGTCTATCGCGTAGTTGGCGACAACTTCAGTCACCACCGCAGTTATCCAGTCGCGCACTGCCGGGATGCCCGGGTCGAGCACAAAGCGATCGCCGGCTGTCCGGATCCAGTCAGGATGCTGTACAAACACGCTGGCGGGGCTTTGCGATGCGGTTCTGTTAAGCGCAGCGACGGTAGACGGTTTTGTGTTGGTGGATACCCGATACGGGTTAAACCAGGCGTGGACTTTCATCCCGCGTTTATGCGCTTCATCGAGCATAAATTGCAGCGGATCGTATCCTGGGTATTCGCCAATATTGCCGGTCATCATATCGGACCAGGGGAGGATTTTAGATGACCAAAGCGCGGTGCTGTCGGGTTTAACCTGGAAAAACACGGTGTTGATCCCGAGGCTTTTCAGCTTATCCAGCTTGTCTTTAAGCGCCTGCTTTTGCATATCAATGCGTCGGTCTGCGCTGCTGACATTAACCGATGCTACCGGCGGCCAGTCCAGGCGCGAAACGGTGGCCAGCCAGATGCCGCGCATCGGTTCGTTTGCCTGCTGACCCGGTTTACTCACCGGAGGAAGGGGAGTAACGAGTGATTTTGGTGGTTTAGAGGAGCAACTAACAAGTAAAAGTGCGCAGCCAACAAGCGCACCTATCCGTTTTACGTGTAGCGACATTTACGTTTTAGCTCTTAGTAATCCGATTATTTGCCCAAGGGTTAAAGGCGAGAACATCCGGTTCTTCGGTGGCATCATCACTGAGAGAATCGAGATACAGGGCTTCAACTTCTGCGCGCGCCCAGGGCGTTCTGCGCAGAAATTTTAAACTCGATTTGACACTTGGATCGTTTTTAAAACAGTTGATGTTGATGATTTTGCCCAACTCACTCCAGCCATAGCGTGCAACCAGCGCATTGACTTGCATTTCCAGCGTTATGCCGTGCAAAGGATCTTTCGAAGTGTGCTCTGTCATGTTGTCTCATATATACGGGGAGGGGTGAACAATAAAAGGGTACAAGAAAGCAGAGAAAGCGGCAATGAAATGGCGTATTTCGCTGACAGAAACCCGGTCAGGCAGACCCAGACCCGGTTCGACATTATGGCCATAGATGATACGGGCAAGGAGACGAAAAAATACTGGTCGCCTGCACAACATCGCTCAGCGCCGTTGGTAACGGCCCTTGATCAGCGGTTCGCAGAAGTGGCTTTCACATGAGGGCTTGTGTAATGCGTAAACAGGGACACTTGTTATACTCAATTTGTTATTCCTGATGGTGAAAAATCTCAGGTGATCTTCAGTGGACAATATATTCTTTCCAGATGAAACACTAAATTTCGGATCCAATAATGAAGACGAAAACATTCTCGATGCGCCTTTTTGTTTTTCTGTTAATTGCACTCTGTCTGGTCGTTTATTTTATCTTCCTCAATAACGTTAAAGAAAGTGACAAAAGGCGAGGCGTTGCTTACGTCAGCTATACACGGGTACTGAATGAATCATCAATAATGCAGCAAGAGAAAATCAGGGCTGAAAAGGTAGCTTTGCTGGCCCAGGAAGCAGAGAGAAACGCGCAACTGAAAAATTCGGCCCTGCCTGAACACCAGCGTCGTGAAATCGGGATGCTCGAAAAAGCCAGTCTCAGCAATAAACTCCGCATCGAAGCGGGTCGCGTTCGTATGATTAGCCAGAATGCGATTACCCGTGTTGTTGAGTCGTATCGCATCAAAAATCATTATTCAGTGATCTTTAATAAAGACCAGGGGGTGACTTCAGACAGCGGTCAGGATATTAGTGAGGCGATCATTGATGAATTGCAGGGGATAAAAATCGATTATGGTGAACTCCCCAGTTTTAAAGAGAGTGAATAAGTCAGAAATACCCTTCTGGCCATTAATTCAGACCAGAAGGGGCAGACAGAACTAAGGCATTGGTTTCGCGGCACATTGTGATGGATCAAACACCGTTTTCCAGTCCTGCTGCATATTCACTACCGTCCAGCCTTTTTCTTTTGCTACTTTTAACCCTGCTATGAGTTTACCACTGGCTGGTGGATGGCTATCGTACGCATATTCACGCGCGGCGTCGGTATGATGCACCAGTAAAGCAAAGGTCTTATAGCCAGGATTGGCCGATGTGTATTGCATCATCGCCAGATCGCCGTCGCTGTTACCAAAGGCGGCAACGGGGCGATGCCCCATAAACAAGTGAATAGCGACTGGCTTATTGGCGGCGTCATCGTTGAAGGCCCCCTTAAGCGTTTTACGGATCTGGGTTTGATCATCCGTAATTGAAAACTCTCCTAAAGAGAATGAACCAACAACCTGTTCAGGTGGGATGCCATACATCTTTTCAGAAAGCACCCGCATAAAATCAATGCCACCGCCGGAAATAATCCACGTTTTAAAGCCATTCTCGCGTAAATAATCGAGTAACTGGCGCATTGGCTGATATCCCATCTGATCATATTGACAGCCGAAACGACGGTCTTTATGTGTTGAGACCCAGTCCGCCACTCGTTTATCAAACTCATCGGTGGTCATATCGCTATGGGTTAACGACAGGAGTTTCATTAACCCTTTTTCACCACCCACAGCAACGGTTTTCAGATCGTCATTAAGCACCGCTTTAATCAGCGGATCCTTTGACCATTCAGGATGTTGAGGTGCGAGTCGTTTTATTTCATCCAGAGCAAACTGGATCTGAAACGTTAAGGGGGCTTCTGGCCAGAGCGTACCGTCATTATCAAAGACAACATACCGCTTTTCGGGGGGGATAAACGCCGGGCTCCCGGCCTGAGTGGCATTTTGTACCCAATCGATGATAGCTCGTTTCGCCGCAGTTTCATTCCAGGCCGACAGCGGTTCGGCGGCGGCCGTCCCACAAAGGCTGAATAATATAAGACTGACTAAAGTACGTTTCATTGCTAACTCCTTTTTTCAGGAACCTGTCCAGGAAGGCCGCAGGGGTGCCAAAAGCGTCGCCACTGGTGACGCAGAAAACGGCCAGTTCGAAGCAGGGCATAGCGGAAGTAAAAGAGCAGGCCAATGCCCACAATGATGCCAGCAACGACTCGCGCAATCCGGCCTGCCGATGAGTCTTTTTTCCCTTTTAATGCGGATTCCGCACCGGCTGATATTGCTGCAGCTACGTGATACTGGCTCCCCGGGAGCTCAGCGGTTTGCCATTGTTGGTGTGTTGTATCCCACCAACGAAGTTTTACCGGGGGAAGGGTGATCGTACTGGCATCAACGGGTAAATAACGAAGCGTCTCAATGCGCTGTGTGCCATCAACTTCTCCCCGGCCTGACGTAACCGGACGCGTGACCGGTGTCAGACGTTGGGTGTGGGTTCCTGGAATGGCGTAAAGCAACGTCGGGATTTGCGTTGGTGTCGCCTCAGTAACCTGAACGGTGACTACGCGTTCAACGACATCTCCGGCACGCAATGTCTTATCTTTGCCGCTGTAGTAAATATTGATCTTCTGACTGAGAGATAAACGTCCCGCTGGAAGGAAACGGTCCGGTTGTTTCACACCATCAGGCCAACTGACCGCTTTATCCAGCGCGGGAAGTTGCACCGTAACAGGAGCCTGGCCCGAAGGGGTTAAGGTCAGTTCAAATTCGGGTAAGCGCAGACTGCCTTGATCCCACGCGGAAATCTGCCGTTCCATGCGCACACCGCTCCAGCTGGTCCCTCCTTCCTGTCGGGTTAACAGCTGATTGGGCTGAGTCACCGTGAGCAAATCACCATTTTCAACAGGAAAGTCGGGCCACTCTGGCGGTGGGTTAAACCAGGTGTCAGTCCAGAATGTTATGGCAACCTGAACGGGTTGCCCCGGAACAACATGCTCCGGGGCGATCAATTCGCGCGTTACCGTCATTGCAGCCTGACAGGGCATGAAAGCAACCAGCAATAACCAGACCAGCTTCATTTTTCAACTCCTGGTTGGGCGCGGTAGAGGTTTTCAAGGAGCCCTGCTGGCGAAACGGTCAGATTTTCATACCATTGATTAACCTGCGGATTATTACCTGCGACAGGCTGAATATCTTTCTGGGCTACCCCCTGGCCAGGCTTCAGGTCATGCTTGATTTCATCGGGGGTGTAATCTTGCTCTTCACTTTGAGCCGACAGGCGGTCGCGTTCTTTTTGTCGCAACTGCATGATGATGGCAGCAATTTTCGCCCGATTTCCCAGTGCAAGCTGCCAGTCTGGACGTAGGCTCAATGCCCGGTCATAACTGTTTAACGCTTGCTGCCAGTGCTTTTGCTGAGCGTAACTGTTGCCTGTCCAGACCAACGCCTCAGGCGTTTGAGGTGCCTGACGAAAGGCTCCCGTAGCGGCAGTGTAGTTTCCTGCACGATACCATGCGATCCCTCGCCGGAGCGGGTCGGTGAAATGACTGGCTGCGGCGTCATAGTCACCGCGCGAAAAGGCTCGCTGGCCCTGAATATCAGGGCTAATCCAGGCATCGAGCCAGGCGGCCTGACCGGCTGGTGGCCAGAACAGTAATGGCGCGATAACAAGCCAGCAAAATAGCTGTTTTCGCCATAGCAACAGCAGTGCCAGCATTGGGATTGCCAGCATCCACCCGTCATTACGCCAGTGCAGATCGCTGCGTGCGTTATTTTGAGCAGTGACAGATTGCTGGATATGGTCAAGCACGACCGGCAGGTCACTATCGTCCGCAGTGACCAGCGTGACGGGGATCCCGCTGTTACGCACCGCCTCAAAGCGAGACACATTTAGCCGGGTATCGGTCCCGCTGGCGGTGAATTTATCGGGAAGCGTACCGCCTGCTGCGGTTCCAGGAACCCAGATTTGCAGGCTGGACGTTTGCCTGGCAAGCCAGCGGATATCTCCCGGGTTCAGCGTGTCGGCCACCAGGATAATGTTGCGCGGTGACTCCGGCATATTGTGCTGTGCGATGGCTATCGCAGCCTGTAGCCCCGAGCCCTCACCCTCGGGAAGGATTTCAGGCGACTGGGCATGTAAAAAGAGGGAGTAGAACGCCGTGTCGATGGTCAGGGGGGTGGTCAGCCATGCTCCTGCGTTATAAACCACAAGACCAAAACGTGTGCCCGGCATCTGTTCCATCAACGCCATAATTTTACTCTGCATTCGTTGATGACGACTGGGGGCAAGGTCGCTTGCAAGCATTGCAGTATCCTGTTGCATCACCACCATGACATTGCTTTCTGGCGTCAGCGCGGCGGGAAGCTGGCGCTGCCAGCCAGGCCCTGCCAGTGCAATAACCCCGGCAATAAATAGCCAGGGTAATACACGGGTAAAGGTTCGCTGGCGTCCGACAATCAGCGCATTCGCCAGGGGGTTATCCATGATGCGTGACCATGCACTGTGCCCGGCAGAAGGCAACCACCATAGCGCCACGCACAGGATCAACAGAAGCAAACGCCAGGGATATAAAAAGTGGAAATCACTCATGACATTTTCTCCCTGAACACACGATACAGATTAAACGCCAGCAGCAGGATCAGCGCGGCGGACATTGGCCACATAAATAGCGGCACGCGCCACGACCAGCCGATGCGCTTTACCTGTACGGGAGTGATGGCATCAATTTCCTGCCAGACGGCATCCAGCGATGCACCACTGTTTTCGGCAGTCCAGGCCCGTCCTCCTGTCACGCGGGCAATATCCTGTAGAAGCGGCAGGTCGACTTTGTCGGTGCCCTGGCTTTTTACATCACCAAAAGCAATGGTATGAACCTGCACATGGTGGCTTGCAGCAAGCTGTGCCGCGAGTCGAGGAGTGAGCTGCGATGCCGTGTCGTTTCCATCCGTCAGGATAATAGCCAGTTTACTGGCTTCACTATTGCCACTGGCATCCAGTAATTTTACGGTAACGCCAAGCGCATCTCCGATGGCTGTCTGTTGTCCGGCCATACCGGGTGAAAGCTGGTTAATACGTGTCTTTAACGCTTGTTTGTCTTCACTCACCGGCGCAAACGGCCAGGCACCGTTGGCAAAAATAACAAGACCTATGCGATCGGATTTGCGGGCAGCTATAAATTTCTTAACGGATGCCTGAACCGCCTGGAGCCGTGTTTGTCCGCCAGCAATGTCATTTTTTCCCATAGAGCCCGACACATCCAGAATCAGCATAATGTCGCGCATCGGCTTCTCAATATGCTGAGGTCGGGTAAGAAACTCCGGCCGGGCAAGGCCGCAAACCAGAAGTGTCCACGTCAGCCAGAATACCGTGACCGCCGTTCTGCTGCTGCGCTCGGGTCTGCTGTTTAGCTGGAGCTCATCAATCAGTGCAGGCAGGAAGGGCACACGGACGTACTCTCGAAGTGCGCGTTCTTTCATCATAAAGAAGCGACTCATCAGGGGCAGTAACATGAGTAGCCAGGCCCAGGGCCACGCAAACGCCACGCGCACAAGATAGTCAGACATGAGGCAGCCCCTCTATCCAGACGCGCAACTGGGTGTGTAAACGTTCGGTATCGTTTTTGCTCAGCTGATTATCCGACTGGCAGTAGCGCTGGCTGAGCTGCTGACGCAGGGCATCGTCAAGCGGGACATTCTTCAGCCAGAGTGCAGGATCCAGCGCGGCACTGATCTGTTCCCGCGGGTGATGAACCAGCAAGACACGTTTTATCAGTAACAGCCAGCTGTCCGCCGTTTGCGGTTGCAACAGGGCATTCAGCGCTTGTCTGCGCCACAGGTTTCGTCGCCACCGGGCGTAGCGAATGATGATAACCACGCCCAGCAGGAGCAGCATCACGCCACCGAGGACAAACCATCCCGGCGGGAGCGGAAACCATGAAGGCGAGGCGGGAAGTAACGGTTCCGCCAGATCGGGTACTGAAAATCCTTTCTCCAGCATCTAGACTCCTTGTTGTAGCTGTCGTATCAGATCCCCGGCGACGACGATCTGATTCACCTTGATACCCAGCCGTGTAAGGCGTGATTCCTGCATCGAAAGTCTGGCGGTCACGCTTTGTTTAATCTCGTCTTGCAGGGTGGGCGTCAGTGAAAAGGTTGTCTCATTACCTTCGTAACGGGCAGCCAGACTTCCTCGCGAGGGTAAGCGCAGGTGCAGGTCATCGAGCATAACGAACGCGCTAACTTCACCACGGCGACGTAGTGCGGCAAGAAGGGCGTCGCACTCGTTATCCATATCGTGAAAATCGCTGATTAATGCCACCCAACAACCCGCTGGTACCGTATGCAGGCTGTGGCGCAACATTTCAGCCAACGATAACGAGCCTGGCGACTCATGAGGATAAGCGTCAGCGACGCTGTGGTTGTACCGCACAAGATCGTCCAGAAACGACGGAAGTGAGCTGACCGGTGCCCGGCATTTTCGTAGTGAATAGTCGCGGTCGCCAAATACCACACCGCCGAGCCGGTCACCGTCGTGCCAGCTGCGCCAGGCCAGAAGGGCGGCAATTTTAGCCGCCGCAACGGATTTGGTTTGTACTCGCGTCGAAAAAAACATGTCGCGGCGTTGATCAACTAACAAATAAACCGGGCGCTCTTTCTCTTCGTTGTAAAGCCGGATCCACGGGGAGCGCATTCGGGCGGTCGCCTGCCAGTCAATCAACCGGACATCGTCGCCGGGCTGATAACGTCGCAGACTGTCAAAGTTCATACCACGCCCTTGCTGGCGCGAGACACGCTCTCCCGCCAGTGCCCCTGGAGGGATTTGTCCGGGAGGATTGGCTATCGCCCGCGCGGCGGTGGCAAGTTTAAGCAACTCATCACGTTCAATACGCACAGCTCCGCTCATTACGCCACCACTGCATCAAGCAACATCCGTACGGCGTCATCAGGCGTGCAGTTATCTGCATTGGCCTGATAGCTCAACATCAAGCGGTGGCGTAATACTGCGGGCGCAATCTTCTTGATATCTTCCGGTAACACCGCATCCCGGCCTTCAAGCCACGCCTGCGCACGGCCACAGCGTTCGAGTGCCAGCGTGCCACGCGGACTGATACCAAAGGTAATATAGCCGGCCAGCGTATCGCTGACGGCCTGAGGATGACGGCTTAAATCCACCAGATTAACTATGTAGTGTTCAACCGTTGGCGCTACGTGAATGGCAGAAATAGCCTGCCAGCATTCAGTAATCTCTTTCCGGGAAAGCTGTAATGTTTCTGCTTGCGTGGCGTCAGGTGAAGAGGAGTCCGCCTGCTGTTGATATTTTTGCTGCTGTTCAGCACGGACGAGTTGCATGACTTTGCGTTCATTTTCTTTCGACGGATAATTCACCAGTACTTTCATCAGGAAGCGATCCAACTGGGCCTCGGGCAACGGCCATGTCCCTTCCTGGTCGACGGGGTTTTGCGTGGCAAGAACCATAAAGACGCCGGGAAGGGGCCATGTTTTTCCTGCAACGGTGACGTGACGTTCTTCCATGGCTTCAAGCAGGGCAGACTGCACTCGCGCTGAGGCACGGTTGATTTCATCGGCCAGAATGATATTGCCGAAAACAGGCCCGGGGCGGAACCGGAACTGGTCTTCTTCGCGGGTGGCATTTTGCTGATAAATCTCGCTGCCGGTAATGTCGGAAGGAAGCAGGTCCGGCGTAAACTGGATCCGGCGATAATCGCCTTCAACGTGACGCGCCAGTTCGCGTACGGCACGTGTTTTTGCAAGGCCAGGAAGACCTTCAAGTAGCACATGACCGTCGCAAAGCAGGGCGATGATCAACATGCGTACCAGCTCTTCCTGTCCCAGAACCTGCTCGTTCATCCGTTGCTCAAGTTGCAATAACTTTTCTCGGTTTATCATCGGCGTAATCCTGAAAAATCACGTTTCAGTAAGGTCGATATGCCCACAAGAATGGGTTCGGCGTAGTTAAAGAAGGCTTTTATTCCGGGGCACAGATAGTTCAAACCCAGTTCGCCATCCGGTGAGCGAACAATGCGGTTTTTGGGGCATTCACCCCAGCACAGATTCAGGTAAGGGCACTCTTTACAGTAGGATGGCAATGTATCGCGTTTGCCCATCCCAAAGGCTTTTTGCCGCTCGGAGAAGGCCAGATGCGAAAGCTGAGCATGTTCAATATTGCCAATCTGGTATTCCGGGTAGACGTAGTGATCGCAGGAATAGATATCACCATTTTTTTCGACAGCCAGTCCCTTACCGCAGAACTCAGAGTGAGTACAGATTTGCGCAGGCATCCCCATCGTCTGGGCGACGGCGGTTTCAAACAGGTTGACCTGAACGCGGCCCAGGTCGTTATTGACCCATTCTTCAAACACGGCAATCAGGAAACGGCCCCAGTCGTCAGGGTCGACCGACCAGTCAGTAACAATGGAATCAAGATCGCCTGGGCGGGCACGACGGCTACCGGTGACCGGAATGGAATCATCCTGCCAGAACTGCGGTGCAGTTTGTTTGAAATCTACAGGCTCCACGCAGGGGTTAAACTGTACGTAAGTGGCGCCCAGTTCGCGCGTAACAAAGCGATAGACTTCAAGTGGGAAACGCGCATTGGTGCGGTTTACCGTGACCAATGCGTTAAACGGCACGCCGTGATTTTTCAGGGCTTCTGCACCTTTCATCACCTTATCAAAGGTCGGTTTTCCGCTTCGCGTCACGCGATAGCAGTCATGCAGTTCCCGCGGGCCATCAATGGAAAGTCCCACAAGAAATTTATGTTCTTTTAGAAATTCAGCCCATTTGTCATTCAGTAACACGCCATTGGTTTGTAGATCGTTTTCGACGCGCTGACCAGGCTTTTGATACTGCTTCTGGAATTTAACTACCTTCTCAAAAAATTCGAGCCCCATCAGGGTGGGTTCGCCACCTTGCCAGGAAAAGACCACCTGATCGCCATCCTGTCCATCAATGTACTGACGAATAAAGTTTTCGAGCACCTCATCGCTCATCCCGGTATGTCTATCCTGGTGCAGTAACTCTTCTTTGTGCAGATAGAAGCAGTATGAGCAGTCGAGGTTGCAGGTTGAACCTGTTGGTTTCGCCATAACATGAAAACGGCGCTTGTATTCCGGGCCTTTACCGTCATATTTTTCCGCCGACGGAAGCGCTTTAACAGGTAACGTAGTGCTGTACTTCATGGCAGACCCCTGGAAAGAAATGGCAGAAAATGCATGTATTCATCGTGTTGAAAAGGGCAGATTGCCTACGCAACCTGCCCTAAATCCGTCATCATTTATTGATGTTAGATCCTTGCTCAAGCATGGCTGATGCATCAGAGATAGTGAATGAACCTGGTTTCTGACGCGGCGGGAAGTCCTTAAAGGTCGCCAGCATCTCTTTTGCATATTTCTGCGCACCGCCCATCAGGAAGAGGCGGTCGTAGAACCAGGCGTTGTAGCCCATACCATCACTGCCTTTTTCCAGTGGATCCGCTTCCAGATCGAAGATCAACGGCGTACGCAGTTTGGTGAATGGATACTTCCACAGATCAAGTCCAGTATGTTCCTGAATCATAAAGTGAACTTTCCAGCGGTCATAGCGCATAGCCAGCAGATCGCCGTCATCGCTCCAGTAGAAGAACTCTTTACGCTGATTCGGACCACTGCCCTGGAGGTAATCGAGCTGGTTGTAGCCGTCCAGATGAACCTTGTAGGTAATCGATGGTGTCTTATAGCCTTTTAACAGCTCTGTTTTAATGTTCGGATCGCCGGCCGCAGCAACGAGGGTAGGGAACCAGTCATTACTGCCAAAAATACCATCTATAATCGTGCCGGGTTTCACATGCCCAGGCCAACGGATCATAGCCGGCACGCGGAAACCACCTTCCCAGCCAGTGTTTTTCTCACCACGGAATGGCGTTTCACCGGCATCCGGCCAGGTTGCCGTCATCGGGCCGTTGTCGGTGGTATAGACAAGAATGGTATTGTCCTCGATGCCAAGATCTTTAATCTTCTGCAGCACTTCACCGATCATCTTGTCATGTTCAACCATGCCGTCTGCATAGGTTCCCAACCCCGTAGCACCAATGCTCCCGTCCTTAAGGTGGGTTTTATTGTGCATACGCGTGGTGTTAAACCAGGTGAAGAACGGTTTACCTGCTTTAACCTGACGCTCCATAAAGTCGTTGTTGGCCGCGAGAGTCTCTTCGTCCACGGTTTTCATACGCTGGACGGTTAACGGGCCGGTATCTTCAATCTTGCCGTCAGCAGTACTCTTAATGACGCCGCGAGGACCAAACTCTTTACGGAAGGCCGGATCTTTCGGATAGTCCGGGTTTTCTGGCTCTTCTTCTGCGTTCAGGTGGTAAAGATTCCCCATGAACTCATCAAAGCCATGTGCGGTTGGCAGAAACTCGTCACGATCGCCGAGGTGGTTTTTACCAAACTGACCGGTTGCATAGCCCAGCTGCTTCAGGACATTTGCAATGGTTGGGTCTTCTTTCTGCAACCCTTGCGGTGCACCTGGCATCCCAACTTTACTCATCCCGGTGCGGAACGGCATTTGCCCGGTAATGAATGAAGAACGTCCCGCAGTGGAGCTTTGTTCAGCGTAGTAAGAGGTAAATTTGGCACCTTCAGCCGCAATGCTATCGATATTCGGGGTTTTATATCCCATGGTGCCCTGGTTATAAGTACTCAGGTTCCAGTAACCGATATCATCACCGAAAATAACAACGATATTTGGCTTTGATGAGTCTTGTTTTGGCGCATTTTCCGGTGCGGTAGATGTCGCCGGTGCAGCATGAACAGTGGACACAGCACCAGCAGCTAACGAAAGCACACTGGCAATCATTGTCCTTTTAAAGGGAACACTTTTGTGCATAACAGGAACTCCGTTCATAAGGAAGGCCATTTGAGTATAGTTAGTTAATAAATATTCCTGGTTTTTTCTAAGGAAAAAGAAATGCTTCATTAAAAATTACATGGGTAATTTCTTTCAAATTTAGTGAACGATGCAGGATATATTCTTTGCGGGAGCATAATTATCTGAGCGTGTCTGTTCCATTACACATGATTTATCTTTCATGTGTTTTACGTCGGGTTGTCAAAAAAGTCTTTAGAGACAACGCATTTGTCTTCCAAATACGTTATGGATTAGACTCAACTAGACG